>NZ_QPLS01000004.1:0-330128 GCF_003665955.1 Halorubrum sp. Atlit-28R
CACGTGTTACTGAGCTATTCGCCACGAGTCTGAACTCGTGCGACTAGCATGGCTAAATCGGATCCCAATAGCAATGGCCTCCGGCAGGATCAACCGGAATGTATGTCCTTCGAGCCTGATTCCCGGCCCGAAGGGGGTGTTGGCGGGTGTCAACATAGTGTTGACACACCATTGCATTGGTCTGTGTGGTGTCCGGGCCAGCCAACGGCTTGGATGGCACCGAACGACCACGGCTCACATCAGATCACCGCTTACGCCGGAGCGCAGGGGGCGTGATCCTCATCCTTCGCGGACCTGAACGTACCGGACGACGGGTGATAAACCCATCGGAACGGTACGGGTCCTGCGAAACCGGGCCGGATTGAACGGCCCGAGTCCGCGATGCGTTCTTCGCATTTCTTCGAATGCCCGGGTTGTACTTAACCCCGTCGAACCATCGGCGCCACGTCATGCGGTTTCATGCCGAGAGAAGGGAACTGACCGGATCCGATCGAACCGGCGACGCGACTGTTCGGGGCGGTCACTCTGCGGCGCAACGGTGATCATGCCCGAAGCGTTCCGGTCGACCGGCGGCTAAAACGAGAGATCGGGATCGGAGTGCCCGGGGAACTACTCCTCGTCGAGGTACTCGATGCCCTGCTTCGAGACGTTGGCTTTGGTGATGTTGTCGAGGTCGTTGAGCCAGAAGTCGTCGTCGGCGTCGTCCACCTCCGGGGCGCCGTCCTTCCACGCCCAGCCCTCGTACTCGTGGACCTTCTGCGTCCCCTTCTCGCGGAGGCGGAGCGTCGTTCGCTCGGCCTCCTCCTCCGAGGGCGCCGGGTCGAGCGTCCGAGCTGCCTTCAGCGCCGCCTGACGCGGCATGTTGCCCGAGAACTCGCTCGGTTCCGATCCGTCTTCTTCCCGAAGGGCAAAGTTTCGCTTACCGTCTTCACGTACCATGGTTTTGCCTCCGTGTGACACCAGCACACAGTCTGTAATAAATATATCGGGGAAATGAAAGCTGTACGCCACAATTTTTATATACTATCCCGGTCGCTGGTTGCGGTTTTCGCTCTCTGCGACGCGAGACGGGAGGCGGACACCAGTTCGCGATGAGGCGTTCGCTCCGGCCGGCCGTCGATTCGCGGCCCGCGTGACGGCTCGGGTCACCCCGCAGAGCGCGGACAGCGCCTCAATGTCCGTTCCGGGTCACGTCGACGCACGCGCGCAGTCTGGGACTCCTGCCGACTGCGGGTAAACAACACTTATGTGTCTGCTATGGCGACATGCGACAACACACCCGCGATGGTCCGTAAAAAGAAGCTCAGCCCCAGTGGCGCCAAGGACGACGAGGGGGAGTACCACAACGTCCACGTGAACCTCCACGAGGACGAACTCGCCGTCGCCGGCATGGAGATCGGCGACGAGGTGTTCGTCCGGGTCCGAGACGGGAAGATAATCATCCAGAAAGCGGACGCCAACCCCGAGCAGCTGGAACACGACTTCTGAGACGGACCGCGGGGTTTCACCGGATCGATGCCCGCGAGCGGCCGCGACGCGGACCGCGGTCGGCGGATTGATTGTCGCTCGTGACGAGGCCCAGACGATGGGCGCGTACGACCTGTTGAAGCCGGCGCTGTTCCGGCTTCCACCCGAGACCGCACACGGACTGGTGCATCGACTGCTCGGCGGCGTCCAGGGGACGCCGGTCGCCGCCGCGCTCGCCGAGCGGTACGCGGTCGACGACGAGCGGCTCGCGGTCGACGCGTTCGGGTCGTCGTTCCCGAACCCGGTGGGCGTCGCGGCCGGGTTCGACAAGAACGCGCACGTCCCGCGAGCGCTGGCGTCGCTCGGATTCGGCCACGTGGAGGTCGGCGGCGTGACCGCCGAGCGGCAGCCCGGGAACCCGCGACCGCGACTGTTCCGACTGAAGGCGGACGAGGCGCTCGTCAACCGGATGGGGTTCAACAACGAGGGCGCCGACCGCGTCGGGGAGCGCCTCGACCGCGACCCGCTCCCGGACGTGCCGGTCGGGATCAACATCGGGAAGTCGAAGTCGACGCCGCTGGCCGAGGCCCCCGACGACTACCGCTACACGTACGAGCGCGTCGCGGACGCGGGCGACTACTTCGTCGTCAACGTCTCCAGCCCGAACACGCCGGGGCTCCGCGAACTCCAGAACCGCGAGGCCTTAGAGCGCATCCTCGGGACCCTCGACGACGCCGGCGCGGACCCGCTCCTCGTGAAGCTCTCCCCGGACCTCCCGGAGCCGGCGGTCGAGGACGCGCTCGGCGTCGTCGACGACCTCGACCTCGACGGCGTCATCGCGACCAACACGACGACGTCGCGGCCGGACTCGCTGCGGAGCCACAACCGGGCCGAACGCGGCGGCCTCTCGGGGAAGCCGATCGAGTCGCTCGCGACGGAGCGGGTGCGGTTCGTCGCGGAGCGCACCGACGTGCCCGTGATCGGCGTGGGCGGGGTCTCGGACGCCGCGGGCGCCTACGAGAAGATACGGGCGGGCGCCTCGCTCGTCCAGCTGTACACCGGGCTCGTCTACGAGGGGCCGGGGCTCGCACGCGATATCAACGAAGGGCTGCTCGAACTGCTCGAACGGGACGGGTTCGACTCGGTCGGAGACGCCGTCGGCGCCGATCTGTAATCGAGTCGAATACGAGAGGGAGAGGCGCGGTTACGCGTCGTTGCGAACGATGACGACGACGCCGTCCGCCTGGAGCAGCTCGCCCTCGTCCTGATACTGACGTTCTTCCTCGACCGTGAACTCGTCGCCGACGAGCGTGACGCCGGCGACGTGAAGCTCGTCGCCGTCGAGTTCGTACTCCTCCTGAGCCAGGGCGGCCTCGATGTCGCCGACCTGGTCGCCGTACTTCGGGCCGACGGTGGCGTAGTCGAGGTCGATCCCCGTGATCACCGTCTCGACGGGCGCGTCGCCGTCCGGGTGGACCGCGAGGTCGTCGACGTGCATCACGCCGGTGATGTCGTCCTCGAACCCGCGCACGTCGGCGTACACCTCCACCGCGTCGAGCGCGGCGGTGAGGGGGAGCTGGTTCTCGCTCTTGTACTTGCGGAGCGCGCCGACGACCGCGGTCGCGGCGGTCCCGGCGTCGCGGTCGGCCTCGATCCCCAGCGGCTCGGGCCAGTCGGTGAGGTGAACCGAGTCGGTCGCGCCGTCCGCGAGCCCGGCCGCCGCCGCGTCGCCGGCGTACATGTCGTGCCACAGCTCCTCGGTGACGTGCGCGAGGAGGGGCGCGAACAGCTTCAGGAACCGGCGGTGCGCGGCGCGGAGCGTGTACGCGGCCGCGGCGTCCTCGCGCTGTTTCGCGATCTCGAGGTAGTCGTCGCAGAACGTGTTCCAGAAGAAGCTCCGGAGCTCGTCGCGCGCCTTCGAGAACGCGCGGTCGTCGAGGAGGTCGGTGAGCCGCTCGACCTCGGCGTCGAGCTCGGCGAGCAGCCAGCGGTCGAGCTCGCGGAGCCCGTCGTCCGGCTCGGCCGGGAACGGCTCCGGCGCGAGCGACTCGACGAGCTTCGAGGCGTTCCACAGCTTCCGGATCAGCTTCTCGCCCGCGCGGAGGTCCTTCTCTTTGAAGGGGAAGTCGTCGCCGACGGCGGTGCCGGCCGCCCAGTAGCGCGTGGCGTCGACCGGGAACTCCTCCAGCACGGCCTCGGGCTCGACGACGTTGCCGACCGACTTCGACATCTTCTCGCGGTTCTCGTCGAGCACGTGACCGTTGATCATCGTCTCCTCGAACGGGACCTCGCCGGTGTGCTCGTAGCACTTGACGATCGTGTGGAACAGCCAGAAGCTGATGATGTCGTGGCCCTGCGGCCGGAGGTCGAACTGATACAGCTCCGGGCGCTCCATCGTGAACTCCCCGGCCGCCTCGTCCCAGTCCCAGCCGGCGTTGATGAGCGGCGTCAGGCTGGAGGTGGCCCACGTGTCGAGCACGTCGTCCTCGGGCTCGAACTCGTCGTGCCCGCACTCGGGACAGGCGTCGGCGGGCGGGTCGTCGGAGAGCGGGTCGACCGGCAGGTCGGCCTTGTCGGCGATGACCGCCTCGCCGCAGTCGGCGCAGTACCACACCGGGAACGGGATGCCCGACGAGCGCTGGCGGGAGATGAGCCAGTCCCACTGGAGCCCCTCGACCCAGTGTTCGTACCGGGTGAACATCTTCTCGGGCGACCAGTCCATCTCCCGGCCGACCTCGAGGTACTCGTCGGTCTTGTCGAGCATCTCGATGTACCACTGCTCGGTGACGAGGAACTCGACGCTCGTCCCGCAGCGCTCGTGGACGTTGACCGTGTGGGTGATGTCGCGGCGGTCGAGCAGCGCGCCCGCCTCGTCGAGGTCCTCGACGATGGCCTCGCCGGCCTCGTCGGCGTGGAGCCCCTCGTACTCCTCCGCGACGTCGGTCATGTGCCCGGACTCGTCGATTGCGACGCGCAGGTCCAGGTCGTGGACCTGGTACCACTCGATGTCGTTCTGGTCGCCGAACGTACAGCACATCACGATGCCGGAGCCCGTCTCCATGTCGACGCGCTCGTCGGCGATGATCGGCACCTCGTGGCCGAACAGCGGGACCTCGGCGGACTCGCCGACGAGGTGCTGGTTCTCGTCGTCGTCCGGGTGGACGAAGACGGCGACGCAGGCGGGAAGGAGCTCGGGCCGCGTCGTCGAGATGGTGAAGGTCTCGCCGTCGCCGCCCGCGACGGCGAAGGCGATGTCGTTGAAGTGGCTGCCCTGCTCGTCGTCCTCGGTCTCGACCTGCGAGATGGCGGTCTCGCACTCGGGGCACCAGATCGCGGGCGCCTTCTCGCGGTACTCGCGGCCCTGCTCGTAGAGGTCGACGAACGAGAGCTGGGAGACGCGCTGGACGCGCGGCTCGATGGTCTGGTACGTGTGGTTCCAGTCCACCGACACCCCGAGCGACTGGACGTTCTCGGTGAACTGCTGCTCGTAGTCGGCACAGACCTCCCGGCACTTCGCCTGGAACTCGCGCCGCTCGAACTCCTGGTGGCGGATCTCGAGCTCGTCCTCGGTGAGCCGCTCGGAGGCGATCCCGTTGTCGTCGTAGCCGAACGGGAAGAACGTCTCGCCGCCGTTCATGCGCTCGAAGCGCGCGACGAAGTCCTGGAGGGTGAACCCGTACAGGTGGCCCATGTGGAGGCTCCCCGATACCGTCGGCGGGGGCGTGTCGATGGAGAAGACGGTGTTCGGATCGACCGGGTCGTCGTCGGAGTAGGCGTACGTCTCCTCGTCGACCCAGCGCCGCTGCCAGCGCGGTTCGACGGCGTCGGGGTCGTACTCACCACTGGGCATTTCGGTCACACGTTCCGCCGGTTCCCTCTTAACGGACTCGGTTGTGTGGGGCGGCGTTGCGCGGTCGAGCGCGGTGAGGTGCGGAGAGCGGGATCAGACCCGGTCGTCGAGGTCGTGGTCGGCCGCCATCTTCGACGCCTCGGTCGCGAACCGCTCGACCTCCTCTTCGGGCGTCTCGCCCAGCGCGCTCTCGTCGACCTCGCGGCCGGCGGTGATCCCGTCGCCCGTGACGAGCCGCTGTTCGGCCAGCTCCTTCGTGTGGACGCGCTCGCCGTCCTCGGTGGCGTAGGTGAGCCTCACGAGTCCCTTCGAGTCGAACTGCCGGTCGACGAGCCAGACGGTGGGCATGCGCGGGGATCCGTCCCTGCGAGGCTTAAGAAGGACGGTCGGCGCGCGGCGAGGTCGGTAGTACCCTCTTTTTGATCGACCGACCGAATCCGGTCGGCGCGTGCCGACGAACGCCCTCCGGGCGTGAGTCGCACGCGCGAGGGAGTCGCTGGCACCCTCCGCTACGCTCCGGGAGCCAGCGACGAGGCTGGGGAGGGGTGAGGTGCGGTCGCGGTGCGGGGTGGGATCCAAAGGGGCGGTCGAGAGGCGGGCACAGACGACGCAAGCACCGCAGGGAGCGAGTGGAACGAGCGACTGAGGAGCGCAGCGAGCGTGTGCCCGCCTCCCGGCCGGTGCTTTGGGGGGTTCTCCGGTGACCTGTCGGCGGGTCCAAATCGACCGGACTCTCACTCGTCTCGTCGCCACGGCTTTGTATCGGCTCGCCGAACCGGTGATCATGTACGTCGAGTTCGACCGCGACACCTGCGTCGGGATGTACCAGTGCGTCGCCGAGTGGGACGCCTTCGAGAAGAACCTGAACGACGGGAAGGCCGATTTAGAAGGGAGCGAGGAAGAGGACGAAGACCTGTTCGTCGTCGAGGTGCCCGACGGGGAGGAGCTCGACGCGAAGTTCGCGGCGCGCTCGTGCCCGGTCGACGCCATCGAAGTGTACGACGACGACGGCGAACAGGTGGTGTAGCCGGTTCGAGATCCGAGAGGTTGCTGTGTGTCGAGGGAGACCACCTCCAAAGCCCCAGCCGCGACGGCTCGCGCGGCTCGGTGTGCTCCTCGACCGCTCACTCCGTTCGCGGTCTGCGGTGCTTCCGTCGCCGTGCTTCGCCCTCGCGGCTGCCCCTTTAGGTCCCGCCCCGCACAGCACAGCTACCACAGCCTCACCCTCCCCAGCCTCGCGGTTCGCTCGGGGCTCCCTCCGGTCGCCCCTCACTCACCGCGTCCCTCGCATGCGCTCCTCGCGGCCGCCGGGGGCGGCCGCTCGCAGGCGCGCGCCGGGGGAGTATGTTTGAGAAAGCGCGTCTGCTCCCCTCCGGCTTTATTTAGAAGTGATCGGCCACGTCCTCGGCGAAGTACGTGATGATCAGGTCCGCGCCCGCGCGCTTGAGCGCGGTGAGCGACTCCAGCGCGGTCGCCTCCAGGTCGAGCCACCCCTTCTCCGCGGCGGCGTGGAGCATCGCGTACTCGCCGGAGACGTTGTACGCGGCGATGGGGCGGTTGAACTCTCGCCGGAGGTCCCCGACGACGTCGAGGTACGGCAGGCCGGGCTTCACCATCAGCACGTCCGCGCCCTGCTCGGCGTCGAGACGGGCTTCCCGGAGCGCCTCGCGGCGGTTCGCGGGGTCCATCTGGTAGTGCCGGCGGTCGCCGAACGCGGGCGCGCCGTCGGCCGCGTCGCGGAAGGGGCCGTAGAAGGCGGACTCGTACTTCGCGGCGTAGCTCAGGATGGCCACGTCCTCGTGTCCCGCCTCGTCGAGCGCCGCGCGGATCGCCCCCACCTGCCCGTCCGCCATCGCGGAGGGGGCGACCACGTCCGCGCCCGCGTCGGCCTGCGAGACCGCGGTGCGCGCGAGCAGGTCGAGCGTCTCGTCGTTCTTCACGGTGAGCGTCGGGTCCGACTCGGCGGTCTCCTCGATGACCCCGCAGTGGCCGTGGTCGGTGTACTCACAGAGGCAGACGTCGCCGATCACGGTGGCGTCGGTCTCGGCCGCGATCCGGCGGATCGCGCGCTGGACGACGCCGTCGTCGGCGTACGCCCGGCTCCCGGACGCGTCCTTCGACTCGGGGACGCCGAAGAGGATGACGGCCTCGACGCCGGTCTCGCCGATCTCGGCGACGCGGTCGACGGCCTCGTCGACGGGCACGCGCTCGTGGCCGGGCATCGTCTCGATGGGCACGCGCTCGTCGGTCGTCGCGTCGACGAAGACGGGCGCGACGAGGTCCGACGCCGAGAGGTCGGTCTCGGCGACGAGCGGGCGAACGCCGTCGGTCCGGAGGCGCCGCGGCCGGTCCGTGAGGTCCATGCCGACCGGTTGGTCCCGCGCCGCCTTTTACCGTTCGTCTCGGTCCGGCTACTCCGAGGACTCGATGTCGATCCGGTCGCGGAGCTCGGCCAGCTCGTCCGACTCGGCGAGCTCCTCGACGCGCTGTTTGAAGTGGGACTCGCAGAGGCCGACGACCACGCCGCGCTGCTCCGCCTCGTACGTGGCCTCCCGGTCGCAGTAGTGACACCGCATACGCGCCTCTCCGGCCGGCGCGGGCTTAATCCTGTTCGTCGGGCGCCGTGACGGAGGACGACCGGACGGGGACCGGTTCGGGGAGCCGTTCGCGGACGGCTTCGAACGCCGATTCCGTCAGCCCGGCGACCCCGAGGGTGCGCTCGTGCGCGTCCGTGCCGCCGGTTCTGAGCAGGCCGGCCTCGGCGGCGACGCGGTCGATCCGCTCGTCGTCGACGGCGCGACCGTACGGGTAGAAGCGCTCGATCGCGCCGATCGCGTCGCGGTCGCGGGCGACCCCGAGCGCCTCGTCGACGCGCTCGTACCGGAACGGGTGCGCGAGCCCGACGAGCGCGCAGGCGTCGGCGAGCAGGTCCAGCCCATCGTCGAGCGGGGTCACCTCACGCGCGACGTAACAGGGGCCGTCGTTCCCGATCAGTTCGTCGAACGCGCCGGCGTAGTCGTAGGGCGCGTCGGACTCCTCGATCGCCCGCGCGATGTGCGGGCGCCCCAGTCCCTCGCGGGGCGCCACGTCGAGGTCGACGCCGAGCCGGTCCTCGACCGCGTCGAGGATGGCGGCGCCGCGCTCGCGGCGGTCGCGCTGGAGGCGCTCGACCTCCGCGTCGAGCGCGTCGGTGTGTTCGACGCCGTACCCGAGGAGGTCGAGGCGCTCGAAGCCGGCGTCGACCCGGAGTTCGATCCCCCTGACGACCCGGACGCCGTCGCGTTCGACGACCGGCGCGTCGAGTTCGGGGTGGATCCGGTCGTGGTCGGTGACGGCGACCCAGTCGACGCCGGCCTCGCGGGCGGCCGCGGGCACCTCGTCGAGCGTCAGGGTCCCGTCCGAGACGGTCGTGTGCGCGTGGAGGTCGGCGACGACGGAGTCGACGGAGTCGGCCTGGGCAGCGGAGTCCGCCGGTTCGGCGGAGTCGGTCGATCCGGCGGAATCGACGGAATCGGCGGATTCTGAGGGCATGGGAGCGAATAGCCCGCCCCGGCACTAAGCGACGGCGGTCCGGTTCGCGGCCGCGGAACTCGCATATAAGGAGGTATAAGGTATTCCCTCCGACTAAGGTTGTACATGGACAATCATTAAGAACCATCGGCGGTTTTCAGCTGTTGATGCGCTTGAACGGCGTCGACGACCGACTCGAACGGCACCAGTACCCGACCACCTCTGAGGAGATCATCGCGGCTCACGGCAACGCGACCGTAGAGCTCGCGAACGGGTCCGAGCGGCTCGGCGACGTCTTGGAGCGGTTCGGCGACCAGACGTTCGAGGACGCGGAAGACGTGTTCACCACGCTCCGGGCCGGCGTCTGTCACCGCGGCGTCGGTCGCCGGTTCTACTCGGACCGCGACCCGACCACCGACGCGGAGGACGGGCCCGCGCCAGTCTCGTTCTGACGCGGCGAACCGCGCGAAGTCCATACCCTTCTTTCCGAAAGCCGACCGCGGAGCGTCGCCGATCCGCAGATTCCGAACGCCGCGACCCGCGACGCGGCTACGGTACGCCGTGGACGACGAGCGACGCGACTACCACGTGCCGTGGACGACGAGCGACGCGACTACGACACGCCGTCGACGACGCCGGAGAGGTCGAGCGGGACCGAACCCTTCCGGTACCCCTCGATCGACCCGTCGGGCTCGGCGCGGTACACGACCGCGGGCTTGTGACGGACCGCGGGCTCGGCCGCGCGCACGGCGGCCCACTCGTCGGCGGGGAACGACGAGCAGTCGACGAACAGCGTGACGCCGCCCGCGTGGGCCGCGAGCTGGCCGCTGGTCTTCGTCTCGGCGGTGTCGCGGACGGCCGCGACGGGGTCGTTCGCGGAGCGGCCGGCGGTCGGCTGCGGGCGCGTGACCTCGACGAGGTGACCGGCGCCGGTCTCGGGATCGGTCGCGCGGAAGTCGAGCGAGTGCCCGGTCGTCACCTCGATTTCCGGCGTGATCTCGTACCCCGCGTCGGAGAGGATCCGGGCCGCGGCGAACTCGGCTATCGCCGCGCTCATGCGGACGAGGTCCCGCGACGCGGAGGTGCCGAGCTTCCCGGCCATGACCTCGCGGTAGTCGTCCAGCGTCCCCGGCCGGAGGGTCTCCTCGACGAAGCCGGTGCCCGCCTCGCGGGTCGCGTCCGGGAACCCGGCGGCGTGGTCGCGGAAGAACGCCCGGCTCGTCTCCGCGCCGTCCTTCGAGCAGAACACCGGCAGGAAGTACCACGAGACGTGCGGGTAGTCGGCCAGCCACGGCTCGTCGTCGTGGAGCCCGGCGAGGAGCTCGCGCTGCGCCCACCGGGAGACCGGGTATGGCGCCTCGTCGAACCCGTACTTGTCCGTCCGCCAGAGCTCGCTCGGGGTCTCCGTGTTGCCCAGCCAGTACCCGACCGAGCCGCCGTCGGCGCCGGCCGGCGGGTCCGAGTCACTGTCGGTCCAGCAGAAGAGCGCGAACGACCCGTCGTCCATGTCGAACCGACGCGCCTCGTAGTCCGGCGGCGGGGCGAACCACGGGTCGCCGGCGGTCGCTCCGAGGTTCTCGTCGAGGGGGCGAGCGAGCTGCGACCGGACGCGGTCCGCCGTCCACCGACCGGGCGAGCGCCTGAAGCGGAGCGGTTGTGCCACGCCCGTTCGGTATCACGCCGCGCGGTTAATCGATTCCGGTGGCCGGCCCCGAACGTTCACGGTCTTTGATACGTTTACCGACAGGTATATTACAGGAAACGGCCAAGTGTAGTCGTACCATGTCAATGGGTGCCTATGACGAGACCGAACACGAGCGTCGCGAGAAGAAGACCAGCGAAGTCGACGCCGACTTCGACGCGGAGCGGCCCGAGTACTCCGGCTCCCTGACCTACGACTCGGGCGACTCGACGGAGGCACTCCTCGACAAGTTCGAAGAGCTTCAGGGCGAGTGACGCGGCCGCGGCGACGCCGCGTTTTCTGATTCCGTTCTCAACCGCCGAGTACGAAGCCGTAGGCGACGACGACCGCCGAGTGGCGACGCCGCGAGCGACGGCTCAGGTGAGCCAGATCGCGAGCGAGCAGACGACGGCGACGGCGATGACGTGCCCGACCACCGCGCCGAGCAGCACGGGCTCGGTGAGCAGGAACGGGACGAGCGCCAGCTGGACGAGCGAGAAGCCGATGTTCTCGGCGTCGAGCCGGCGGACGGTCGCCCGCTCCTCGTCCGGGAGGTCGACGTGGACCGCGCGCCACAGCGCCACGACCGCGCTCCACCACGAGGTGCCGATCCGGTAGGTCAGGTCCCAGAGGACGAGCAGCGTGAGGTAGACGACGGGGAGCGGGGGGTCGTCCCCGAACAGCCGGTCGATGAGGGTCGGCCCGCCGGTCGCGTCCCACGCGAACAGGTAGGTGAGCAGCGCGATGAACGCCAGCACGCCCAACACGATCTCGATGCTCGACCCGAACAGCAGACGCTTGTGCTCGGGCGGCGTGCCGAGCAGCCGGTTCTTCGCCCCGAGGCGGTGCATCTCGACGCTGCCGACGGCCGCGACGACGACCGCGACCGTCCCGGCGACGACGGCGTCCCAGGTCCCGTAGTACCAGCCGAGCGCCACCACGCCGACCTCGAAGATGGCGAACTGGAGCGCGACCGCCAGCGTGCGCGAGACGTCGAGCCCCGGGATCCCGCCGACGAGGCTCTCGTACACCCACGTCTCCCCGTACTCGCGGCTCACGGCGAGACCCCGGGCAGCGCGCTCAGCGGCGACGCCTCCGCGTTCTGCGACTCGGTCAGCGCCCGGGCGACCGCGAGCTCGAAGGGCGTGCGCTCGACGGGCACCAGCTCCCGGATCCGGTCGTCCTCGACGATCACGGTGTTGCGGAGCCCCTCGACCAGCGACCGGGCGAGGTAGGGGTTCACGTCGGTGACGAGCCGGAGCCACCGGGCTGACAGTCCGGGGCTCAACACCGGGACCCGCACGATCCGGAGGGAGTGGCCGAGCTGGCGCCTGGTCCGGCGGAGGATCTCGGCGTATGTCAGCACTTCCGGTCCTCCGATCTCGAACGTCTCGCCGGCGGTCTCGGGGGCGGAGAGGACCCCCGCCAGATACGCGATCACGTCGCCGATCGCGATCGGCTGGCACAGCGTGTCGACCCACTTCGGCGTGACCATCACGGGGAGTCGCCGAGCGAGCCCGGACACCACCTCGAAGCTCGCGCTCCCGGCGCCGATGATGATCGCGGCGCGCAGCGTCGTGAGCGCCGGGTCGCCCTCGGCGAGGATCCGCTCCACCTCGCGGCGCGACCGGAGGTGCTCGGAGAGCTCCTCGCGGTCTTCTCCGAGCCCGCCGAGGTAGACGATCCGGTCGATCCCGGCGGCCGACGCGGCCGCAACGAAGTTCCTCGCGCAGTTCCGGTCGCGCTCCTCGTACCCCGGGCCGCCGTCCATCGAGTGGACGAGGTAGTACGCGGCGTCGACCGCCTCGCCGTCGAGTTCGAACGCCGCGGGGAGCGTCTCCGGTTCCAAGAGGTCGCCCTCGACGACCGAGACGCCCTCGGGCGCGTCGTAGCCGTCGGCGTCGCGGACGAGCGCGACCACGTCGTGGCCGCGCGAGAGGAGCGTCGGGACGAGCCGGCTCCCGACGAATCCGGTCGCGCCGGTGACGAGCACTCGCATACCGTCTCCTGGGGCGGAACGACCATAAGCCTCGGCCCCCGGACCGATCGCTAGAAGTGCCCCCGGGTTCCTCCTCCGGTATGCGCGCAGGCGAGTTCGAACCGGTCCGCGGCGTCGAGGACCTGTACGTCCACGACACCGGGATGTTCGACACCGACGAGTACGGCGCCGTTTACGTGTACGACGCCGAGCGACCGATCGTGATAGACACGGGGACGGGGGCGAACCGGGAGTCCCTGTTCGAGAGCATAGAGGCGATCGGGATCGACCGCGAGGAGCTCGCGTGGATACTCCCGACCCACGCCCACCTCGACCACGCGGGCGGCGCCGGGTACCTCGCGGAGCGCTATCCGAACGCCGAGGTCCGGGTGCCCGAGAAGGGCGTCCGCCACCTCGTCGACCCCGACGCGCTCGTCGCCGGCACCAAGTCGGCGGTCGAGGAGCAGTGGGAGTACTACGCCGAGCCGCGGCCGGTCCCGGACGAGCGGATCGCGGGCGTCGCCGACGGCGACCGGATCGACCTCGGCGACCGCGAGCTCGTCGTCCGCGACGCGCCGGGGCACGCCCCCCACCACGCGGTCTACCACGACCCCGACGCGGACGTGGTGTTCGCCGCCGACGCCGCCGGCATCTACGTCCTCGCGGTCGACGCGGTGACCCCGACGACGCCGCCGCCCCAGTTCGACTTCGAGCAGTGCCTCGACGACATCCGGCTGATCGAGGAGATCGACCCCGAGACGGTCTGTTTCGGTCACTTCGGGCCGCGGACCTGCGACGAGGCCCTGATCGGCGAGGCGAAGCGAGCGTACGTCGAGTGGGTCGAGCGCGTCAGGGAGAAGCGCGCCGAACTCGGCGACGACGAGGCGGTCGTCGAGCACTTCGAGTCGGCGAGCCGCGACGTCGACTACTGGAACCGCGAGCGCGCGCGGGCGAACGCGAGCCTGAACGCGAGAGGCGTGTTAACGTACCTCGACCGCGTCGGCGACGAGGCGTGACTCGTCGGAGGGGGGCGAAGGGCAGGGGAGCGACTCGGCGGGAAGCGGCGACAGAGGCGCGGACCCGGCGAGAGAAACGCCCTAAACCCCGCCGCCCGTAGGCCGGGGCAGATGGGCATCTTCGACACGATCCGGGCCGTGCTCGGGACGAGCGCCGAGACCGACGCGACCCGCGAGGCGGACCCCGAGGACCTCTTCGGGATGTCGACCGCGTACATGACGATGGAGGCGGACCTCCGCTACGACCACTGCGGCGAGGCCGCCCTGTGCTTCTCCGGGATGGACAGCACGCGCTTCGACGAGGCGGTCGAGACCGTCGAGGCCATCTTGGAGGCCGGCGAGATCGACACCGGCACCGGCTTCCACCGGTACGAGGACGACCACGGCTACCAGTGGTTCGTGCTGGAGGACGACGACCCCGAGGACCTGGTGACGAGCGTCCACTTCGCGGCCGACCAGTTCATCGAGGAGGGGTTCGGGTCGCGGCTGCTCGCGGCCGTCTTCGGCTTCGAGAACGACGACGGTCCGGTCTACTGGATCTACTCGTTCCGCCGGGGCGCGTACTACCCGTTCGCGCCGCGGGGGACGAACGACCGGAACCAGCGGGTCGAGTTCAAGCTCCAGTCCGTCCTGGACGGCGAGCTCGGCTTAGAGGACGACGAGTCGTACTGGTACCCGCTGTGGCCCGACGCGCCCGGGAGCCACCCGTGGGAGTGACCGCCGAGCCGACGGTGGTCCGATGAGCGACGGCCGCGGCCCGACCGGCGGGCCGGAACTCGGCGTCGGGTCCGACGCGGACGGGCGGAACACCCCGAAGAAGCGCCTGCTCCGCGGCGTCGCCGTCCAGGCCGCGGCCGTCGCGGCGGCGGTCCACCTGCTGTGGGCGTGGCCCCGGCTCGGCTCGCCCCCGGACGCCCGCCCGTACCTCTTCCTCGCCGGGAGCGCGCTCGCCGCGGCGGTCGCCGTCGCGACGCTCCGGGCGGGCGAGTACCGTCGGCTGTACGCCCTCGGGGCGGGGACGCTCGGGACGTTCCTCGGCGGGTTCCTCGCGTGGCACGGGACCGGCGCCTCCGCGGCGCTCGCGGCCGAGCCGCTGGCGGTCGTCGCGGCGATAGCGGAGGTCGTCGGGGTCGTCGCCTTCCTCGCGCTGTACCGCCTCGCGCCGCCGACGAGCGTCGCCCTCGAACGGCGACGGGACGAGGCACCGGACGAGGCGTCGGGGGACGGGGGGGAGGGGCCGCCGTGAGCGACGCGTACCTGACGGTCGCCGAGCGCGCGACCGCGCGGTTCGAGGTTCAAGGGTCGGAGTTCCTCGGCCACGTCGCGCCCGTCGACACGGTCGAGGCGGCCGAGTCGTTCGTCGCGGCGGTCCGCGAGGAGTACGCGGACGCGACCCACAACGTGCCCGCGTACCGCGTGCCCGCGGGCGAGCCGTCCGAGCGGACGCCGGGGTCGGAGCCGATGCTCAGGGAGTACTCGTCGGACGACGGCGAGCCGACCGGATCGGCGGGCAAGCCCGCGTTGAACGTGCTCCAGCAGCGCGAGGTCCGGAACGTCGCCGCGGTGGTGACGCGGTACTACGGCGGGACGAACCTCGGGGTCGGCGGGCTCGCGCGCGCCTACTCGCGCGCGGTGAAGGACGGTATCGACGCCGCCGGCGTGGTCGAGGAGCGGCCGCACCGCGCCCTCGTCGTCGAGACCGAGTACGACGACTCGGGGACGGTCCGGGGCGTGATCGAGTCGGCGGGCGTCGAGTTCGACGCCGACTACGGCGAGCGCGTCCGGTTCGACCTCCGGGTTCCGGTCGAGGAGGTCGAGGCGCTCCGCGAGCGGCTCAACGACGCGACGAGCGGACGGGTCGAGATCGGACGCTAGCGGTCGCCGGAGACCCGGAACGCGGTCCGAGGGCTCCACCTACGAGAACTTCCGGACCGTCATGTCGAGGGTGTCGAGGTCGAGGATGGGGGCGTAACCGGCGTCGGGGTCGATGTTGACGGACTTCTGGAAGTCGGTCTGGGCCTGCCAGCAGCCGGAGTTGACCGCGAGCACGTTGTGGTACTTCCCCCAGCCGAGCTTGTGGACGTGGCCGGTGTGGAACACGTCGGGCACGTCCTCGATGACGAGGTAGTCGCGCTCCTCGGGCGCGACGCGGGTGTGACCGCCGAACTGCGGGGCGACGTGGCGCTTCTTCAACAGGTGGTACATCGCCTTGTGCGGCTCGTCGTAGCTCGCCTTCTCCTCCGGCAGCTCCGCGATCACCTCGTCGAGCGAGACGCCGTGGTACATCAGGACCTCCACGCCCTCGACCG
The DNA here is from genome assembly GCF_003665955.1 of Halorubrum sp. Atlit-28R. NCBI lineage: Archaea > Methanobacteriati > Methanobacteriota > Halobacteria > Halobacteriales > Haloferacaceae > Halorubrum > Halorubrum sp. Atlit-28R. The sequence goes on from NZ_QPLS01000004.1 coordinate 15,812, forward strand.
AGACGGTGGCCGGGTTCGAGACGATCCGGGCGTCGTGGACGTCGAGGATGTCCCGGATCTCGTCGTCGAAGCCCGGCTGCGGCTCGGCGAGCCGGACCGCGTCGTGGTTGCCGGGGATCATCACGACCTCGGTGTCGGCGGGCACCTCCTTGAGGTGCTCCGAGAAGGCCTCGTACTGCTCGTAGATGTCGACGATGTCCAGCTCCTCGTCCTGATCGGGGTAAACGCCGACCCCCTCGACCATGTCGCCCGCGAGGAGGAGGTACTCCACGGGGTCGGCCTCGGGGGTGTGGAGCCAGTCGGTGAACGAGTGCCACGCGTCGGCCATGAACTCGTCGCTGCCGACGTGGACGTCGGAGATCAGCGCGGCCTGGACGTGGCGGTCCGCGCCGCCCGGGCGGTGGGTCCGAGGGACGTCCGGGAAGTGGAGCGAGTCGGCGAAGAGGATGCCGGCGTCGTCCGCGAGCGACCCCTCGACGGCGACGCACTCGTCTAAGAGGATCTCGTCGACCACGTCGGCGAGGCCCTTGTCCTTCATGACGAGGGCGGGGAAGGTCCCGGTGGTGTCCTCCAACTCGATCAGCCAGTGGCCGGACTTCGTGGAGCGAACGTCGTTGACGAGGCCGATCATCGCGGCGTCGCTGCCGCCCGGCATGTCGGCGATCGCCTCCGCGGGCCGGTGGTTGACGCGGCCGCGGAGGATCTTCGAGAGCCGCTCGTAGCGGTCGCGGAACGTCGTGACGAAGTCCGTGTACTCGCCGGTCCCCGTGCTGCGCCCGGTCATGTCGTTGCCGACTTCGAGGTCGCGTAGCTCCGGGTCCCGAGACGCCCCGGAACCGGTAGACGAACGGTCCCGGTCGGCGGACGAACGGTCGTGGTCGGCGGAGGAGGAACCCGGGCCGGCGGAGGGGGAATCGGAGCCGTCGACCGCGGTCGCGGAGCCCGGCTCAGTCGCCCCCGCGTTTGGATCGGTAGACCCCTTCGTTTCGACTGGAGATTGTCCCGTTTCGTCGGGAGAGGCGTCCGATCTGTCGGCGTCACCGATCGCCTCGCGGACGTGGTCGGCGGTGATCCGGAGGGCGTCGTCGGGGGCGCGGTCGACGGCGGCCGCGACGGCGGCGGCCGGGTCGGTCGCGCCCGCGAGCAGGGTCACCGCCTCGCGCTCCGCGTTGTAGCCGCGCTCGGCGAGGGCCTTCGCGATCCGGGCGTTCGACTCCAGCGGCACGCTACCCGAAAGGGGGGTCGCGGGCAAAACCGTTCCGGAGGCGTCGAAGGAAGTCGGTGCGCGGGAGCCCGAGCTCCCGGAACGCGGGGACCCGGAAGCTTATGAACGGAACCCTCCAAAGCCGACGTAATGGACGAAGGGGATCGGCCGACGGACTCCGACGAGTCGGCCGGTCGAGACGAGCGGACGGACGAGGAGTCCGCGGCGGCGTCCGAGGGCTCGGACGACGGAGCGTCCGGCGAATCGGCCGACCGGTTTTCTGACGAGTCGGCAGACCGGCTTCCCGGGGAGTCGGACGACCGCCTTCCCGACGAATCCGCCGGTCCGACCTCCTTCGGCGAGGACGACGTGCCCTCCGATTCCGAGGTTGAGGCTCACTCTCGGGACGAGCCCGGGTCGCTCGGGCAGGGCGAGGCCGCGACCGGGCAGCGGAGCGCGTCGAGAGCGGGAGGAGAATCGGGAATCGAGTCGGGAGAGCCGACGGCGGACGAGTCGCTCGTACACCGGTTCCGGCACGATCGGGAGGGCGCGCTGATGTGGATCCGGGAGATGCTGTCGAGCGTCGCCGTCGTTCTCCTGGTCGGACTGCTGCTGTTCGGCGTCAGCGGCGTGTGGCCGCCGATGGTCGCCGTCGAGTCCGGAAGCATGGAGCCGAACATGCGGGTCGGCGACCTGGTCTTCGTCACCGAGCCCGGCCGGCTCGCGCCGGACGTGGCCGAAAACGGGGTCGGCGTCGTCACCCACGAGGTGGGCCAAAAGGTCGACTATCGGACGTTCGGGTCCTACGGGTCGGTGATGATATACACGCCGCCCGGCCGGACCGGGGCGCCGATCATCCACCGGGCGATGTTCCACGTCACCAAGGGCGAGAACTGGTACGACCGCGCCGACGCGGAGTACCACAACGCCGTCGACTGCGGGTCGCTCGCCAACTGCCCGGCGCCGCACGACGGGTACATCACCCTCGGCGACAACAACGGCGCCTACGACCAGGCCAGCGGCCTCTCGCCGCCGGTCAGGGCCGAGTGGGTGAACGGAGTGGCACGTCTCCGGGTCCCGTATCTCGGCTACATCCGGCTGATCGCGACGGGACAGGTAGAGCTGAACGAGGCGATAGCGGGGGCGGTGGGAAGCGGTCTCCCGGCGACCGGACCGGGGATCGCTTCGACTGCGCCGACGGCGTAGCTTCCGAGGGAGCCGTTGTTAGGGAGACCTCGACGGACCGAGATTAGTTGTCGAACCGCGCTTGGACGAACGGCTGCGCGTTCTCGATGTCGCCGAGCCGCGAGTCCGACAGGAGCACCGCCTCCGTCTCCTCGACGGGCACGGAGAGACCCATCTCCTTCGTCCGGCCGTAGCGGCCCTTCGAGACGACGACGGCGTTGACGATCCCGAGCATGTCGAGTTCGCTGATGAGGTCGGTGACCCGTCGCTGGGTTAAGACGTCGGCGTCGATCTCTTCGCAGAGGCGCTTGTAGATGTTGAACACCTCGCCCGTGTTGATGTTGTGGACGCCGTTCTTTTCGAGGAGAATCACCGCGAACAGGACGATCTTGCTCTGCGTCGGGAGCGTGCGGACGACCTCGACGACGCGGTCGAGCTCGATCTTGTCCTGGGCCTGTCGGACGTGTTTCTCCGCGACGATCTCGGCCTGCGAGCGCTCTGCGAGCTCGCCGGCGGTGCGGAGGAGGTCGAGCGCGCGTCGGGCGTCGCCGTGTTCTTGGGCCGCGAAGGCGGCGCAAAGCGGGATCACGTCGTCGGTGAGCGCGTCGGGCTTGAACGCGGTGTCGGCGCGGTGCTGGAGGATGTCGCGGAGCTGGTTGGCGTCGTACGGCGGGAAGACGATCTCCTCCTCGCCGAGGCTCGACTTGACGCGGGGGTCGAGGAAGTCGGTGAACTTCAGGTCGTTCGAGATGCCCATGATCGAGATGCGCGAGCGGTCGAGCTCGGAGTTCATCCGGGAGAGGTTATAGAGGGTGTCGTCGCCGCTCTTCTCGACGAGCTTGTCGATCTCGTCGAGCATGATCACGACCACGCGCTCGTGGTAGTCGACCGCCTCGAAGAACGTCGAGTAGACGCGGTCGGTTGGCCACCCCGTCATCGGCACCTCCTCCATCTCCTCGGCGTCCTCTTCCAGCGTCTCGATGCGGTCGTCGAGCTCGTCGACCGAGTCGAACTCGGTGTCGGCGAGGGCGGCGGCCGGGTCGCGCCCGGCGGTCTCCGCGGCGTCCGTCGCGTCGGCGCGGAGCCCTTCCAGCCGCTCTAACCGGTCGGCGATCACCGCCTGGTTCTCCTCGATGAACGTGTTCGCGAGCTGGGCGAGGACGCGGTACTGGGTGTCGGTCACCTCGCAGTTGATGTACTCGACCTCGCAGGGCACGTCGTACTTCTGGGAGGTGGACTCGAGCTCCTGGGAGACGAACTTCGCCGAGGCGGTCTTTCCGGTCCCCGTCTTCCCGTAGATGAGGATGTTCGAGGGGGTCTCGCCGCGGAGCGCGGAGACGAGGATGGTCGCCATCCGGTTGATCTGATCGTTGCGGTGGGGGAGCTCGTGCGGCGTGTACGAGGGGCGGAGGACCTCCTTGTTCTCGAATATCGGTTCGCCGGAGAGAAGGTCGTCGAACAGCCCCTGGTTGTCGTCGTCGTCGTCGAGCACGACGCCGTCGAAGTCGACGTCCGGCGACGACCGGTCGCGGCCGCCGTTGTCGAGCCCCGCCGTTTCGGGTCGAGCGTCGGTCGGGAGGGAGGCCGCGTCGGGGTCCGAGTCGGCGTCCGAGACGCCGAAGTCCGATCCCACGTCGACGCCGGTGTCGGACCCAGTCGGAGCGTCGGGGTCGAAATCGTCGACGTCGGGAGAGTCGGACCTTTCGTCCCCGGACTCGGCGGTTGCGGAGCCAGTACGCTTGACGTCGTCGGGATCGGTCGCCGAAGATCGGTTCGACGGCGAGTCCTCGGAGCCGCTGCTATGATCTGATTCGTCGCCGTCGTCCGGGTCGATGCCGCCGTCGGCCCGTGGTGTGTGATCGCCTTCGTCCATGTGAACCCCTCTGTTTCAGGTGGAGACGGCGACGGAAAACCCGTCAGACGCCGTCTCCGGTCGGAAACACGCGTTCGCGGTCGGAATCGAGGCCGACCACGTCCAGTTGATACAGTCGAACCAGATGAAGAGACGGTACAAAAGTGTTCCTCTCTGGAGTTGAAACGCCCCCCTCGATCGAGGCGTCGGGGCGATGGAGGGGTCGATTCGGGTCGGACGACGCGTCGGTCGGACCTATCGGGAAACGGATCTGACTCGGACGAGGGCCGGACAGATCGCGAGGCATTTCGACGGGAACAAGACGTGTTGTGGACATCGGCCGCCGTTGCGGTTACCTCGCCCTTCGGCGATTGTCTCGGCAATGTCTGTATCCGAACCCCGCGCACCGCCTCGTTCTCGGCGATTTTGGGCCCCGGTTTCTCGCTCGGAGAGCCGCGTCGGCTGGGGATACCCCCACACCCCTTTGTTTCGGGTGGAACGACGGATAGGTGGGGTAGGGGTGTTAGGCCGTCTATAGATAGCGGCAGTTTTAATACAAATACTATACAACAGTACCCTCGACAATCTACTAAAGATTATATTTGTAGAGTTGTGGTTATTTTATTTGATCTCTACCCTGATTTTATCTGGTGGGATTCCAACTGACACCCGAGCGGCCACCATCCGCCCCGGCAGTTCTCCGGGTTCCACCTGAAACGAAGGGGTGGGGGGCTACCGTCCGATCCTGATAGGTCACCGACCTGTTTCGGGTTGCGACAGACCCCCAGCCGGGCTACGGCGACGTCGTCCGCTTCGAGGGGTCCAACCGGCTCCGCGACGGCCGCAACGGCCGCGACCGGGCCGGTCTGCGGCTCGTCGCGGTCGACGATTCCTGACGGCACAAGACGGGCCGGAAACGACTCTTTCGACTTCTTGCCGCCTTCCTACCTCTTGCCGCCTTCCTACCTCTTGCCGCCTTCCTATCTCTTGCCGCCTTCCTACTCGCTCCCGTTCGACTGCTCGCCTGCTCCGCTACTCTCGGTCCGTTCGAGCGACTCGAAGATGAACTCGTCCATCGCCTGCCGGGCCTCCTCGGGCGCGTCCTCGTGGCCGAGCGAGATCCGCCGCCCGCGGGCGGCGTGGATGACGTCGGTCACCAGCTGGCCCATCCGCTCCGCGTCGACGTCCCGGAAGACGCCCTCCTCGATCCCCTCCTCGACCACCTCGACGATGCCGCCGCGGATGCGATCGTAGTGCTCGTTAAACACCTCGCGGTGTTCGCCGTCGTTCTGCGCGTGCGTGTACAGCTCGTGGTACACCTTCATCCGGTCCCAGTGGCTGAACTCCTCGAACTCGGGGCCGAACATACACTGGTCGACGCGGGCTCGGAGCTCCGTCCGCGGGTCCGCCCTGCCGTCGACGACCACGCTCCCCTCGTACTGGTCGATGATGTGTTCGAGGAACGAGGACATCAGGTCGTACTTCCCGTCGAAATGGTAGTGGATGACCTGCCGCGTGAGGTCCATCTCCTCGCCGATGTCGCGCATCCGGAGGTCCTTGTACCCGTGCTTGCTCAGCGCGCGGAACGTCGCCTCCATGATCACCTCTTTCGTGTCCTTCGAGGAGACCGTCTCCTCGCCGGACTCGTCCGAGGGACCGTCCGCCGGAGGGTCTCGATCGGACCCGTCGGCGCCGGCGTCGCTCGGGGACTCGACGGAGTCGCCCGCCGGTCCGCCCTGTGATTCGCTCATACCCACACTCTACGGGTGAGGTAGATAATACGACTGCCTCTCGATTGGCTACAACCCGGGAAAATTCAACCCCTCGATCAAATCCTATCCTCGAACATGACACGGAACATCGTGCGAAGCGGGACCGTCGTCTCCCTCGACGCCGCGACCGGTCGCGACGAGGCGAGCGCCCCCTCGACCGGTCGCGACGAGGCGTAACCGGTGACTGGTCGCGAGGAGACGTGACTGGTCCCGCGTTTCGGGTCCGTCCGGCGTCGACGCTCCGGATCGGGGATGTCTGACGCAGTTCTTAAGTGAGAGCGGCGAGGACCCTACCGTAATTCCCCGAACGGGCGTCGAGCGCGCGGATCGAACGGCGTCGCGAAACGACCGCGGTGTTCGGGTCAACCACACACGGACTGGAGGTCAGGATGGGACTGCTCACGAATCTCAGAGACAGCATATCGCGGGTCACGGACGGCCTGTTCGCGGCCGACGAGCCCAAGCGGATCGGGATCTACGGACCGCCGAACGCCGGCAAAACGACCCTCGCAAACCGGATCGCACGCGACTGGACGGGTGACGCCGTCGGGCCCGAGAGCCACATCCCCCACGAGACTCGCCGGGCCCGCCGGAAGGAGAACGTGGAGATCGAGCGCAACGGGCGTAAGGTCACCATCGACATCGTCGACACCCCCGGGGTGACGACGAAGGTCGACTACAAGGAGTTCCTCGACCACGACATGGAGAAGGACGACGCCGTCCGCCGGTCGCGCGAGGCGACCGAGGGTGTCGCGGAGGCGATGCACTGGCTCCGCGAGGACGTCGACGGCGTCATCTACGTGCTCGACTCCACCACCGACCCGTTCACGCAGGTGAACACGATGCTGATCGGGATCATCGAGTCGCAGGACCTGCCGGCGCTCATCCTCGCTAACAAGACGGACTTGGAGGGGTCGGACGTCCAGCAGATCGCGAACGCCTTCCCGCAACACGAGACGATCCCGCTGTCCGCGCTGGAGGGCGACAACATGGACGAAGTGTACACCAAGATAGCGGAGTACTTCGGCTGATGCCTGGCCCGAAAGCCAACGTCGACGCCGCGGACGACCCGGACGACGGCGACGACGGCGTCCGGATCGACATGATAAGCGGCGCGCGGATGGAGGGGCTCACGGGGATGGAGAAGATCCGGCTCATCCTCGACGGCGTCCGCGAGGGCAACATCGTCATCCTCGAAGAGGGGCTCTCCCCCGACGAGGAGTCGAAGCTCATCGAGGTGACGATGACCGAGATCAGCCCCGACGACTTCACCGGCATCGAGATAGAGACGTACCCGAAGGCCGAGGCGGGCGACCAGGGCTTCCTCGACAAGCTGATGGGCCGCGAGTCGACCCAGAAGCTCACCGTCATCGGCCCGGCGAACCGCATCGAGACCCTCCACAAAGACGAGAACCTCATCAGCACGCTCGTCTCCCGCAAGTAGATGCCCCACCAGTGTACCTCCTGCGGGCGGACGTTCCCCGACGGCTCCAAGGAGATGCTGTCGGGCTGTCCCGACTGCGGCGGGAACAAGTTCCAGTTCAAGCCCGCCGGGGCCGCGGACGACGCCGGCGCCGACGCGGGCGGCCGGGCGTCCGAGTCCGCTCCCGACCGGTCCGACCGGACGGCACCGGGCCCGGACGACTCGTCGGCGCCGACTACCGACGAGCCCGCGGCCGACCGCCCTCCGACCGAGCCCGCGGACGCGGCGCCGAGCGACGCCTCCGCGAGCGTCGACGCCACGGGCGAGTCCGACGGCACCGAACAGATCGCCGACCGGAGCGACGAGGACACCGCGCAGGCGAGCGCCCGCTCGGAGGTGGTGTCGCCGGACGAACTCGACCGCGCGAGCCGCGACGTCGAGCCCGCGGAGACGCCGGCGGCGGAGGAGCCCCAGCCCGGCATCGACGCGCTCCGCGACGAACTGAACGACCAGTTCGAGAGCATCCGCATCGTCAGCCCCGGGCAGTACGAGCTCAACCTGATGGAGCTGTACGACAGACGGGAGTACATCATCTCCCTCCAGGAGGACGGCCGGTACGTCATCGAGATGCCCGACGCGTGGGGCCTTCAGGACGAGTAGGGACCTCTCCGCCCCGACCCCGCGGGCCCGGACTCCCCGACTCCCCGGCCCCTCGGTTCCGCGGTCGCCACGCCGCGTTCCGCGACTGCTGCCCCCGTCGATCGACGCCGTCCGGATCTCCGGTGATCGTTCGTTTCGATTTCCCGGTGTCTCTCCCGTCCTTTCGTGTGGTTCTGCGATTCGGGCGACCCTTGTCGAAGAGGATACTGTTATCCGGCTTCCTCCGCTACGCAGTGGCATGTTTACCGATCGCCGCAGACCGAGCCGGGACTCCGGCTCCGGTTCGGGCCGCGCCGTCCCGCTCGCCCGCCGCCGACCACACCCCCGACACCGAGCGCCTCGCGCTTCCGACGAGGTAGCCGCATGCGCGTAGTCGCGAAGTTCGGCGGCACGAGCCTCGGGAGCGGCGACCGGATCGAGCGCGCGGCCGACTCGGTCGCGAGCGCGGTCGCCGCCGGCCACGAGATCGCGGTCGTCGCGAGCGCGATGGGGTCGACCACCGACGACCTCCTCGATGACATCACCTTCGAGACGGACGACGCCGACCGCGCCGAGATCGTCTCGATGGGCGAGCGCACCAGCGTCCGGATGCTGAAGGCTGCCCTGTCGGTCCGCGACGTCGACGCCGTCTTCCTCGAACCCGGCCACCCTGACTGGCCGGTCATCACGGACGAGCTCGGGGAGGTCGACGTGGCGGAGACGAAGAAGCGCGCGCGGGAGGTCGCCGCCGACATGGACGGCGTCGTCCCGATCATCACCGGGTTCCTCGCCGAGGACCACGACGGCAACGTCACCACGCTCGGGCGCGGCGGGTCGGACACGACCGCGGTGATGCTCGGCAACTACGTGGACGCCGACGAGGTCGTGATCGTCACCGACGTCGAGGGCGTGATGACGGGCGACCCGCGCGTCGTCGAGGGCGCGCGCAACGTCGGGCAGATAACCGTCGACGAGCTGCGAAACCTCTCGTTTCGCGGGGCCGAGGTCGTCGCGCCCTCCGCGCTCTCGTACAAGGACGAGGACCTCGCCGTCCGGGTCGTCCACTACCAGCACGGCGACCTCCTCCGGGGCGGCACCCGGATCGAGGGCGAGTTCGAGAGCCTGATCGACATGCGCGAGGAGCCGCTGGCGTGTCTCACCATCGCGGGCCGGGCGATCCGCAACCGACCCGGGATCCTCTCGGAGCTTTCGAACGCGCTCCGCGCCGAGGAGATCAACATCGACGCGGTCGCCTCCGGCATGGACTCGGTCACCTTCTACGTCGACGTCGAGGTCGCCGAGACCGCCGAGGCGCTGCTCCACGAGGCGGTCGTCACCGACGAGGCGCTCTCCTCGGTCACCGTCGCCGACCCCATCGCCGTGATCCGCGTCACGGGCGGCGAGCTCCCCAACCAGTCCGGCGTCATCCAGGACATCATCGCGCCCATCGCGGACGCCGGGATCAACATCATCGACCTGATCACCAGCGCCACCTCCGTCGCGGTGTTCGTCGACTGGGACGACCGCGAAGAGGCGCTCGGCATCGTCCAAGAGCGGTTCGACTGACCGGATCGATCCGACCTCACCGGCTCTCAGCCGCCCTCCTCCGGATCGAACCGATACCGCGTCGTCGCGCCGTCGATCCGCGGTCCCGAGCCGACCGCCCGGAACCCGACCGCCTCGGCCGCGTCGGCCGCGGTTCCGTCGGCCGGCAGGACGGCTTCGACGGTCATCCCCTCCCGGGTCGCGAACCCCACCGGCTCATCGAACAGGCGCTCGACCGGGTCGGGGGCGCCCTCGACGTTCGTCACGTGGACGACGCCGTCCCGCACGTCGAACGCGACGAACCCCGCGACCGCGTCGACCGCGGTGTCGTCGCCGGCGTCCGCGTCGGCCCTGTCGGTCACGCCGACGCGAACCGACCGATCGTGGATCATGTCGCGGACGACGCCCTCGGGGCGCCCCGTCATCGACGCGAGTGCCGCGGCGTCGGCCTCGACCCCGTCGCGAACTCGCATACCTCCGCACTCTCCCCCGACGACATAAAATCGCCGCCCGGTCGCCGCGGACCGGATGATTTTAACGACCGGCGCGCCCAGTGGCACGCATGAACAAGTCGACCCAGATCGTGGTTGGTACGATCGGCGTCTCGGCCGTCCTCTCGGTGCTCATCGTCCTCTCGTACGTCTTCGCCTGATGTTCTCGTCCCGGTCGCTCGACGACGACCTCGCGGCGGTCCGCGACCGGTACGCGCCCGGGTCGCCCGTCCTCGACGTCGACGCCGACTTCGAGACGCTCCCGCCGGCGGCCGCGGAGGACCTCGGGCTCTTCGTCGACGGGCTCGACCCCGCCTCCTACCCGGTCGAGTGGCTCCCGGACTCGGTCCCGGACCTGCTCCGGAAGCACGCCGGGCCGGCGTTCACCGTCGGGCTGCCCGGCGACGGTACGGTCGTCCGGACGGCGCAGACCGACCCGCCGGCCGTCCTCGTCAAGCGCCGCGCGGAGGGGACGCCGGACGACTTCCTCGCGTTCCTGATCGCCGAGCGGCTGGTTCAGATCGGCCGCGAGCCGGCGCCGGGCGCGGTCCACGGCGACGCCTCGAACGGCGGCGACCCGGTCGGCCTCCCCGAGTCGTTCCTGCCCTTCTTCGGCGAGCGCTACCGCGACCTCGACGCCGCGATCCGCCGCCCGGACCCGGAGACCGGCGAGTCGACGACCGGGTTCGGTCCGACCGACGTCTTCCAGGTCGCGAACGCGCTGTTCGACGCGTGGGTCGGGCTCCACGCCCGCGACGCGTTCGCGTCGTGGGAAGACGAGTATCCTCGGCTGTTCGACGCCTGGGTCGACGCGGGCGACCGGCTCTCCGGGCGGCTCGGCGACCTCTCCGGCGAGGTGGCGCGCGGCGACACCGACTTCCCGGCCGCGACGGAGTACGCCTGCTCGGCGGTCAAACACGACCTCGACCCGCCGGCGCCGTACGGCGCGCTCGACACGACCGCCTACCGGGAACGCGGGGCGCCCTACGCGGTCGCGTGGGCGGACAAGACGTTCGCCGCGCTCGTCGACGAGGAGTAGCGTCGCCGTCGCGGCCGCAACCGTCGTTCAGACGTCGACGACGACGTTGCCGTCGCCGTCGAGGTCGATGACGCCGTCGAACAGGTCGCGGAACCGGTCGAGGGTCGCGACCTCGTGGACCTCCTCGGAGAGGTGGAAGATGCCGACCGCGTCGTGTTCGTCGAGCAGGTCGAGGATCTCGGCGGCCGCCTCGTACACGGCGTCGTCGTCGGCGTAGTAGGCCATCTCGGTGAGCGAGTCGACGGAGACGCGTCGCTTCCCCTCGTTCTCCGTGAGGAACCGCTCGACGCGGTCGACGACGCCGTCGAGGTCGTCCGGCGCGGAGACGTAGTAGACGTCGTCGGACGTGCGGCGCGAGTAGCCGCGCTCGACGGAGAGCGTGTCGAGGATGGTCGCCTTCGTCTCGTCGACGTCGTAGTACTCCAGCTTCTGTTCGACCTCGCGCGCCGTCGTCCGCGTCGAGACGACGAGGAACGCGTCGGTGTCGGTCTTCAGGAAGTCCGTGTCGATCCGGTCCGTCTCGCCGATGCTCGGGTGAATGAGGAGCAGTCCGGTCCCGCCCGGTATCGTCTCCGGCCCGTTCTCGATGGCGAGGGAGTAGTCCATGGGATCGGAACTCGCCGGACCGACTTAACGGTGCGGGCCGGGGCGTCCGAGACCGTCGGACGCGAGCGGGTCGCTCGGTCCGCGTCCGGCCGGCATTGCGCTCGATCGCGTCCACCCCTTCGTTTCGTTTGGAAGTTCTGATATGTGTGCGTCTGTCGGTCGGCCGACCGCCCGCAAGCCGACGGCTCTCGGGTCGCGCCGGTCGGTTTTTTTGCCCCGCCCGCCGTCGGTCCGGTCGATGCCCGGGCACGACTCCGCGCGCGACGTCTACCGGCAGGCGCTCCCGGTGATAGCCGTCAGCCTGATCGCCGGGCTGTTCGCGGGGACGATACTTGCCTCCGAGACAATGCGCGCGAACATCGCGGAGGTCCCCGGCCTCCTGCTGCTGCTGCCGGCGTTCCTCGCGACCCGCGGCGGGGTGTACGGCTCGCTCGGCGCCCGGCTCTCGACCGGCCTCCACCAGGGGATCATCGAGCCGCGGTTCCGCCCGGACCGCCGGCTCACCAACGCCGTCGTCGCCTCCTTCCTCAACGGGATGACCGTCTCCGTGTTCATCGCGGTCGTCACCTACGCGACGCTCGTCCTGTTCGGCGACGGCGGCAGCCTCTTCCAGCTGGTCGGCGTGATGGTCGTCGCCGGCTTCCTCTCCGCCGTCCTCATGATCACCGTGCTGATCGCGGTCATCTTCGTCGGCTACCGCCGCGGGCTCGACCCCGACAACGTCATCGGGCCGGTCGTCACGACGCTCGGCGACGTGTTCGGGGTGTTCTTCCTCCTCGTCGGGGTGGCCGTCGTGGGGGCCGTCTCGTGACCGAGCCGCAGTCGACCGTCGTCGACGAGTGGTCGGTCCGGCGGATCGTCCGGACGATGATCCCGCTTTTGGCCGCGCTGTCGGTGCTCCAACTCGTCTCCGGCACCGTGCTGGAGACCTACGAGGCGGTCCTCCTCCGGTACCCGGCCCTGCTCGTCCTCGTCCCGGTCCAGATCGGGACGGCCGGCAACCTCGCGTCGATCACCTGCTCGCGGCTCACGACGCAGCTGTACCTCGGGACCTACGAGCTCAGCCCGTCGAACCCCGCGCTCCGGGCGAACGCGGGCGCGGTGTTCGCGCTCGCGGCGACCGTCTTCGGCGCCGTCGGGATCGCCGCCTGGGCCATCGGGCTCGCGCTCGGCGGGTCGCTCGCGCTCGGCCGGGTGCTACTGATCTCGCTTGTCTCCGGCATGGCGCTCGCCGCGCTCGTCGTCGCCGCCAGCGTCGCCGCCGTCGAGGCGTCCTACCGGATCGGGCTCAACCCCGACGACACGACGATTCCGGTGGTGACGAACCTCTGTGACATCGCCGGCGTGTTGATCCTCTTCGCGGTCGTCTCGGTCGTGCTGTGAGGACCGACCGGCTCGAACCCGACTAGAACACGCTGTCGGCGGTCGCGGCGCCGACGACGCTGAACACGGCGCCGACGGCGACGGCCTTCGCGGTCGTCGCGACCACCGCGCCGTCGCCGATCCCGCCCTCGACGAGGAACGTTTCGGGCGCGTCGAAGATCAGCGCGAGCAGGAGGACGGAGCCGAACGCGACCGTCATCAGCGAGACGAACCGCGTCGGGATCCCGACGAGGTCCGGCTCCTCGTCCACGTCGCGGCCGGTGTCGGCCCGGTACAGCGCGGCGTAGCCGATCAGCCCCACGAGTACGGCGGTCACGGTGGCCTGGATCCAGTTCATCCCCGCGGCGAGCTCCCACACCTCCGCGGTGACGACGAACGGCCCCGCGAGCAGGAAGCCGCCGACCGACTGCTGGGCAATGTCGGCCACCCGGAAGTGCGGTCGGCGGAGCGCTCGCGGGCGTTTCATGTCCACCTCCGGGACCGGAGCCGGTAAAACACCGCCGTTTTTCACCGCTCTCCCCGTTCGGCCGGTATGAGCGTTCGCGAGGAGTTCGACGAGTGGGCGGCCGCGGGGAAGGACCGCGGCATGGAGGACCGGCACTGGCACACCGCGAAACACGTCTTGGCGCGGATGCCGGTCGAGGCGGGCGACGCCGTCCTCGATCTGGGGACCGGCTCCGGCTACGCGCTCCGCGCGCTGCGCGAGCGGGGAATCGGGCGAGGGTACGGCCTCGACGGCGCCCCGGAGATGGCGACCAACGCCCGCGAGTACACGGACGACGGCGCGGTCGGCTACCTCGTCGGCGACTTCGACGAGCTCCCCTTCGCCGACGACTCGCTGGACCACGTCTTCTCGATGGAGGCGTTCTACTACGCGAGCGACCCGGTCCACACCCTCGAAGAGATTCGTCGGGTACTCCGGCCGGGCGGCACCTTCTACTGCGCGGTCAACTACTTCGAGGAGAGCGAGACGACCCACGCGTGGCAGGAGAACATCTCCGTCGAGATGACGCTGTGGTCGCGCGAGGCGTACCGCGAGGCGTTCCGCGAGGCCGGGCTGTACGTCGCCGAACAGGACGCGATTCCGGATCGAGAGGTGGAGATTCCGGAGGCGTCGGAGTTCCCGACCGAGGGGTACGAAACACGCGAGGCGATGGTCGACCGCTACCGCACGTGGGGGACGCTGTTGACGGTCGGCGTCGCTCCCTAACGCGTATTCCCGTTCGATCGACGGCGTCCGTCCCGATCCCTCGTGAGCGACTGCTCTCGTGAGGGCCGCCGCCGAAGCCCCAGCCGTGAGGGCTCGCGCGGCTCGCTGTGGTCCTCGCTCCGTCGCTCGTTTCACTCGCTCCGTCGCTCCGGTCCTTGCTTCGCCGTGCTTCGCCCTCACGGCTGCCCCTTCGAGCCCCACCCTGCCGCGACCGCCCCGCACCTCACGCCTCCCCAGCCTCGCGGTTCGCTCCGGGCTCCCTGCGGTCGCCCGTACGCTCACCGCGTCCCTCGCGCGTGCTCCTCGCGACCTCCGCTTCGCTCCGGCCGCTCGCAGGCACGCGCCACCGCGGATCCGTTTATAAGCGTTCGTCGCAGCCGTCGGTCGCGGCCGCCTTCGTCGTCTCCCGCCATCGCGCTCTTCCGACGGTTTAAATCGAGTCGGGGCCCAGACTCCGGTAATGGAACCGAGTTCGCTCTCCGGGCTCCCCGCGGGCGTCGGCGAGGCGCTCGAGGCGGAGGGCGTCGCGGAGCTGTACCCGCCCCAGGAGGCGGCCGTCGACGCGGGCGTCACCGACGGCGAGAGCCTCGTCGCGGCCGTGCCGACCGCGTCCGGCAAGACCCTGATCGCCGAGCTCGCGATGCTCTCCTCGGTCGAGCGCGGCGGGAAGGCGCTGTACATCGTCCCGCTGCGCGCGCTCGCCAGCGAGAAGAAAGCCGAGTTCGAGCGCTGGGAGGACCACGGCGTCACGGTCGGCGTCTCGACGGGCAACTACGACTCCGACGGCGAGTGGCTCGCCAGCCGCGACGTCATCGTCGCCACCTCGGAGAAGGTCGACTCGCTCATCCGCAACGGCGCGCCGTGGATCGACGACCTCACCTGCGTCGTCAGCGACGAGGTCCACCTCGTCGACGACTCCCACCGCGGCCCAACGCTCGAAGTCACCCTCGCGAAGCTCCGCAAGGTGAACCCCGGCCTCCAGACGGTTGCGCTCTCCGCGACCGTCGGTAACGCCGACGTCATCGCCGACTGGCTCGACGCCGAGCTGGTCGAGTCCGACTGGCGGCCCATCGCGCTCCGCACCGGGGTCCACTTCGGCAACGCGATCAACTTCGACGACGGGAGCCAGCGCGAGGTGCCCGTCGAGCGCGGCGAGGACCAGACCGCGAGGCTCGTCGCGGACGCCTTGGACACCGAGGAGGACGGGCAGGGCGGCTCCTCGCTTGTCTTCGTCAACTCCCGACGCAACGCCGAGTCGTCGGCCCGCAAGCTGACCGACGTGACGGGCCCCCGGCTCACCGGCGAGGAGCGCGACCGCCTCCGCGAACTCGCCGAGGAGATCCGCGGCGTCTCCGACACGGACACTTCCGAGGACCTCGCGGACGCGGTCGAGCGGGGGTCGGCGTTTCACCACGCCGGGCTCGCGAGCGAGCACCGCAGCCTGGTCGAGGACGCGTTCCGCGACCGGCTGATCAAGTGCGTCTCCGCGACGCCGACGCTCGCGGCCGGCGTCAACACCCCCGCCCGCCGGGTGATCGTCCGCGACTGGCGCCGCTACGACGGCGAGTTCGGCGGCATGAAGCCGCTCGACGTCCTCGAAGTCCACCAGATGTGCGGCCGCGCGGGCCGCCCCGGCCTCGACCCCTACGGCGAGGCGGTCCTGCTCGCGAACAGCGCCGACACCCGCGAGGAGCTGTTCGACCGGTACGTCTGGGCCGAGGCCGAGCCGGTCCGCTCGAAGCTCGCGGCCGAGCCCGCGCTCCGGACGCACGTCCTCGCGACGGTCGCGTCCGGCTTCGCCGCCACCCGAGACGGGCTGCTCTCCTTCCTCGATAACACCCTCTACGCGACCCAGACCGACGACGAGGGGCGACTCGCCGCCGTCACCGACACCGTCCTCGACTACCTCGACGTGAACGGCTTCGTCGAGCGCGACCGCGACGGCGGGAGCGAGGGCCTCGCGGCGACCGGCATCGGTCACACCGTCTCGCGGCTCTACCTCGACCCGATGAGCGCGGCCGAGATACTCGACGGGCTCCGCACCGTCCCGGACGGCGCGGACGACGGGGGCGCCGGCGACTTCGTGCCCGCCGACGGCGCCGCCCCCGGGCCCGACGCGGACGCCGACGACGCCGGGTTCACGACCTACACGCGGGCGAACGGCGACGGGAACGAGCCCGCCGAGACGACCGAGTCGGACGCCGGCGACGGTCCCGCCGTCACCCCGCTCGGCCTCTATCACCTCGTCAGCCGGACGCCGGACACCTACCAGCTGTACCTCAAGTCCGGCGACCGCGAGGAGTACACGGAGGTCTGCTACGAGCGCGAGGCCGAGCTGCTCGGCGACACCCCCTCCGAGTACGAGGACGTGCGGTTCGAGGACTGGCTCGCCGCGCTGAAGACGGGCCGCCTCCTGGAGGACTGGGCGAACGAGGTCGACGAGGACCGGATCGCGGAGCGGTACGGCGTCGGGCCGGGCGACATCCGCGGAAAGGTCGACACCGCGGAGTGGCTCCTGCGCGCCGCCGAGACGCTCGCGCGCGACGTGGAGGGCATCGACGGCGACGTGGTCGTCCAGGTGCGCGAGGCCCGCAAGCGGCTGGAGTACGGCGTCCGCGAGGAGCTGCTCGACCTCGCGGGCGTCCGCAACGTCGGCCGCAAGCGCGCCCGCCGCCTCTACGAGGCCGGCATCGAGAGCCGCGCCGACCTCCGCGAGGCGGACAAGGCGGTCGTCCTCGGCGCGCTCCGCGGCCGCGAGCGCACCGCCGAGCGCATCCTGGAGAACGCCGGCCGCGAGGACCCCTCGCTCGACGGCGTCGACCCCGACAGCTCGGCCTCCGCGGCGGCGACCGCGGGCGCGGACGCCGACGGCGACGGCGACGGGCAGGCGAGCCTGGGTGATTTCGGATGACGGCGCCCGCGACGGACGCCGACGGGGAGCCGGCGCTCGCCCCCGCGGTCCGTCTCGTCGCCGGGGCGTTCGCGGTCGCCGACCTCGACGCGTTCCTCGCCGAACTCGACGGGATCGCCGCGGAGACCGGCGCGGTCGTCCAGGCGTTCGACGCCGACCTCGTCGTCTCCGGGACGCAGCTCCGCGAGGCGGCGCGGCTCGCCGCCCGGGCGATCGCCCGCGGCGAGGCGGTCGCGCGCGACCCCGGCGTCGAGGTCCTGCTGTACGCCGCCGGGCGCCGACAGATCGACCGCGCGCTCGAACTCGGCGTCGCGGAGGGCGAGCCTCGGGCCGTCGTCCTCGCCGCGGACTTCGGCGACGTGCCCGGCGCGGACCGTCCGCCGGCGGACCTCGACGGGGCGGTGGAGGCGGTCCGGGGACTCGCGCTCGACTCGGCCGAGCTCGCCGAGGGGGACGCGCCCGCGACCGGATTCGACGAGGAGCGCGTCCGCGAGTTCTACGGCGTCACCGACCGCGAGCTCGCCGCGACGAACGGCGGCCTCGCCGACGCCGTCCGCGAGCGCGTCGCGCTGCTGGACGTCGAGAAGTGACCGCGGACGCTCCGCTGCCACCCCTTCGTTTCGACTGGAGACCGCGGGACGGCGGCGCCGCTCGGTTCTAGGCGAAGCGAGACGCGAGAGAAGTAGTCCATCCTGGATTCGAACCAGGGTCGTTGCCCCCAGAAGGCAACAGGATTGGCCACTACCCCAATGGACTCCGTACTAACCGATAGCCAGTACGTCTTTGTAAGCGTTGCGCGTTGCGGCCGCCGTGCGATCGGTTGACGGGACGGCTTCCCGGCGGGGCGCGGTCGGGAGGGAGGGGTGGCCGCGCCGGGTCCGACAACCTCTCGCCGGATCGCGTTCGTGGGCATATCGACGCGCTTTACAGGACCGAATCCGCACGACCCTGTATGTACGTCGGACGATTCGTCGTCGTCGCGCCCGGCATCGGCGGCTACCGCGTCTCCTCGCGCTCGTTCCCGAACCGTCGCGTCCGCGACCGCGGCGGGACGCTCACCGTCGGGCCGACGGCGGACGCGCCCGAGACCGACAACCCGTACGTCTCGTACAACTGCGCGCGGGCGGTCGAGACCCCGACCGGGGAGCCGCTCGCGGTCCTCGGCAACGGCTCGCACGTCGACCCGATCGCGGAGAAGCTGGCGCGCGGCTACCCCACCCGCGACGCGCTCGCGTCGGCGCTGCTCGCGCTCGACTACGAGAAGGACGACTACGACACGCCCCGCGTCGCCGGCGTCGTCGGCGCCGACGCGGCGACGATCGGCACAGTCCGCCGCGACGCGCTGCTCGTCGAGTCGGTCGAGGAGCCGACCGTCGTCGCGACCTACGAGACGGACGCCCCCGAGCCGTACGACCTGACGGCGACCGACGCCGGGTCGGTCGCGACCGAACTGCTCGGCGCCGACCTCGAACACCCCGTCTGCGCCGCGGGCGCGACCGTCGACGGCGACGGCGTCTCGCTCGCGTTCGACAACGGCGGCGACTGATCGCCCCCGCCCGAGAATATCGACCGCCGACCGCCTTTCCGCCTCCCGACGCCTTTTGGCTCCCCCGTCCGAGTGACGGGCATGGAGCCGATCACCGCCGCCGACTACCACGATCTCGCGGTCCCGTCCGACCCCCGCGTCTCGCCGGACGGCGACCGCGTCGCCTTCGTGCGCCGACAGCCGAACGGCGACGACAGCTACGAGACCACGGTGTACCTCGTCGACGCCGCGGGCGAGGGCGAGCCGCGCCGCCTCACCCTCTCGGAGGGTTCGGACGCCGAGCCGCGCTGGAGCCCCTCCGGCGACCGCCTCGCGTTCACCTCCACCCGCGGAGCCGACGACGACCGCCAGCAGCTGTGGGTCCTCCCGCTCGACGGGGGCGAGGCCCGCCGCGTCACCGACGCCGTCGGCGGCGTCTCGCAGATCGCGTGGTCGCCCGACGGCGAGCGGATCGCGTTCGTCCAGTCCGTGACCGCCGACGACCGCGAGGCCGACCGCGACCTCGCGGTGCCGGACGGCTACGAGCCCGAGGAGCACCCCGACCCGCGCGTCATCGACCGGACCGTCTACCGGGCCGCGGAGCGCTACTTCGACGGCCGGCGCCCCGGCGTCTACGTCGTCGACGCCGACGCCTCGGTGGGCGGCGTCACCGACCCGGATCCGGCCGAGTCGGGCGCCGTCGAGCGCGTCACCGACCGCGACGCCGACTTCGCCGCCCCGTCGTGGGGCGACGCCGACACCCTGTACTACACCGAGGCGGTCGGCGACGACCCCGACGACTCCGTCGAGATCGCGATCCGCGCCCACGACCTCGCGAGCGGCGAGTCCGAGGCAGTCCACACGACGACCGGCTGGGGCGCCGCGCTCGCGGCGACCGCCGACGGCCGCGTCGCCTTCACGCACGCGGAGCCGAAGCAGGTGTCGATGCAGCCGACCGACCTCCGCGTCCTCGACGCCGAGTCGGGCGCCGTCACCGACCTCACCGGCGGTATCGACCGCGGGCTCGCCCGCGACACGGCGCCGCAGTGGGGCCCGGACGACGAGACGCTGTACTTCGCCACGCCCGACGAGGGGAAGACCGCGCTGTGGCACGTCCCCGCCGACGGGAGCGCCGAGCCCGAGCGCCTGCTCCGGCCCGGGACCGTGTCGGGCGCGACGGTCGGCGGCGACGCGGGCGCCGACCCCGAGTCGGTGACCGTCGCCTACGCCGCCAGCGAGTGGGACCACCCCGGCGACGCGTTCGCGTACGACGCCGCCGCGGACGAGACGACGCGGCTGACGGACCTGAACGCCGACTACCTCGCCGAGCGCGCGGTCGGCGAGCCGGAGGAGGTCCGCTTCGAGTCCGACGGCGTCGAGATCCAGGGGTGGCTGCTGACGCCGCCGGCGGCCGACGGGGACGCGGCCGCCGACGCCGACGAGCCGTACCCGCTCGCGGTGGAGATTCACGGGGGGCCGCACGCGATGTGGTCGACCGCGGGGACGATGTGGCACGAGTTCCAGACGCTCGCCGCCCGGGGCTACGCCGTCTTCTGGTCGAACCCCCGCGGCTCGACCGGCTACGGCGAGGCGTTCATGCAGGCGATCGAGCGCGACTGGGGCGCGGTCACCCTCGACGACGTGATGGCGGGCGTCGAGACGGTCGCCGACCGCCCCGAGATTGACGCCGACAACGCCTTCGTCACCGGCGGCTCCTTCGGCGGGTTCATGGCCTCGTGGGCGGTCGGGCAGACCGACTACTTCCGCGCGGCCGTCGCCCAGCGCGGCGTCTACGACCTCACCGGCTTCTACGGCTCGACCGACGCCGCCTACAAGCTCGTCGAGGGCGACTTCGACGCGGTGCCCTCCGAGGAGCCGCAGTGGCTCTGGGAGCAGTCGCCGACCGGCCACGCCGACGCGGTCGACACGCCCACGCTGCTCATCCACTCCGAGGACGACACGCGGACGCCGATCTGTACGGCGGAGCTGTACCACCGGATCCTCCGCAAGAACGGCGTCGACACGCGGTTCGTCAGGTACCCCCGCGAGGGCCACGAGCTCTCCCGGTCGGGCGAGCCGGCGCACGTCATCGACCGCATCGAGCGGATCGCGCGGTGGTTCGACGGCTACTCCGAGCACCACGACGCCGAGCGCGCGCTCGACCGCCCCGAGGACGACGGGCTGACGGCGGGCGCGGACGGGGACGGCGAGGGGAACGGCGACGAGTCGTAACCGGAACGCGCCCGCAGCGCCCGCTCAGCGCTCGTCGGGGTCGAACCCGTCGATGGCGTCGTGGACGTCCGCGACCCACTCGTCGAGCGCGTCGTGGAGGCGGCGCTTGGCTTCCGGGACCGGGATCGCGGTGTACTGGTACACGTAGCCGCCGGAGTCGAGCAGCCGGCGGCGGCGCTCGACGAGCCCCTTCTCCCGCAGGGTCGACAGCGACCGGTTCACGTTCGACCGGTCGCGGTCGAGCGCGTCGGCGAGCTCCGAGACGGTGCTGCCCGGGTACTCCAACAGCGCGAGGTACGCGCGGCTCTCGTGGTCGCGCACGCCGAAGACGCAGGAAAGGACGTGTTCGAACGACGGGGAGGCGTCGCCGACGAGGTCCTCTATCTCGGGGTCGCTCATGTCACTCGTTCCGCGCGCGGCGGTGTTAAACCTCCGTCATCCCCGCGCGGCGCGGTCACTCCTCGGCCGCGTAGCCCATCTGGTCGAGACAGCCCCGCATCCCGGACTCGTCCGCGTGCCGGTGGAGGTTCGTCGGCGTGTCGCAGTGGTACGTCTCCCCGTCGTACCGCAGCGCGACCTCGTGGTTGGCGCCGGCGACTTCCACGTCGACGAGGATCCGCCGGCCGTCGTTGAGCGCGTCGATGAGTTCGTCGGCGGACAGCTCGCCCGCCTCGACTCGGAGTACCTCGCTCATGGATGCGATTCGGCGGTCAGCGAGTTAAAAGCGACCGATCACGTCGTCGTCGAGTCCGGGCCGCCCTCCTCGGCGGGCGGCTCGACGCCCTCGGCGGCCGCGACGTCCTCCGTCCGCTTCTCCGCCTCGACGTGCCAGCGGTCGATATCGGCCTCGTACTCGTCGAGGACCGCGGACACCTCGTCTTTCAGCTCGTCGTCGTTCACGTTCACCTCGAAGACGAACGTCTCGCCGTCCTCGGCGCGGGCGACCTCCTGGATGTTGGCGCTGACGAGCTCGTTGTCGAAGTAGTACGGCGCCATCTGGGTCATCACGTTGCGGTAAACGGCGTCCTCGACCTTCCGGATCGCCTTCCGACTGGCGGAGTCGGCCGCGCGGGCGACGTGTTCGATCGACTCGCCCCAGCTCTCGCGGGCGCTCTCCGTGTCGTTCTCCTCGACCTTCTCGTAGGACTCCGTGAGCTTCTCGCCGGCCGTCTGGAGGTCGTCGCCCGGCGACTGCCCCGCGCGCTCGCCTTCCCCCTCGTCGACTGACGCCTGCGCCGCGGTCTTCTCCGAGACGTCCTCGTCGATCCGCTCGTGGGTCTTGGGACGCCACTCGTCGAACTCGTAGTAGGCGTCGCCGTCGACGCCGACCTCTCGGAGCGCGAGGGCGATCCGCTCGCCGTGTTCGACGACGTCGCCCCAGTCGCCGCGCACTTTGAAGCCGGAGATGCTCTCTTCCATCGGTTGCCACCGTTACGGAACGGACGCGTATAAGTCTCCCCGAACTGACGTGATCTGCCGCCCGCGGGTCGACGGCCGAGCCGCGGCCGACGCTACTTGCCGTACGCGACCCGGCGCGCGAACGCGTCCAGCCGCTCCTTGAGGTCGCCGAGGTACCCCGCGGGCGAGACGCGCCGGACCGCCGACTCGTCGACCTCGATCCGGTCGCCCCGGAAGGGATCGCGCTCGGCCCGCTCCTCCGGCGACTGGTCCTTCGCGACCGCCCCGACGACCGTCGACATCGAGCAGCGCCCGCACGCCTCCGCCTCGACCGACTCGTCGGCGTCCGTCCGGTCGGCCTCGTCTGTCATGGTCGTTCACCGTCTGATACGGTGTCGCGGGTCTTAAATCCGCGGCTCACCCCGAGCGAGGCGGGTTCGCGCCCGCCGCGCGCTACCGCCGCCGCCCGAACCGCCGCGCGCTACCGCCGCCGACGCCCTTTTGACCCCCTCCGTGGAATGCGTTCGCATGGGATATCGCGTCGTGGACGTCGACGCCGTCGAACCGGAGCCGGACCGCCCCTGCGAGTGTCGAAAACTGTCCGACCCCGGAGGGCTCGACGCGGCGGCCGTCAACCGGTTCCGGGCGGCGCCCGGCGAGCAGCTGCCGCTCGCGTACCACTACCACGAGACCCAACAGGAGGCGTTCTACGTCCTTGACGGGACGCTCGCGGTCGAGACGCCCGACAAGACCTACGAGGTCCCGGCCGACGACCTGTTCGTCGTCGACCCCGAGAGCCCGCAGCGCGCGTACAACCCGGCCGACGCCGACGACCCGGTGACGGTGCTGGCGATCGGCGCCCCGCCGGCCTCGGGCGACGCCGTCGCCTACGACCCCGACGACGATGAGTGAGAACGCGGCGCCGGGCGAGGCCCCCCGTCGCGACCCCGAGGAGCTGCCGGCGGAGATCCGCGAGGCGGTCCCCGACTACGACGACGAGTACCTCGACCGCGTCTCCGACCGGCTGATGTACAGCTACGACCTCGACCGCGACGTCGTCGTCGACGGCGAGCGGTTCGACATGACCGCGGAGATGCGGGTGCGCAACCAGAAGCAGTTCCTCCACCCCGCGCTGAGCTACGCGGACCACGACATGCGAGAGTTCGTCTTCGCCCGCCGGGTGGCGACGCCGAGCGTCGACGAGGCCGAGCGGCTCGTCGAGTTCGCCCACGGCGTCGCCGACGAGCGGGTGGACGCCCACGAGGAGCACTACGGCACCGACGTCACCGTCGTCCTCGTCGTCGACCGGATCCCCGACGACGTCGCCGAGTTCGTCGACGGGTTCCGCGACCGCACCCTCCTGACGTTCGGGTACTACGGCCACTACGAGGTGAACTTCGTTGTCGTCGCGCCCGACCGAGAGTCGCTCGTCGCCAGCGAGAACGCCGACACCGCGGCCGCGTTCCGCCTGTGGGAGCGGGTCGACTCGCAGGACGAGGGGTTCCTCTCGCGGTTCGCGAAGCGCTTCTGGAGCTGAGCCGCCGACCGGGCGGCGCCGTCGCTCCCCGTCCGGGCCGTCGAGTCGGCGAAAAAATCCGTTCCGCGACGAGCGCGACCGGAGCGCCGGTCAGTCGTCGCTCGGTTCGGCGGCCGCCCCGCTCCCGCCCCGCACGCTCGTGATGTTGCCGTAGCCGATGCGCACGAGCGACAGCGCGAGATAGATGAGCACGAACGCCAAGCCCATCTGGACCACCGCCGATATCTGTCCGCT
Source organism: Halorubrum sp. Atlit-28R (assembly GCF_003665955.1). Taxonomy (NCBI): domain Archaea; kingdom Methanobacteriati; phylum Methanobacteriota; class Halobacteria; order Halobacteriales; family Haloferacaceae; genus Halorubrum; species Halorubrum sp. Atlit-28R. Next base: position 39,998 of record NZ_QPLS01000004.1, read on the forward strand.
GAGCGCGGTGACGTTCCCGAGGATGAGCTTCTGATAGAGGTTGTCCCACAGCGCCACCCACGACAGCCCGAGGACGGTGATCGTCACCATGATCGTCATCGGGACGCCGGTGGAGGCGAGCTGCTTGGACTCGTCCCAGTTGGCGAGCCAGACGGTCGCCGCGAGCAGCGCCAGCGCGGCGAGCAGCTGGTTCGCGCCGCCGAACAGGGCCCACAGCGTCACCCACTCGCCGGAGATGACGAGCAGGTACGCGACGAGCGACTGGACGACGGGGTTGGTGTACCGCCCCTTCGCGAAGCTTCCGAGGTCGGTCGAGAAGCCCGTGGTCGTCCCGCTCCCCCGGGTTCCGACGATCTCCTCCATCATGTACCGACCGAGCCGCGCCGCGGTGTCGGTCGAGGTGAGGAGGAAGCTCACCAGCACGAGCGCCATGAACGGCGCGCCGAAGCTCTGCGGGATCCCGAGGCTGGTGAGGATGATCCCGCCGCCGGTCGCGAAGTTCGGCAGCGCGCCGCCGATGCCGCCGCCGGCGGCCGCCGAGGTCGCGCCCGCCACCGCGAGCGTCGAGATCGCGACGGACGCGAGCAGCCCCTCACCGAGCATGCCGCCGTAGCCGATGAGGCGCGCGTCGCTCTCCTTGTTCAGCTGCTTGGCCGTCGTCCCCGACGACACCAGCGAGTGGAAGCCGCTGATCGTCCCGCAGGCGATGGTCACGAACAGCAGGGGGAACAGCGGCGTGATCCCTCTGGTGTCGATCGCGAGTTCGCTGCCGAAGAAGCCCATGTACGCCCCGATCGAGGGGTCGATCGTCAGCGGCTGCGCGGAGGTGCCGAGCAGCGTGCCGACGATGATCGCCAGGAGCGCCCCGCCGACGCCCGAGTACAGCAGGAACGACGACAGGTAGTCGCGCGGCTGGAGCAGCACCCACACGGGGAGCGCGCTCGCGAGCGACGCGTAGATGAGGATGACCGGCACCCACGCGGCGACGTTCGGCTGGAGGATGGCGTCGGCGCTCATCACGGCGCCCGGCAGCCAGGCGCCGTTCCCGAGGAACTCGAAGAGCACGATGGTCCCCGCGGGGTAGGCGCCGGTCTCGACCGCCGGGAACAGCGCGAGCGGGTACTGGATACCGAGCCAGACGCCCGCGAACACGCCGGCGACGAACACGACCGTCCCCGGCAGGAACGGGCCGTCGAGCTGGTAGAGGTAGACCCCGAACGCGAACGCGAGCCCGATGTACACGAGGCTCGCGGTCGCGGCCGACGGGAACGCGTTCAACACGATTCCGACGACCAAGGCGAACACCGCCACCACGAGGATGATGGTGAGGAACGCGAACCACAGCAGCATGTTCTTGCCGCGCTCCCCGACGTACTCCCCGATGATGTACCCGATCGACTTCCCCTCGTGTCGCATCGACCCCGACAGCGAGATGAAGTCGTGGACCGCGCCCATCAGCGGGTTGCCGATGGCGACCCACAGAAGCGCCGGGACCCACCCCCAGATGGCCCCGGCGGTGATCGGGCCGACGATCGGCGCGCCGCCCGCGATGCTTGAGAAGTGATGCCCCAGTAGCACCGGCTTCTTCGCCGGTACGTACTCCTGGCCGTCCTCGTACTTGTGTGCCGGCGTCTCCCGGTCGTCGTCGAGTTCGACGAACCGAGAGAGGTACCGCGAGTAGCCCATGTATCCCACGGTGAACGTACTGAGCACGGCGACGACGATCCAAATTACACTTGTCATGAGTTCCCTGCCTCGTGGTACCGGTTCACTATGCCGAACTTAAACGTTACTTTCGTTCATGATGGTTAACGACAATATCTGCCAGTCGCACTTTCGTCGCCGCGGGGATTCGATTTATTTCTCCAGTTAATAGATAAAATCCGATCCGTCGTCGCCCCGATCGACCTCGCGCGCGATCCGGGGCGGCGGTGCGGTCCGGCGGAACTCGGCCGGCGCGCCGCGCGTCACGGCTCGACGTCCAGCGACGCGGCCACGTCGGCGAGCACGTCGCCGCGGACCTCCGTCGTGCGCGACTCGATCTCGGCGACGAGCGGCGGGTCGAACCCCTCGCGCACCTGCGCGAGGCGGTCCCGTTCGGTCTCGACCTTCTCGCGGAGGTAGCGCGCGCCGCGCCCGGTCTCGTCGTCGTCCGGCGACGGCGTGAGCTTGTTCGCCACCAGGCCGCGGACGCGCAGGTCGCGGTCGGTGAACCCCTCGATCGCCCGCGCCGTCTCGTTGACCGACAGCTGGTCGGGGTTGAACACGAGGAAGAAGGCGGCCTCGTTTCGCATCGTCTCGCCGGCGTACTCGAAGAACTCCTTGCGCTGCTGGAGCCGCTCGATCACGGGGTCGCCCTCCAGCAGGCGCCGCGGCTCCATGTCGCCGACCGCGGCCTTCTCGAACAGGTCGATCGACTGCTTGCGCTTGTACAGCAGCCGGTCGATCCAGTCCCCGAGGAAGTCGGGGAGCCCGAGCAGCCGCAGCGTCGAGCCCGTGGGGGCGGTGTCGAAGACGACCCGGTCGTACGGCTCGCTCTCCGTGCGCATCACGTCGACGAACGCGTCGAACAGCGCCGACTCGTACGCGCCCGGCGTGCCGTGAGACATCTCCAGCTGGCGGTTGATCTCCGAGACCATCGCCGCCGACACCTGCTCCGAAAGCGACTCGCGGATCTCGTCTAAGTGCCGTTGCATCTCGTCTTCGGGGTCGATCTCCATCGCGTCGAGCCCCTCGACCCCGGTGACCGACTCCGGCTCGTCGCCGAACCGCTGGTCGAACACGTCCGACACCGAGTGGGCCGGGTCGGTGGAGACGACGAGCGTCCGGAGGCCCTCGCGGGCGCAGCGGTGGGCGTACGCGCACGAGACGGTCGTCTTCCCGACCCCGCCCTTGCCGCCGAAGAAGACGAACTGCTCCATCAGTCGGGGAGTGAGCGCCGGGCCGTCATCAGAAGTGGTACTGCTGGCCCTTGCGCTCGATGAGGCTGTCGCGGTCCCACAGCCGCCGCTCCCACGCCTCGAACTCGTCTTCGAGGTACGGGAGCAGCTCGGCGGTGTAGTACGACACCGGCGACGGGATCCCGAAGGCGTCGGGGAAACACGCCAGCATGAACTCGTCTTCGGTGTCCTCGGCCTCCTTCTCGATCTTCTCGTAGGCTGGGTGCGTGATCATCCCGTGATACAGGCCTCGGGCCCACTCCTCGAGGACCGCGCGGAACCGTTCGATCCGATCGGCTACTGTCATCGTCTGTCATGACTCCCCTCGCGTGCTAAAAGCTGTCGCGGTCGGGGCGGCGAGGCTCGGATCCGGGGCGGGGGTCGCCCGTTACGTCGGTCCTCAAGCGGCGTTGCCGTCCGGGAGTTCGCTCGCCGACTCGTCGGACTCGCCGTCCTCGGCGTCGTCCAGTCCCGGTCGGTCGTCGTCGCCGGGGCTCGGGCTGTGGATGTCGCTGTCGAGCGCTCCCCAGACGAGGTACAGCATCGCGGCGACCATCAGCACCGTCACCGTGATGCTGACCAGCGAGACGGTAGCGGCGGACAGAACCATGTCCCGAGTTCGACGACCACCGCCTATCAACGTATCGGCTCGGAACGCGCTCGGTCCGCCCCCGATCCGGCGGATGCCGCCGGGGGCTTGAAGAGCGTCGTGGCCGATCCGGCCGTATGGACGACCGCATCCCGGTGACCGTGCTCTCGGGGGGGCTCGGCGCGGGCAAGACGACGCTGCTGAACCACCTGCTCCGGAACGTCGGCGAGCGCGACGTCGCGGTCCTCGTCAACGACATGGGCGACGTGAACGTCGACGCGGACCTGATCGCCGAGGAGTCCGAGGTCGGCGTCGAGGGCGTCACGGAGCTGTCGAACGGCTGTATCTGCTGCGAGCTCCAGGACGACCTCGAGAGCGCCGTGGTGCGGCTCGCCAACGAGCGCTCCTTCGACGCCCTCGTCGTCGAGTCGTCGGGCATCTCGGAACCCGCGCCCGTCGCGCGGCTGTTCACGACCGAGTCCCGCGCGGCGGCCCGGTACCGCGTCGACGCGCTCGTGACGGTGATCGACACCCGCCAGTTCCTCGACGCGTTCGCCGGCGACGAGGCGCCCGAGCGCCGCGTCGACCCGGACGCGGGCGGCGGGGACGCCGACCGGCCCCTCTCCGACCTCCTCGTCGAGCAGGTCGAGGTGTCGAACCTCGTGGTGTGTAACAAGGCGGACCTCTGTACCGGGGCGGAGATCGACGAGGCGGTCGAGCTCGTCGGGGCGCTCCAGCCCGACGCGGCGACGGTCGTCACGGAGTTCTCCGCGGTCGACCCGGACCGGATCCTCGACGTCGGGCTGTTCGACGAGCGCGCGCTCGGCGACCTCCCCGGCTGGAAGCGCGCGCTGGCCGAAGCCGATTCGAACGGCGGCGAGCACGGTCACGGCGACGACGGCGGCCACGACCACCGCCACCCCGACGAGGTGTACGGCGTCACCTCCGTCACCTACCGCCGCCGGCGCCCGTTCCACCCCGACCGGATCGCCGCCGTCCTCCGCGACCTCCCGGCGGGCGTGGTCCGCTCGAAGGGGACGCTGTGGGTCGCGGGCACCGGCCAGCGCCAGCAGGTCGGGCAGGCGGGGCGCTCGGTCCGCGTCACCGCGCTCGGCCCCTGGATCGCGAGCGTCCCGGCGGTCGAGCGGGACATGCTCCGCGCGAACCGCCCCGACCTCGACTGGGACGACGAGCGCGGCGACCGCCGGACGGAGTACGTCGTCATCGGCACCGAGTTCGACGCGGACGGGCTCGTCTCGCGGTTCGACGACGCGCTGCTGACCGACGCCGAACTCGCGGAGCTCGGCGACCCGGGCGTCGGCGACGACCCGGCCGCGGTCGACCCCGCGCCCTTCCCCGCCGAGCAGGGTGACGAGGTCGCGCTCCGGGAGCCGTAGAACCGTTCGAAACCGTGGCCGTTCGGCCGCTCAGCAGGCGCAGCCGCTCCCGGTCGCGCGCTCGAAGCGCATCGCGTCGCCGCAGTCGGGACAGGTCGGCGTCCCCTCGGCGTCGCGGTCGAGCCCCTCGTCGTCCACGTCGACGTCGCGGACGCGGACGCCGCAGCCGTCGCACCAGTACGCCCCCTCGGAGCCGTCGTCGCCCGCGGTGCCGGGCGCCCGCTGCGTCGAGCCCGCGAGCGCGTCGGTCACCGTGTCGAAGATCCCCATGCCCTAACTGTCAGCATCGATCGTCTTAGTTTCCCGGTGTCGTGCGATCGAGTCGCACAGCCGACTCGCGGTCCCGAATCGCCCCGCTCGGCCCCGCCGCCCCGTCACAAAAGCGGCAGCGTGAGCGCGAGGAACGCGACGCCCAGCCCGACCCCGGCGTACAGCAGCCGCTCGAACCGCTGTCCGGAGGGGAGCGGGCCGGCGTCGACCGGCGGCGCCGACCGGACCAGCCGCCGGTGCGCGACCAGCGCGACCGCGGCGAACCCGACCGCCGAGGCGGCGAGCGCGAGGGGGAGCGACAGCCCGTAGGCGAGCCCGTACAGCGGCCCGAACGAGAAGACGAGCGTGAACGCGAGCCCGGTCGTCACGAGGAACGGGACCGGGTCTATCGGCTCGCCGCGGCGGTTGCGTGGGCGGGGCGCTGCGACCATGGCCGCCGTACGTCCCGGACGGACAAGAGCTAAGTGGCGCACACCCGCCAGTCGGCGTATGAGCGCCGAGGAGAGCGTCGACGGGGGAGACGACGAACGGGGCCCCGGGATCCGCGAGGGGGTCGAGCGCTCCTCGGGGGACCCGAAGGTGCTGCTCGCGATGAACGCCGTGCTCTCGACGTGGTTCGCGTGGATGGTCGTCTGGGGGCTCGACCTCCTCGGCGCGGCGACGCTGTCGGCGCGCAACGTCGCGACGCTGGCGCTGATCCTCTTCGCCGCGACGTACGTCGCCGTGCTCCGGTAGCGGTCGGCCGGTGCGGCCGGCGACTCTCGGCGTCGACCGTCGTCGGTCGAGCGGCCAACACGCCACGTTTTAAGACCGTTCCGGCCGCGGTTCCGACCAATGACGATCGAAGACCGCGACGACGCGTACCTCATCACGCACGCGCTGGCGACGGACACCCTCTCGCGGCTGCGCGACGCCGAGACGGAGCAGGTCGCGTTCCGGAAGGGCCTCGTGAAGCTCGGCCGCATCTGCGGCTACGAGATCATCGACGGCGCGATGGAGACCGAGTACGTCCCGGTCGAGACCCCGCTGGAGGAGACCACCGGCGAGCGCGTGAAGGGCCTCGACGACGTGGTGATCATCAACGTCCTCCGCGCCGCGACCCCGTTCGTCGAGGGGCTCCTGAAGGCGTTCCCCCGCGCGAAGCAGGGCGTCATCTCCGCCGGCCGCGACGAGGAGGCCGGGATGACCGAGGACGGCGAGTTCCCGATCACCGTCGACTACGTGAAGCTCCCCGAGATCCGACCGGACGACACCGTCATCGTCGCGGACCCGATGCTCGCGACGGGCTCGACGATGGTCGCCGTCCTCGACCACGTCCTCGACGAGGCCGAGGACTTCGAGGACCTGTTCGTGCTGTCGGCGGTCTCCGCGCCCGCTGGCCTCGTCCGCGTGAGCGAGGCCGTCCCCGAGGCGGACCTCCTGACGGTCGCCATCGACGATCACCTCGACGACGACGGGTTCATCGTCCCCGGCCTCGGCGACGCGGGCGACCGGGCGTTCCGTACGGTGTGAGGTTCGCGGCAGGCGCGTCGCCCCCGCGAGGCCCCGCTCCCGTCGACGTACTTTTAAGAGCCGCCGCCGCGACCGGTACGATATGAGCGACGCGCCGACGACCGAGCCCTGCGACGCCTGCGGCGACCCCACCACGGACGCGCTCGCGCGCACCGTCCGGCTGAGCGTCGACCGGGCGAACATCGACACCCAGCGGCTCTGCCCCGACTGCTTCGCCGACTGGATCCAGCGCTACCAGGACCGCCTCGGCTCCGGCGGCGAGGAGAGCGACGACACCTCCGAGATCATCGTCGACTGAGCCCCGCGGCGGTCGCTCCGAGCGGGACGGCCGAACACCTTCGCTCCGGCCGGCAACGTCCGTTCCGACCGGCCGGCTTAAGCGTCGGCGGGACGGACCCCGTGGTAATGGATCTCGCCATCGACGCCCCGGCCCCGGCGGCGCCCGACTGCGCCGCCGACGGGACGTGGCTCGCGTGTATCGACTGCGACGAGACGTTCGCCCCCTTCGAGGACGTCCGGTACACCTGCGACGAGTGCGACGGCCTGCTCGAAGTGCGGTACGACGACCCGCCGTCGTTCGACCAGTTCGGGTCGGGCGCGCCGACCGACGGCCCCGAGCGCGGCGTCTGGCGCTACCGCGAGGCGCTCCCCTTCGACCTCGGCGTCACCCTCCCCGAGGGCGACACCCCCCTCCACCGCGTCCCGCGCATCGAGGAGGCCGTGGGCGTCGACGCGCTCCGGATCAAACACGAGGGGATGAACCCCACGGGCTCGTTCAAGGACCGCGGGATGACGGTCGGCGTCCGCGTCGCGAAGGAGCTGGGCGTCGGCGCGCTCGCGTGCGCGTCCACCGGCAACACCTCGGCCGCGCTCGCGGCCTACGGCGGCCGCGGCGACATGCAGACGCTCGTCCTCCTCCCCGCGGGGAAGGTCGCGGCCGGGAAGGTGGCGCAGGCGAGCCTCCACGGCGCGCGCATCCTGGAGGTGGACGGCAACTTCGACGCCTGCCTCGACATCGTCCAGGCGCTGGCCGCCCGCGGCGAGGCGTACCTGCTCAACTCGTTGAACCCGTTCCGTCTGGAGGGACAGAAGACGATCGGCTTCGAGATATTAGAGGAGTTCTACGCCGACTACGGTGCGTTCCCGGACCGGATCGTCCTCCCAGTCGGCAACGCGGGCAACACCTCGGCGCTGTACAAGGGGTTCCGCGAGCTCGTCCAGGCGGGCGCGCTCGACGTCGACGAGGTCCCCAAGCTCACCGGCGTCCAGGCAGAGGGGGCCGCCCCGATGGTCGAGGCGATCGAGGAGGGGAACGACGAGATCCGGCGCTGGGAGGAGGTCGAGACGCGCGCGACCGCGATCCGCATCGGCAACCCGGTCAACGCGCCGAAGGCGATCCCGGGGATCCGCAACACCGGCGGCACCGCGGTCGCCGTCAGCGACCCGGAGATCACCGCCGCCCAGCGTCACCTCGCCGCCGAGGGGGTCGGCGTCGAACCGGCCTCCGCGGCGAGCCTCGCGGGCCTGAAGAAGCTCCGTCGCTCGGGCGTCGTCGGCGACGACGAGCGGGTCGTCTGCCTCACCACCGGGCACCTCCTGAAGGACCCCGACGCCGCCTACGAGGCCGGCGGCGAGCCCGAACCGGTCCCGAACGACGTCGACGCCGTCGTCGAGCACCTGCGGGACTGAGTCCCCCGCGACGATCCTCGCGGTCGCCGATCTCTCGGTACCCCGCCGCTCGGACGCACGGGCGGCACGGCTCGTAGTAAATACCGGCCTACGGTACAACAGACGCGTCGGTAGACCGCTCGATGACGGCGCCGGACGACCTCGTCGCGCCGTCGGGGGCGCTCGCGGCGGAGGAGTGAGCGGCTCGGCCGCGCCGGTTTCCGCTCGCCGGCGCGTCGGTCAGTCCGGTTCTACTCGTCGGCGCGCCCGCTGGCGCCGTCCAGCGTGATCTCGGTGATCTCCACGACGCGGCCGTCCGCGAGCAGCTCCTTGATCGCGGCGTCGGGGACCGCCGAGTCGAGGTTGTAGACGGTGAGCGCCTGCCCGCCCTGGGTTTCCCGGCCGTTGAACATCCCGGCGATGTTCACGCCGTGGTCGCCGAGGACGGTGCCGATGAGCCCGATGACGCCGGGCTCGTCGGTGTTGCGCGCGACGAGCATGTGACCGTACGGCACGGCGTCGACGCGGAACCCGTCGATCCGGACGATGCGGGCGTCCTCGCCCGCGAACAGCGTCCCCTCGACCGCGATCTCGTCGTCGCCGTTGCGCACGGTGACGCGGACGAGACTCTGGAAGTCGTCGGTCTGTCGGGTCTTCGACTCCGTCACCTCGATACCGCGCTCCTCGGCGAGCCGCGGTGCGTTCACGGCGTTCACCTGCCACTCCAGTGGCTCGAAGACGCCCTTCAGCGCGCTCGCGGTGACGAGGTCCACGTCCTCCGCGGCGATGTCGCCCTCGTAGGTCGCCTCGACCTCGGTGATCCGGCCGTCGAGCAGCTGGGCGGCGACCTTCCCGGCGGTCTCGGCGACGTCGATGTACGGCTCGATCCGCGGGAAGGCGCTCTCGTCGACCGAGGGCGCGTTGAGCGCGGTCAGCACGGGCTCGTCGTCGAACGCCGCCAGCACCGCCTCCGCGGTGTCGACCGCGACGTTCTCCTGGGCGGCCTCCGTCGAGGCGCCGAGGTGGGGCGTCAAGACGATCTCCTCGACGTCGAGCAGCGGCGAGTCCTCGGGGAGCGGCTCCTCCGCGAAGGAGTCGAGCGCGGCGCCCGCGAGGACGCCGTCGTCGACCGCCGCGGCGAGCGCGCCCTCGTCGACGATGCCGCCGCGCGCGCAGTTGATCAGGTAGCCGCCCTCCAGCTGGGCCAGCTCGGCCTCCCCGATCATCCCCTCGGTCTCGGGGAGCAGCGGGGTGTGGATCGTCGCGAAGTCGCCCGCCGCGAGCGCGTCGTGGAGGTCCTCGACGAGTTCGGCGCCCATCCGGTCGGCGCGCTCCTCGGAGATGTACGGGTCGTAGACGACCAGGTCCATCCCGAGCGAGTCGAGGCGCTTGGCGACCTCCTGGCCGACGCGGCCGAGGCCGACGATGGTGAGCGTCTTGTTGTTCACCTCGGTGCCGAGGAACTCGCCTTTCGCCCACTCGCCGCCGACGAGGCGGCCGTGCGCCTGCGGGATCGAGCGCGCGACGGCGAACGTCATCGCGACGGTGTGCTCGGCGGCGGCGCGGACGTTCCCCTCGGGCGCGTTCGCGACGATGACGCCGTGGTCGGTGGCGGCCTCGATGTCGATGTTGTCGACGCCGATGCCGGCGCGGCCGACGATGACGAGGTCGCTCGCGGCCTCGAAGACGGCCTCGCTCACGTCGGTTCCGGACCGCACGATCAGCGCGTTGGCGTCGGCGACGGCGGTGAGCAGCGCCTCCCCCTCGGCCTCGTAGTCGGTGACGACCTCGTGGCCGGCGTCTCTGAGTCGGTCCAACCCCGCGTCCGCGATGGGGTCGGTCACGAGTACCTTCATGCCGAAACGCACCCGCGGCGCGGGGTTAACGCTTTCCTCATCGCGCCGTTTTGCCGCCCGATCGGATCCGCGCACGTGGGCATCGACCCCTGCGTTTCGGGTGGAGAATGCGCGTTCGTGGGTACCTCCCGCGTCGGTACTCCCTTTTATACCCGTCCGCATGGGACGGTATGGACCTCACGATCGCGTTCGTCGGCGTCGGCGCCATCCTCGCGTTGACCGCCGTGAGCGCCTTCTTCTCCAGTTCCGAGCTCGCGGTGTTCTCCGTGCCCACCCACCGGATCGACTCGCTCGTCGCGACGGACGCCCCGGGCGCCCGGGCGCTGTCGGCGCTGCGCGACGACTCGCACCGGTTCCTCGTCACGGCGCTGGTGAGCAACAACGTCGCCAACATCGCGGCCGCGTCGGTGGCGACCGCGGTGTTCGTCCGGTTCGGCTTCTCCGGCGGCGAGGCCGCCACGGGGTCGACACTCGTCACCTCGGTGTTCGTCATCGTCTTCGGCGAGATCGCGCCGAAGTCGTACGCGGTCGCGAACGCCGAGAGGCACGCGCTCCGCGTCTCGCGGATCGTCGTCGCGATCCAGCGCGTGCTCCGCCCGGTGCTGTACGTGTTCGAGGCGCTGTCGGGCGTCGTCAACCGGGTCACGGGCGGCGAGTCGGACATCGAGTCGTACCTCACCCGCGAGGAGATCGCGACGCTGGTTCGCTCGGGCGAGGCCGCGGGCGCGCTCGACCCCGACGAGGGCGCGATGATCCGTGGCGTCCTCGATCTGGAGACCACGACCGTCGCCGCGGTGATGGTCCCCCGCACCGACGTGGTCTCGCTCCCGCGGACGGCGACCCCGTCGGACGCGCTCTCGACGGCCGCGAGCGAGGGCGTGACCCGGATGCCCGTCTACGGCGAGAACCGCGACGACGTGGTCGGCATCGTCGACGTGCGCGACGCGATCCGCGCCGAGGAGAGCGGCGCCGACCTCGCGAGCGCGCTCACCGAGCCGGCGTTCGTCCCCGAGACGAAGCCCCTCGACGAGCTGTTCGCGGAGATGCGCGCCAGCGAGGCGCGGATGGTGATCGTCGTCGACGAGCACGGCGCGGTCGTCGGGATCGCGACGCTGGAGGACCTCTTCGAGGAGGTCGTCGGCGAGCTGGTCGGGCGATGGGAGACCGACGCCGTCGCCGTCGTCGCCCCCGACGCCGCCGTCGTCCGCGGCTGGACGACCGTCTCGCACCTCAACGAGGCGCTCGGGCTCGCGCTCCCCGCGGACGCGGGCGCCGAGACCGTCGCGGGGCTCGTCACCCGACAGCTCGGGCGGCTGCCCCGGGAGGGCGACCGCGTCGCCGTCGGCGCCGTCACGCTCGCCGTCACCGGGGCGACCGCGACGCGGGTCACCCGAGTCCGGGTCGAACACACCGACGAGAACGGGTTCGCCGTCGACGCCGCGTGAGGGCGCGGCCTCAGGCGAGCGGGAACCGCTCGACGACCTCGTACTCGGGGCCGGACGGCGTAAGCGTCGATTCGACCAGCCGGACCTCGTCGACGGCGAAGGTCCCGACTTCCGGGGCCTCGGCGTCGAGCGCGTCCCGGACCGCGTCGGCGCCGGCCGCGTTCTCCACCCTCGCCAGCGTGACGTGCGGCGTGAAGTCGTGATCGGCCGGGTCGACCCCGAGCGCGGTCGCCTCCGCTTCGAGCGCCTCGTGGAGCGCGGCGAGGGCGTCGCCGCCGCGCTCGACCCCGGCCCAGGCGACGGAGACGTACTCGCGGTTCGGAAAGACGCCGAGCCCCGCGACCTCGGCCTCGAACGGGGCGACGCCCGCGCGGTCGACGGCGCGCTCGCCGGCCGCGATCACGTCGTCGAGCGGGGGGTCGCCCCCGTCGCCGCGGCCGCCGATTTCGCCGAGGAACTTCAGCGTCACGTGCGCCTGTTCGGGGCCGACCGGGTTGACGCTGGGCGCGTCGGCGAACCGGGCCTGCGCGTCCGCGACGGCGGGCGCGAGAGGGTCCGGGAGGTCGACGGCGAAGAACGCGCGCATCTCGGTCGAGGGATCGGCCGAGGGACGGATACGGCTTGGGGCCGGGCCTCCGAGCGACAGGTAAATACTCCCGTATCAGTCCGGCACCAGTCCCACCACTGGCGCGGTCGTAGTCGACATCGATGGCTACCACCGACTCCGCGCGGCCGGAACCGACCCCGGAGCCTCGGGTCTCGGAGCGTCGAGCACCGAGCGTCGTCCGGACCGACGACGGCCGTCGGATCGCGTACGCGACGTACGGGCCTCCGACCGGCGACCCGCTCGTCTTCCTCCACGGGACGCCCGGGTCACGCCGACTGGGGGCGCTCCTCGAACCGTCCGCGCGGGCGAACGACGTCCGCGTCATCGCGCCCGACAGGCCCGGATACGGTCGGTCGTCGCCGAAGCCGGGCCGGACAATCGCCGACGCCGCGGCGTCCGTGCGGCCCGTCCTGGACGACGCGGGCGCCGAGCGCGCGCCCCTCGTCGCGTTCTCCGGCGGGGCTCCCTACGCCCTCTCGACGGCGGCGACGCTGGGTGAGCGGGTCACCGGCGTCGACCTCCTCGCCGGGGCGACGCCGCCCTCCTTCACCGAGGACGCGCCGGCGGTACAGCGGTTGCTGACCGGTCTCGCGTCCGCGACGCCCTCGGTCCTCGGGGCGCTGTTCCGCGGACAGGCGTGGGTCGCGGGCCGGGCCGACCCGTCGTTCGTGGTCGGGCAGTACGCCGCGGACGCGGACGCCGTCCCCGCCGACGCCGCGGCGACGGTGAAAGCGGACTTCCTCGCGGCGTTCGAGCGCCACCGGAGCGGCGCAGTCACCGAGTTCCGGGTCGCTGGGGGCGACTGGGGGATCGACCTCGGCGCGGTCGACGTCCCGGTGCGCCTGTGGCACGGGACGGCCGACGCCAACGTCCCGATAGCCGGGGCCCGGCGACTGGTCGAGGCGCTCCCGACGGCCGACCTCCGCACCCTCGACGGCGCGGACCACCTCGGGACGCTCCTCCGGGCCGCCCCCGAGGCGCTGGCGCGTCCCCGTTGAGCGCTTCGATCCCTCCGAATTCCTGCTGACCGCTTCGGCCCTCCAGGTTCCCGCTGACCCCTCCCACCCATCCCGCGTTCCCGCTGACCGATCTCGCCCGCTCCGCGTTCCCGCTGACCGATCTCGCCCGCTCCGCGTTCCCGCTGACCGCTTCCGCCCGCTCCGCGTTCCCGCTGACCGCTTCAGTCTGCCCCGCCTCTCGAACCCGTCCCGAAGCCGCGCCGAATCATGCGGATTGATGTGTGGGAGCGCCGAACGGGGAGCGAGCGCCGCATGAAACGGATCCGGTTCTCGGCCGCCTACCCGGAGCGGCTCCGCCACCCCCTCCACCGATCGATCGTCGGCGAGTCGCCGATCGCTCGCGCCGAGCTGCTGATGTGGAGTCCGACGGCGGACGCGACGACGCTGCTCTGGTTCGACGGCGACCGCGACGCGACGACCGGCGCCGTCGAGGCGCTCGACTCGCTGGTCGCGCGCAGCCTCGTGCGCGGCGCGGGCGGGACCTACGCCTTCCTCCGACAGGACGACTACGAGTTCCCGGCGGCCCTCCTCGACACCGTCGCGTCGTCGCGGGTGATCTTCCTCCCGCCGGTCGTCTTCCGCGAGGACGGCGACGTGCGGTTCGAGGCGGCGGGCGCGGCCGAAGCGCTCAGCGCGTTCCACGACGACCTCGCCGACCTCGCCGACCTCACCATCGAGCGGGTCCGGGAGTTCGAGCGCCGGCGGACCCCCTCCCGGCTGACCGACCGACAGCGCGCGGCGCTGGAGGCGGCGGTCTCGGCGGGGTACTACGAGGTGCCCCGCGAGGGGACCGTCGCGGACGTCGCGGCCGCGCTCGACTGCGCGACGAGCACGGCCGGGGAACTGCTCCGCAAGGCGGAGGCGGCGGTCGTCGAGCGCGCCGTCGAGCCGGAGTGACGGCGCCCGCCGCGAGGGAGAGACCCGCGTTTACAGCCGCTCGCGGAGCGTGTCCGCGGTCGCGTCGCCGACGCCGTCCACGTCGATGAGGTCCTCGCGGGAGGCCTCGCGGACGTTCTCCACCGAGCCGAAGCGGCGCAGGAGTCGGCGGCGCGTCTCTGGGCCGACGCCGGGCACGTCGTCGAGGACGGTCGCCACCTCGTCGCGGACGGTCTGGTGGTACGCGACCGCGAAGCGGTGCGCCTCGTCGCGCACGCGCTGGAGGAGGTGGAGCTCGGGCGCGCCGTCGTCCCACCGCCGGGTCCCGCTCGGGGTGACGACCAGCTCCTCCGCCTTCGCGAGGGCGACGACGGGCACGTCCCACCCCGTCTCCGCGAGCGCGTCGCGGGCGGCCCCCAGCTGTCCGTCGCCGCCGTCGATGAGGAGGAGGTCCGGGTCGGGGCGGTCGTCCGAGCCGTCGAGCGCGCGCTCGGCGCGCCACCGGACCAGCTCGCGCATGTTCGCGTAGTCGTCGTTGCGCTCGGTGAGCTTCTTCCGGCGGTAGTCGGCCGTCTCCGCGCTCCCGTCGACGAAGCACACGTCGGAGCCGACCACCGCGGTCCCCTGCGCGTGGCTCACGTCGAACCCCTCGATCCGCTCGGGGCGGGCGATCCCGAGCCGCTCGCCGAGCGCGCCCACGGGGTCGTCGCGGCCGCCGCGCTTCCGGGCGTTCTTCAGCGCGAGCTCGACCAGCTTCGCCTCGCGGCCGGCGCCCGGCACGCGGACCGCGACCCCCTCGCCCTCCAGCCAGTCGACCACGTCCGGGTCGGCGGGCCGCTCGGCGAGCAGGACCGCGTCCGGGAACTCCCGCTCGGCGTAGTACTGCGCGAGGAACGCCGCGAGGACGGCGGCCGGGGTGTTGGCGTCGGCGGACGAGGGGCCGCCGTCCGCGCCCTCGACCGCCGCGGCGTCCAGCCGGTGCCGGCTCCGGTCGACGAGCTGGCCCCGTTCGCTGTGGAGCCGGGCCACGCGGGCGGCGTCGCCCTCGACGGCGGCCGCCAGCACGTCGACCGTGCGGTCGTCGCTCCGGTCGCTGACGGCCTCGCCGCCCTCGCCGTGGAACGCCTCGACGGCCTCCAGCCGGTCGCGGAGGTTCGCGGCGCGCTCGAATTCGTTCGCCTCGGCGGCCGCCTCCATCCGGCGGCGGAGGGGGTCGGCGAGGACGCCGGTCTCGCCCTCGAAGAAGCGCCGCGCCGCGGCCACGTCCTCGGCGTACTCCTCCGGCGAGATTTTGCCCGTACACGGCGCCGAGCAGATGCCCATCTCGTAGTCGAGGCAGGGCCGGTCGCGGCCCTCGTACTTGTGGTCCGAGCAGCCGCGCAGCCGGTACTCGTCGCGGATCGCCTTCACGACGGTCTCGACGCGTCCCACGTCGGTGAAGGGACCGTACGCGACCGCGCCCGCCTCGGGGTCGCGGGTCACTTCGATCCGGGGCACCTCGTGGTCCGAGAAGGCGACCAGGGGGTACGACTTGTCGTCCTTCAGCCGGACGTTGTAGCGCGGCCGGAGCCGCTTGATGAGGTTCGCCTCCAAGAGGAGCGCCTGCGTCTCCGTGTCGGTGACCGCGAACTCGATCCGGTCGGCGCGCTCGACCATCCCCCTGATCCGCCCCGAGCGCGGGTCCGCGTACGACCGCACCCGGTCGCGGAGGTCGAGCGCCTTCCCGACGTACAGCGTCGCCTCGCCCGCCCGGAACTGGTAGACCCCCGGCTCCGTCGGGAGGTCTCGGGCCCGCTCGCGCACCGCGTCGGCGTCCATCGGTCTCGGACCGACGTAGCCGCCCGACGCCATTGAACGCTGCGGGGCGCGGTCCCCGCCGCCCCGAGGCCGCTCGTCGAGGTTATCAGAATCGAATATCGGGACGGACGCTTTATGATGGCGCTTGGGAGACGGTGACGTAGACATGAGTAGACTTCGCGAGCGCCTGCGGAACGCACTCGGGTGGGGGAGCGATTCCCGGTCGGTCCCCGACGGGGGCGTCGTCGTCGAGGACGGCGAGGGAACGGACGCCGGGACGGCCGCGGCGGACGAGGCCGTCGGCCCGGGCGAGGAGGGGCACGGCGTCGCCGACGAGGCCGGCGTGAACCGCGCGGCGACGCTCGCCGGCGCCGGCTTCGAGCAGGCGTTCAACGCCACCAGCATCCCGACGTTCATCCTCGACTGCGACGGGAACGTCGCCGAGTGGAACGAGTCGATCGCGACGCTCACCGGCGTCGGCCGCGACGAAGCGGTCGGGCACGGCCACGTCTCCGAGCTCTTCTACCCCGACGGCCGCCGGGCCGACACGCTCGCGGACAAGGTCCTCGACGCGCCGACGAACGCCGACGAGGTGTACGGCGTCGAGCCGTGCGACTCCGCGCGCGACCGCTACCGCGACGCCAGCACGATGGTCGACCGCCACGGCGAGGAGCGCCACATCGAGTTCACGGCGACCGCGCTGTACGACGACGGCGAGCTCGTCGGCGTGACCGAGGTCGTCATCGACCGGACGGAGACGGTGAACGAGCGCGACGCGACGAGCGAGCTGGTCGCGGAGGTCCGCGAGACCGCCGAGGCGATCGGCGAGGGGGACCTCGACGCCCGCGCGGGCCACCGCGACTCCTTCGAGCACCTCGACGGCGACCTGATCCGCGTCGTCGACGTCGTCAACCGGATGGCCGACAACCTCGACGAGCTCTCCTCGGGCGTCCACGAGAAGGCGCGCGACCTCGACGAGACGGTCGAGGAGGCGAGCGCCGCGGCCGCCGACATCGCGGAGAACGTCGACGAGCAGAACGAGCTCTTGGAGGAGAGCGTCTCGGAGATGCAGTCCTTCTCCGCCGGGATGGAGGAGGTCGCCGCCACCGCCGACCAGGTCGACTCCGCGGCCGTCGCCGCGAGCGAGGCGGCCGACGAGGGCCTCGACGCCAGCGAGGACGCCCGCGAGGCGACCGAGGACGTCGTCGAGATCGGCGACGAGCTAGTCGAGAGCGTCGGCGCGCTCTCCGAGCGCATGGACGACATCGAGGAGGTCATCGAGGTCATCTCCGACGTGGCCGAGCAGACGAACCTGCTCGCCCTGAACGCCAACATCGAGGCCGCCCGCGCCGGCGAGGGCGGCGACGGCTTCGCGGTCGTCGCCGAGGAGGTGAAGAAGCTCGCCGACGAGACCCGCGGTTACACCGAGGAGATCACGGAGAGCCTCGACAAGCTCCAGACCCAGTCGGCGGAGACGACGACCGCCGTCGAGCGTTCCCACGAGCGCATCGAGGACGCGGGCACCGAGATCGAGACGGTGCTCGACTCCCTCGAAGAGATCGCCGACGCCGTCGACGAGGCGGCCGCGGGCGTCGCGGAGGTCGCGCGGACCACCGACGACCAGGCCGCGACCGTCGAGGAGCTCACCTCCTCGCTGGAGGCGGTCCGCGAGCGCTCCGACCGCACCGAGGACGCGACCGAGCGCATCGTCGACGCCACCGACGACCAGGAGGCGGCCGTCGACGAGCTGATCGGCCGCGTCGAGCGCCTCGACGCCCGGTAACGGCCCGTCGACGCCGCGGCCCGCCCGCTCTTCCGGCAACGCCCCGTCGACGCCGCGGCCCGCCCACTCTTCCGGGGTCTCGTTCTCCGCGTTTTTCCCCGCGTACCCTTCCCCTCCGCCGAACGTTTAACCCCGCTCAACCCCCAGAAATCGTATGTCCGTTACGCCGCCCGGACCGCTCGGCGACCCCCTCTTCGGGAACGGTCGCCAGTTCGCTGACGACCCGTTCGGATTCCTGCGCGCCTGCGCCGACAGCTACGGCGACGTGGTGGGGCTCGACCTCGGCCCGCGAGAGACGTACCTGCTCACGAATCCCGCCGACGTCGAGCGCGTGCTCGTCGCGGACGCCGAACGCTACCGCAAGCCGCAGTTCGACGACGCGATGGACACGCTCCTCGGCGACGGCCTCCTGCTGAGCGAGGGCGACACGTGGAAGCGCCAGCGCCGGCTCGCGAACCCAGCCTTCCACAACCGCCGGATCGGCGCGCTCGCCGGCGTGATGGCCGACCACGCCGAGTCGCACGTCGCCGACTGGGAGGACGGCGACGTCGTCGACGTCCAGCTGGAGCTTGCGCGGCTCACCGTGAAGATCATCGTCACGGCCATGTTCGGTGCCGACATCAGCGACGAGGAGGTGAAGACGGTCCAGGAGAACCTCGAACCGCTCGGCGCCCGGTTCGAGCCGGACCCCCGCCGGTTCCTGATCCCGGACTGGCTGCCGACTCGGGAGAACCGCGAGTTCGACGCCGCCATCGACACGCTCGAATCGGTGATCGACGACATCGTCGCCCGCCGCCGCGGCACGGAGCGCGACCCGAGCGTCGACCCCGCCGGCCCCGACGGCACCGGCGTCCGCGGGCCGCCCGGCGACCCCGACGCCGACCTCCCGATGGACCTGCTCTCCGTCCTGCTCCGCGCCCGCGACCGCGGCGAGCAGACCGACGAGAACCTCCGCGACGAGCTGGTGACGATGCTGCTCGCCGGCCACGACACCACCGCGCTCGCGTTGACGTACGCGTTCTACCTCCTCTCGAACCACCCCGAGGCCCGCGACCGCGTCGCGAGCGAGGCCCGGGAGGCGACGGCCGACGGCCCCCTGACCGCGGCCGCCGTCCGCGACATGGACTACACCGAGCGCGCCCTCAACGAGTCGATGCGGCTCTACCCGCCGGTGTACACGCTGTTCCGCGAACCGAAGCTCGACGTGAAGCTCGGGGGGTACCGCATCCCCGAGGGGTCGGCGCTGATGGTGTCCCAGTGGGCGATCCACCGGTCCGGGCGCTGGTACGACGACCCCGAGGCGTTCGACCCGGACCGCTGGACCCCGGAGCGCCGGAGCGAGCGCCCCCGGTTCGCGTTCTTCCCGTTCGGCGGCGGGCCTCGCCACTGTATCGGGAAGGCGTTCTCGCTCCTGGAGGCGAAGATCATCCTCGCGACGGTCTGCTCGCGGTTCGACCTCGATTACGAGGGGCCGGACCTCTCCTTACGCGGGTCGCTGACGATGCACCCGAACCACCCGGTGCCGATGCGGATCCGCGAGCGCTGAGGGATGGCCGGCGCCGACGAGGCGACCCCCGACGGCGAGGCGACCCCCGACGGCGAGGCGACCCCCGACGGCGAGGCGACCTCCGAGGCCGACGTCTACTGCGCCCGCTGCGGCGATCCGCTCTCGCGCGGCCTCGTCGCGAGCGGACGGCGCGCCTGCTGTCTCAACGCGACCCCCATCGCCGGCGTCTGCCCGACGCACGGTCCGGTGGGGCCGCACCACGCGGTCGAGGAGCCGAACGACGACGAGGCGGCCGACGCCGGCGTAACGCCGACCGACCCCGCGTGACCGCGTAACGCTACAGCTCAACGCTCGACGCGACCTCCCGGAACTCCGGGTCCCACACGTCGAGCGCGTGGACCCGCCAGCGGACCGGGTCGAACGCGGCGTCGACGAGGTCGGCGACGACGCCCGGCTCCGGGTTCCCGCCCCGCGCCAGCGTGACGTGCGGCACGTAGTCGTCGCCCTCGATCCCTGCCACCGCGCCGAACGCCGCGCAGAGCCGCCGGTGGAGCCGATCCAGCCCGTCGCCCTCGACGGTCAGGTAGACGACCGGCCGCGACCCCGACCGCGGCGCGTCGAAGACGTCGATCCCGGTCACGGCGACCTCGAAGGGGCCGACGCCGGCGAGCGGCCGACGAAGCCGCTCGCGCAGGCGGTCGAGGGCTTCTTCCCGAGGCGGCGGCTCCCGACTCCCTTCCCGCCCACCTCCTTCGTCCCCGTCGCGCTCCCCGTCCCGTACGTCCGCGACGCCGAACCGCTTACAGACGAGGGTGCGGCGCTCGCGGACGCGGTCGAACCCCGACAGTTTCGGGTGGAGATCGGCCGCGAGGCGGTCGACGCCGGGCGGCAGCGGGACGTTGAGGCTGAACACGTCGGCGGGCGCCTCAGATCCGATCGGTGAGGTGTAAGGCGATCACGACGACGAGCGCGATCCCGATCAGCGTCGGGAGCGCGTCGAGCAGCCAGAACGCGACCTCCAAGACGGTCCCGACGATCTCCAGGAGAAGCCACACGACGACGAGCAGTAACACGACCTTCAGCAGGTCGTCGGTGTCGATCTCGGCGCGGTTCATGCTCCGAAGCGACGCGGCAGCAATAAAAATCCGGTGGGTGTCGGCGGCCGACCCCCGCGAACGGCCCTACGCGATCTTCTCGTACTGCTCGGAGAGCTTCTCGGCGGCCTCGTCGAGCAGCTCGGCCTCGTACTCGTCGAGGTCCCACTCGACGACCTCCTCGACGCCGTTCGAGCCCAGCTTCGCGGGCACGCCGAGCGCCGTGTCGTCGTAGCCGTACTCGCCGTCGAGGACGACCGAGCACGGGAGCACCTCGCCGGTGTCGTTGAGGATGGCCTCGACCGTGTGGGCGACGCCGGTGGCGGGCCCCCACTGCGTGGCGCCCTTCCGGCTGATCACGTCCATCGCGGACTCCTGGAGGTCCGCGAGGATCTCTTCCTTCTCGTCGGCGTCGAACGACGGGTCCCGGCCGTCGACGCGCACCTTCGAGAAGACCGGCGCCTGCGCGTCGCCGTGCTCGCCGAGGATCGTCGCCTCGACGTTCTTGACGGGCGCGTCGAAGCGCTCGGAGAGGACGTAGCGGAAGCGCGCGGAGTCGAGCCGGCCGCCGAAGCCGATCACCTTGTGGCGGTCGCGGTCGCCCGCCTCGTAGAGGTGGCGGTTGAGCAGGTCGACCGGGTTCGACGTGGTGACGGTGACGAAGTCGTCGTTGTGCTCGGCGATCGACGACCCGATGTCCTCCATGATCGGCGCGTTGTCGCCGGCCAGGTCGATTCGGGTCTGTCCCTCCTTCCGCGGGATGCCGGCCGTGATGACGACGACGTCCGATCCGGCCGTGTCCTCGTACTCCCCCTGCCGGACGGTCGTGTTCGAGTCGTAGGCGACGCCGTGGTTCGCGTCGGCGGCCTGTCCGATCGTCGTCTCGCGCTGGTCCGGGATGTCGACGAAGACGAGCTCGTCGACCACGTCGCGCAGCGCGAGGTTGTAGCCCGCCGCGGCTCCGACGGTCCCCGCCGCACCGATAACGCTGACCTTTGTCATACCGTCTTGATCCGCGACCGGACGGCGAGTAAACGTTTCGGAACCCCCCAACGTCCGCGGGCGCCGTCGCGAAACCCCTAACTCCCGCGGCGTCGAACCGTCGCCTCGTGCCGACGTTCCGCTACCCGTGCCCGGGCTGTCGGACGACGAACAGCCTCCACGACGCCGACTGCGAGTTCGAGGGCGTGAGCTGGCCGACCGTCGAGAAGGCCTACACGGACCTCCTCTCGGTGCTGTCCGCCGAGCCCGACGGCCTCTCGGAGGCGGCGCTGCGGGACGCGGTCCCCGCCGACTGGGGCGGGCTCCACAAGGCCGCGCTCGGCGCGCTCCGCCGCGACCAGCGCGTCGTCGAGGACGGCGACCGGCTCCGCCTGCTCACCGCCGCGGAGTTCAAGGAGCGCGTCTCCGAGCCCACCCGCGAGCCGATGCGCACCGTCTATCAGCACGGCTCCGTGCCGGGCTGTCACGACAACGCCGTCTTCGCGATGGTGGCGTGGTACGAGATGGTCGGCCTCTCGTGGCCCGAGACCCGCGAGAACGTGATCGAGTGGCTCCGCGAGTCGGGCGCGTGGGACCGCGGCGGCTTCGAGGAGTCGACGCCGGGGGAACTCGTCGACGCCAAGCGCCACGTGTACGACGAGGGGTACGGCTGGAAGGAGAAGGGCCAGGCCGCGAAGCGCGTCATCGAGCGCCACCTGTAGCGCCGACTTAAGTCGCCCCGTGACCTCTCGACACCGTGACACACCCGGAAGCCGGCGCCGCGCCGACCGCGGACCCCGACGCGGCCGCCGTCAGTGACGCCGACACCGCCGACGCCCCCGACGGCGACGGCGCCGACCGCCCCCCGGCCGTCGCCAACCCCCGCCGCGCGCTCGCCGTCGTGATCGGCGTCGTGTTCATCGACCTCGTCGGCTTCGGGATCGTGATCCCCATCCTCCCCTTCTACGTCCGGTCGTTCGGCGTCAGCGACGCCTTCATCGGGCTGCTCGCGGCCTCCTACTCGCTCGCGCAGTTCGTCGCGGCGCCCACGCTCGGCCGGCTCTCCGACCGGATCGGGCGCCGTCCCGTCCTCTTGGCGTCGCTCGCGGCCGCCGGCGTCGCGTGGGTGACGTTCGGCTACGCCGGCTCGGCCGGCGCGCGCTTCGGCCCCGTCGCCGCGCTGGCGGTGCTCTTCGCCTCCCGCACGCTGACCGGCGCGATGGGCGGCAACATCGCCGCCGCGCAGGCGTACGTCGCCGACATCACGCCCCGCGACCGGCGGGCGGGCGCGCTCGGCCTCGTCGGCGCGTCGTTCGCGCTCGGGTTCGTCTTCGGGCCGGCGATCGGCGGCCTGCTCGCCGCCGACGCCGTGGTGGCCCGCGCCGACGCGCTCTTCCCCGCGTTCGTCCCCGCGACGCCGTACTCCCTGCCGAGCTTCGCGGCGGCGGGGATGAGCCTCCTCGCGGTCGCCGTCGGGTTCCTCCTCCTCGAAGAGCCGGCGCGGACGCGACCCGCGGGTGACGCGCCGGGCGCCCGCACCACCGCGATCGGCCAGTTCCGCGACGCGCTCGCGTCCGCGTCGCTCCGGCCGCTGACGGTCGCGTACTTCGTCGTCGCCGTCGCGTTCGCGGGCGTCCAGGTGATGTTCATCCCGTACGTCGCGGACGCGTTCGGTTACGACGCGACGGCCGCGGCGTTCCTGCTCACCTACGTCGGCGTCCTCGGCGCGGTGAACCAGGGCGTCGTCGTCGGTCGGCTCTCGCGGGTCGTCCCCTCGCGGACGCTCGTCGCCGCCGGGTCCGTCGTCCTCGCGGGCGCGCTCGCCGCGATCCCCGCGACCGGACTGGTTGACCGGGTCGCGGGCGGAGTCGCCCTCGGCGGGCCGGGGTGGCTCACGCTCCCTCTGCTCGCGCTGCTCGCCGCGCTCGCCGCGCTCTCGCTCGGCAACGCCCTCGTGAACGTCTCGCTGGCGACGCTCGTCTCCGCGTCGGCCGACGACGCCGACCAGGGGGCCGCCTTCGGCGTGACGCAGGGCGCGTCGAGCCTCGGGCGGACCGTCGGCCCGCCGCTGATGGCGGTGCTGTACACGGTCGCCGTCGCGTCGCCGTTCCTGATCGGCGCGCTGCTCCTCGCGCCCGTGGCGCTCGCGTTCGGACGCCGGGCCGGGTGAGCGCCCCGGGCGGGCGGTGAGCGGCCGTCCCGCCTCCGCACGACAGTTTTACGCCCGCCGTCGCCGTCGTGCCTCGCACATGGCCCTCGACCTCGTTCCCGCCTGGCCCGCCGTCGGATCCCTCGCGGGCGGGGCGGGGGCGGTCGCGCTCGCGTGGGCGATCCGCCAACACCGCGGCCGCCCCGGCGTCGACTGGTTCCTCGGCGTCTTCGCCGCGCAGGCGACGTGGTGCGTCTCCTACGGCGTCGGGCTGCTCGTCGCCGACCCGGCGGTCCGCGCCGCGCTGGAGGCGGCGATGTGGCTGGGCGTGATCTGGACCGGGGTCGCCTTCCTCGGCTTCGCCTTGGAGTACACCGGCCGGAGCGACGTGGTCCGGAGCCGCCCGTTCGGGGCGGTCGCCGGGTTCGGCCTCCTCTCGTCCGTCCTCGTCGCCACGAACCCCCTCCACGGCGCCTTCTGGACCGACCTCTCGCGCGCCCCCGTCTTCGGCGTCGAGACCGTCTCGTACGCGTTCGGTCCGTGGGCGTACCTCACCGTCGCCGTCGAGACCGTCCTCGTCGCCAGCGCGGTCTTCCTCCTCGTCGACACGCTGCTCAGCTACGGGCCGCTGTACCGCCGCGAGAGCGCCGCGGTCGCCCTGAGCTCGCTGCCGCCGGGGTTCGCCTTGGTCGCGTGGACGCTCCAGCTCGGCCCGGTCCCGCAACTCCAGCTCGCGCCGGTGATGTTCGTCCCGCACGTGATCCTGGACGCGTACGCGTTCGACCGCGCGGAGATGTTCGACCGGAACCCGACCACCAGCCGCGCCGCCGAGCGCACCGCGATCGACGACCTCCGGGACCCGATCGTCGCGCTCGCGCTCGACCGCCGCGTCGTCCGGCTCAACCCCGCCGCGGAGACGGTGTTAGGCGTCGACGCCGAGACCGCCCGCGACCGGCAGCTCGCCGACTTCCTCGACCTGCCCGTCGGGATCGGCGACGAGGCGATCGACGCCGCCGACGACGACCCCGGCGACGACGAGGCGGGCGGCGGCTCCCGCGAGACGGTTCAGGTCGACGCCGCCGACGGCGCCGGTCGCCGCACGTACGCGGTGTCGGTCTCTCGGCTGACCGATCCGAACGGGACCCACGTCGGCTACACGGTCGTCCTCTCGGACGTCACCGAGCGCGAGCGCCGCCGCCAGCAGTTAGAGGTGCTCAACCGAATCTTGCGCCACAACCTCCGCAACGACGCCGGCGTCGTCCGCGGCTACGGCGAGATCCTCCGCGACCGCCTCGACGACCCGGAGCTGGTCCGGATGGCCGACGCCGTCGAGCGGCGCGCCGGCGCGCTGGCCGCGCTCGGCGAGAAGGCGGGTACCGTCGAGCGGCTCCTCGCCGACAGCGACGCCGGGGCGACCGACGTCCGCGACCTCGTCCGCGCGGTCGTCGCCGATGCCCGCGACCGCGACCCGGACGCCGTCGTCGAACTCGCGGTCGCCGGCGAGCCCGACGCGGAGACCGACGGCGGCGGAGCGGCCGACTGGACCACCCACGTGAGGCCCGACGCGCTCCGCGCGGTCGTCGAGAACACCGTGGAGAACGCGGTCGGCCACCACGACGGCGAGGGGACCGAGCGCGAGGACGGCGGGGCTTGGGTGCGCGTCTCGCTCCGCCGAGCGGGCGGCGCGACGGGCGGGTCCGAGGGCGACGACCCCCGCTTCGTCCTCACCGTCGCGGACGACGGCCCCGGCATCCCCGACCACGAGGTCGAGGCGGTCGAGTCCGGGCGGGAGACCGCCCTCGAACACGGCTCCGGGCTGGGACTGTGGGTCGTCGCGTGGGGCGCCGCCGCGGTCGGCGCCGAGGTGGAGTACGCCGAGCGGGAGCCGCGGGGGACGCGGGTGACGGTGTCGATCCCGGTCGTGGACGGCGAGTGAGTCGGGTCGGAAAACGAGACCGCTGTTCCTCCCGAAACGGCAGAATTCGGGCGCGTTAGTCGCTCTGAATCCTCGGCGCTAGCATGAAGGTCACGTTCCCGAGCCCCTCCGCGAAGCCGTAGTGGAGCTTGACGGGGAACTCCTCGCCGAGCTCGACGGTGACCTCGGCGTCGGAGGGGATCGCCTTGTTCATGTCCTTGAGGTAGTCGAGGCTGAACAGCGAGTCGGCGGGGCCGGCGGTGAGCGCGATGAGGTCCTCGCGGTCGAGCTTGAGATTCACGTCGTCGGTGTCGCCCTCGGCCTCGATGAAGAACGCCTCGTCGGTCTCGTCGACGCGGAGGCGGATGTGGTCGGAGACCATGTCGGCGGCCTTGATCCCGCGGTCGAGCTGGGCGCCCTCGACGACGATCTCGGAGGCGAGATCGAGGTCCGGGATGTCCGGCTCCTGGCGGATCGAGTCGGGGTCGATGAGCGCGAGGGTGTACGAGAGGCCGTCGATCTCGATGTGGAGCTTGCGGGTCTCCTCGTCGAGTTCGAGGTGGATCAGGTCGCCGGAGTTGGCCATGCCGGCGATGTCTTCCAAGCGGGCGAGGTTGACGCCGATGACGCCGCCGTCCGCCTCGTACGACTCGAACGCGGCCGCCTCCAGCGTGAGGTCGACCATGCCGACGTTGGCGGGGTCGACGGCCCGGATGGAGAGCTCCTCCTCGTTCAGGCGGATCTTACACTCGTCGACCAACACGCTCACCGAATCGAGCGCGTCCTGAAACGTCGACGCGCCCACGATGGCCTTGAACATATACGTTCAGCTTGGGCGGTATCACCTAAAAAGGCACCCGATCGGAGCGGCGACCGCCGGCTCAGAGCGACCGGATGAGGCGGGCGACGACGACCGCGAGCGTGACGACGGTCCGCCACAGTCGGAGCCGTTCGAGCCGGTATTCGCGCGTGTCGGGCTCGCCCGCCTCGTCGGCCTCGGCCTCCGGCCCGCGGTCGCATTCGCAGGCCGCGTCGCCGTCGGACCGGTCGGGCGGCGGATCGGTCGTTCGGTCCGGCTCGGCTCGGGCGATCCGATCGGTCGCGTCGCGCTTCGGCGGCTCGCCGCGCTCGGTCGGGCTCGGTTCGGCGTCGGTGCGTTCGGTCGCGGGCAGCGGCTCGTCGGGCATGGTGTCTCTCGGCCGCGTCGGGCCGTACGCGACGATACGCGGTTAATTTATAAATAAACGAGCCGAACGCAAGGCGGAACTGAAACTCGTCCGGGCGGCCGGGGCTCCGATCGGTCAGCCCGCCCCGTTCTCAGACCAGCGGCTCGACGAGGTCCCGCCCCTCGCCGAGGAGCTCGTCGACGGCGGCCTCCGAGTCCGCCTCGGCGTACACGCGCAGCTTCGGCTCCGTGCCCGAGGGGCGGACGAGCAGCCACGAGCCGCTCTCCAAGAGGAGCTTGAACCCGTCGAGGGTGACGACCTTCGCGACGGGGGAGCCGCGGACGGACTCCGGGATGTGGTCCTCCAGCTCGTCGAGGACGCCTTCCTTCCGGTCGTCCGGGCAGTCGAGGGACACCTTCCCGGCCGCGATATGCCCGTGCTCGTCGAGCAGGCGGTCGACGCGCGCGTCGAACGGCTCGGCGGCGTGGGTCGCGGCCGCGAGCAGCGCCATCAGCACGCCGTCCTTCTCGCGGACGTGGCCGCGGAGGGTGAACCCGCCCGACTCCTCGCCGCCGAACAGCGCGTCGTGCTCGCCCATCGCCTCGGCGACCCACTTGAAGCCGACCGGCGTCTCGTACACCGATTCGCCGTGTGCCTCCGCGATGCGGTCGACGAGGAACGTCGTCGAGACGGTGCGGACCGCGGGCCCGGAGTCGGCCTCCAGCAGGCGGTCGTAGCAGGCGGCGTAGAAGAGGTTCGCGTCGAGGACGCCGCGGTCGGGCGTGACGACCGCGATCCGGTCGGCGTCGCCGTCGTTTGCGATCCCGAGGTCCACGTCGCTGTCGGGGTCGGTGACGCGGTCGGCCAGTTCCCCGAGGTGTTCCGCCGAGGGCTCGGGGGAGTCGCCGCCGAACGTCACGTCGCGCTCGCAGCGCAGGCGGACGACCTCCGCCCCCGCAGATTCGAGCAGCGCGTCGGTGACGCCGCGCCCGCTCCCGTGCATCGCGTCGTACGCGACCGTGAGCCCGGAGAGGTCGACGCCGCCCTCCGCCCCGGCGAGGTTGCCCACCACCTCGCGGGCCGCGTCGGCGTGGTCGCTCACGAGGTCGACGCGCTCGATTCCGCCGCGCTCGGCCTCGGGCAGCAGGGCGGGCTCCGCGAGCCGGTCGACGACGTCCTCGGTCACGTCGGGGAGCGCGGGCGCGCCGTCGTGGGGGATGAACTTCACGCCGTTGTACTCGGGCGGGTTGTGGGAGGCGGTGACCATACACGCGCCGGCGAGCCCGCGGGCGACGATGGCGTGGGCGATGACGGGCGTCGGCGCGTCGCGCTCGGGCAAGAGTACGTCGAAGCCGTTGCCGGCGAGCACCTCGGCGAGGCTCTCGGCGAACCCCTCGGAGGTCTCGCGGGCGTCGTACCCCACCGCGACCGGTTCGTCGTGACCGGCCGCGTCGAGGTGGTCGGCGACCGCCTGCCCGACGATCCGCACGCGCTCGTCGGTGAAGGTGTCGAGCGTCGCGCGCCAGCCGTCAGTGCCGAAGGCAATCTCGTCCATACCGACCACGTCGGCGGCGAGGGCAATAATGCCCCGTGCCGGTCGCGAGGCTTGCGACGGGCGCGGCGAGCGGCGGAGCCTGGTGAGCGCCCGACGGCTCCGTCGATCGGCCGCGTTTTTGTGGTCGGACCTCGAACCCGAATCATGACCCGAATCGCCGCCGTCTCCGGCAGCCGGAGCGCGGACAGCACCACGCGGGCCGCGCTCCGCGTCGCGCTCGACGCCGCGGCCGACGCCGGCGCGGAGACCGACCTGATCGACCTCGCGGCCGTCGACCTCCCGCTGTTCCATCCCGACGAAGGCGCGCAGGGCGACAGCGAGGCCCTGAAGCGCCGCGTCCGCGAGGCCGACGGCGTCCTCGCCGGCACGCCCGTCTACCGCGGCTCCTACTCGTCGACGTTCAAGAACTTCCACGACTTCTGCGGCTCAGACGAGTACGCGGACACGGCCGTGGGGCTGCTCGCGACCGCCGGCGGCGGCTCCTACGGCGGGACCTTGGAACACCTCCGGTCGACGTTCCGGAACGTCCACGCGTGGACCGTCCCCCACGAGGTCGGGATCCAGGGCGCCTCCTCGAAGGTCGAGACGGCGGCGGCCGCCCCCGACCGCGGGCCGCGGATCACCGACGGGGACATCCGGCGCCGCACGGAGCGGCTGGGCCGGGTCGTCGTCGAGCACGCCGAGCGGATGCGGGAGTGAGAGTGGTCCCGGTCGCCGAGTGCCGGCCGCGGTCGGCAGGGGTTTCCCCCGCGTGGCCGTCCGTCCGCCCATGAGCCGCATCCGCCCGGACGAACTCGACGAACGCCTCGGCACCGACGACGAGCCGTTCCTGCTGGACATTCGGCCCGAGTCGGACTACGGGCACCGCGCGATCGACGGGAGCCGGAACGTGCCGGTGTACGACGACCTCCGGAGCGGCGACGACGCCCAACTCCGCCGCCGGCTCGACGAGATCCCCGACGACCGCGAGGTCGTCACCGTCTGTAAGATGGGGATCGTCGCCAAGCGCGCGACCCGCGTGCTCGACGAGGCGGGTTACGAGGCGTCGACGCTCGCCGGCGGAATAAGCGGGTGGAGCGGGTACCAGCGCGGGTCGCTCGGCTACAGGATCCGGTCGCTGTGGTGGCGGCTGCGAGGGTGACCGCGCGCGCGGTCGCGGCACTCGGGCGCCGGAACCCGCCGCCCTTTTGCCCGCCTCGCGCCTACGGCGCCCATGACCGAACCGGGTGACGACGACCGTGTCCGCTAACCGGAAGGGGGACCGCCGCGAGCGCGAGCTGGTGAACGCCTTGGACGAGGCGGGGTTCGCGGTAATGCGCGCGCCGGCCAGCGGCTCCGCCACGGAGCGCGAGCTGCCCGACGTGCTCGCCGGCGACGGCGAGACGTTCTACGCCATCGAGGCGAAGTCGAGCGCGGGCGACCCCATCTACCTCACCGGCGAGGAGGTGGAGGCGCTGCTCTTCTTCGCGCGGAACTTCGGCGCGAAGGCCCGGATCGCGGTCCGGTTCGACCGCGAGGACTGGTACTTCTTCCACCCGGGCGACCTCTACACCACGGACGCCGGCTCCTACCGCGTGAAGAAGGAGACGGCGCTGGCCGACGGCACCGACTTCCCCGAGTTCGTCGGTGAGACCGAGAAGGTGACGCTCGGCGAGGTCGGCGGGGGCGACGGCGACGCGGACGAGGTCGACCCCGAGACCGGGGAGCGGCGGACGATCCTAGAGGCCGTCCGCGACGGCCACATGCCGGTCGAGGACGCGCTCGACGTGTTGTAGCGCGGCGGACCTCCCGCGCCGCGCGACCCCCTCGCTTATCCCTCGTCGCGTCGAACCCCGGGACGAATGAGCGAGGACTTCGGCCTGCTCGAACCCGCGGACCAGCCCGGCGACGAGTGGGAGCAGCTCGACGTCTCCGACACCGAGGCCGACCGGATCGCCCGGCGGCAGGACCGCGAGTTCGACGAGTTCCGCAAGCGGATCAAGGACACCGAGCAGTTCAAGCTACAGGAGTCGGTGTTCGATGACGCCACGCTCGCGGCGGTGTACAAGCTGGTCCAGGACGGCTACGTCGACGCCTTCGGCGGGCCGGTGTCTACGGGGAAGGAGGCGAGCGTCTTCGAGGCGCTCGGCGGGCAGGCCGGCGAGCGACCGGAGCCGGGGTCCGAGGCGGCCGGCGGCGGCCCCGAGGGCGTCGCGCCCGATCGCGAGGTCGCGGTGAAGGTGTACCGGATCAACTCCTCGAACTTCCGGCAGATGCGCGAGTACTTAGAGGGCGACCCGCGCTTCGAGGGGATCGCGAACGACAAGAAGGCGGTCGTGTTGGCGTGGACCCGCAAGGAGTTCGCGAACCTCGAACGCGCGCGCAAGGCGGGCGTCCGGGTCCCCGAACCGATCGCGGTCCAGCGGAACGTCCTCGTGATGGAGCTGGTCGGGCACGCCGAGGACCGCGCCCGGCGGCTGAGCGAGGTCGACGTGGAGAACCCCGAGACCGCCTACGAGGTCGTCCGCGAGTACATGCGCCGCCTGTACGGCGCCGGGCTGATCCACGGCGACCTCTCGGAGTACAACATGATCATCCACGAGGGCGAGCTGGTGATCATCGACCTCGGGCAGGCGGTGACGGTCCACCACCCCAACGCCGGGGAGTTCCTGACGCGCGACTGCGAGAACGTGGCCGCCTTCTTCACGCGTCAGGGGATCGACGTCGACCCCGACGACCTCCGCGCGTACGTGACGGAGCCCGAACCGGATCCGACGGGTGAGCCGGGAGCGGACGGCGAACCGGAGTCGGACGAAGGGGCGACCGAGTAGACCGACGCGGGCTCCGGCGTAAGCGGCCGAAGACCACCGTCACGCGGCCACACACCGCCCGCGGCGGAACACGCTTAAAAGGCTCCGCCGGGTACCCCGTGGCATGCAACACGTGACGGTTCCGCAGGACCGGATCGGCGTCGTCATCGGCGCCGGCGGCGAGACGATGCGGGAGATCGAAGAGCGGGCGAACGTGCGGCTCGACATCGACTCCGAGTCGGGGAGCGTCGCCATCGAGGAGCGCGACGACCCCGTGGCGGCGATGGTGGCCCCGGACATCATCAAGGCGATCGGTCGCGGCTTCAAGCCCGAGACGGCGCTGTCGATCCTCGACCACGACCTCCGGACGCTCGACCTGATCGACCTCTCTGAGCACACCCGCAACGACAACGACCTCCAGCGCAAGAAGGGCCGGATCATCGGCGAGAACGGTCGCACGCGCGAACTGATCGAGGAGCTGTCGGGCGCGAACGTCGTCGTCTACGGCTCGACGGTTGGCGCCGTCGGCCAGCCCGAGGAACTGGAAGTGGTCCGGCGCGCGGTCGGGATGCTGCTCGACGGCGCCCCGCACGGCGCGGTGTACTCGTACTTGGAGCGGATGTCGAACGAGCTCGACGACGACGTGAGCTTCAGCGCGCCACAGTAAACGAGCGGATTCGTTTGTCGTCGCGGTCGACGTCTCGGTTCGTGACCGATTCTTCGGCGCTGTCGAGACCCGGCCACGCGCCCGAACATTCGCATAAATCCCCGCCTCGGACCGGACCCGTGCCTTGAGACACAAGTTCTATCATCCTATGATAGCAGGTACTCGTATGGCCCTCCCCTCTCGTCGAACCGTCCTCATCGCGCTCGCTATCGTCCTCGTGACGGTTCCTCTGTGGGCTCCGGCGCTCGACGTCACCGGCCAGGACTACGAGTACCGGGCCGCGCCCGTAACGGTCGAAGACAACCGGATCGGCGTGCCCGAGCTCCCCGTACAGCTCACGGGCGTCGAAACTATCGATTGCTTCCACGAAATCAGGCCGTCGAGACGCTGTGTCTTCGAGGCATCGCTACTCGATGACGGATCGGTACAGGCGACCCACCCGAATATCCCGTCCCTCTCGATGGATCCGTCGCTCAGCGCGCGGGAACGGTACGTGGCGTTCCCCAGCGACGGACGCGTGTTCGAGCGAACCACCGACTGGAACGCCTCGGCGCGCGCCTACGTCCTCGAGCTGCGGCGTGCGAACGCCAGCCGAGTCCTCGCCGACGCGGCCCAACGGGTCGGCTACTACGATCGACCCCTTCGGGAGGCCGTCGCAACCGGGTCTGCCCGGGCCAGTGACCCCCTCCCAGAACCGACGCTGGTCTCGTCTAACGGCCGCTACTACGTCGTCTACACCGCCGGTCCCCGGACGTTCCTTCCCGAACGACCGGTCACGGAGCGCGTCCTCTCGGCAGGTGCCGTGTTCGGCGGCGTGCTGATCCTCCGGCGAGTCTGGGACGGCGGGTAAGGTAGGCCGGTCGACCGTCACTGTCATTGCGCTCCCGCGTCGTTCGCTCCGGCCGCTCACAGGCACGCGCCACCGCGAAATTTCCTACTCCGATTCGCGGCCAGTACTTGATCTGGAGTTCTATATAAAAGGCCGTGTGAACGCACCCCATACCGGGCAACACTCCCCCACCGTGTTGCGGTTTCGCACGATGTGAGCGAAGGATTTATATAGAATCACAAACAATCAGAGGTTGATTATGTCTCAGCGACAGCGGATGGGCAACCAGCCCATGATCGTACTTTCCGAAGAGTCGCAGCGCACGTCCGGAAAGGACGCGCAGAACATGAACATCACGGCCGGGAAGGCTGTCGCGGAGTCCGTCCGCACGACGCTCGGCCCGAAAGGGATGGACAAGATGCTCGTCGACTCCGGCGGGTCCGTCGTCGTCACGAACGACGGCGTCACCATCCTGAAAGAGATGGACATCGACCACCCGGCGGCCAACATGATCGTCGAGGTCTCCGAGACGCAGGAGGAGGAGGTCGGCGACGGCACCACCTCCGCGGTCGTGGTCGCCGGTGAGCTCCTCGACCAGGCCGAGGAGCTCCTCGACCAGGACATCCACGCGACGACCCTCGCGCAGGGGTACCGCCAGGCCGCCGAGAAGGCCAAGGAGATCCTCGACGAGGAGGCCATCGACGTCTCCGCCGACGACCGCGACACGCTCGTCGAGATCGCCGAGACGGCGATGACGGGCAAGGGCGCGGAGAACTCCAAGGACCTCCTC
The DNA here is from genome assembly GCF_003665955.1 of Halorubrum sp. Atlit-28R. NCBI lineage: Archaea > Methanobacteriati > Methanobacteriota > Halobacteria > Halobacteriales > Haloferacaceae > Halorubrum > Halorubrum sp. Atlit-28R. Next base: position 73,198 of record NZ_QPLS01000004.1, read on the forward strand.
GCCGAGCTCGTCGTCGACGCCGTCCTCGCGGTCCAGGACGACGACGGCATCGACACGGAGAACGTCTCCGTCGAGAAGGTCGTCGGCAGCTCCATCGACGAGTCCGAGCTCGTCGAGGGCGTCATCGTCGACAAGGAGCGCGTCGACGAGAACATGCCCTTCGCGGTCGAGGACGCCGACGTCGCGCTGTTCGACGGCGCCATCGAAGTGAAGGAGACGGAGATCGACGCCGAGGTCAACGTCACGGACCCCGACCAGCTCCAGCAGTTCCTCGACCAGGAAGAGGAGCAGCTCCGCGAGATGGTCGACCACCTGACCGAGATCGGCGCCGACGTCGTCTTCGTCGGTGACGGCATCGACGACATGGCGCAGCACTACCTCGCGCAGGAGGGCATCCTCGCCGTCCGCCGCGCGAAGTCCGACGACCTCAAGCGCCTCGCCCGCGCGACCGGCGGCCGCGTCGTCTCCAACCTCGACGACATCGAGACGGACGACCTCGGCTTCGCCGGCTCCGTCGCCCAGAAGGACATCGGCGGCGACGAGCGCATCTTCGTCGAGGACGTCGAGGAGGCGAAGTCCGTCACCCTCATCCTCCGCGGCGGCACCGAGCACGTCGTCGACGAGGTCGAGCGCGCCATCGACGACTCGCTCGGCGTCGTCCGCACGACGCTGCTCGACGGGAAGGTGCTGCCCGGCGGCGGCGCCCCCGAGGCCGAGCTGGCGCTCCAGCTCCGCGACTTCGCCGACTCCGTCGGCGGCCGCGAGCAGCTCGCCGTCGAGGCGTTCGCCGACGCGCTGGAAGTCGTCCCGCGCACCCTCGCCGAGAACGCGGGCCTCGACCCCATCGACTCGCTGGTCGACCTCCGCTCCCGCCACGACGGCGGCGAGTTCGGCGCCGGTCTCGACGCCTACACGGGCGACGTGATCGACATGGAGGCCGAGGGCGTCGTGGAGCCGCTCCGCGTCAAGACCCAGGCCATCGAGTCCGCCACCGAGGCGGCCGTCATGATCCTCCGCATCGACGACGTCATCGCCGCGGGCGACCTCAAGGGCGGCGGCACCGACGACGGCGGCGACGACGGCGGCCCCGGCGGCGCGCCCGGCGGCATGGGCGGCGGCATGGGCGGCATGGGCGGCATGGGCGGCGCGATGTGAAGTTCGGCGAGAACTCACACAGCCCCCTGACCCCGACCTGACGCCGAGCCGCACCGCCTCTCGACCGACCGTCGCGCGCCCCTCCGGGCCCGCCGACACGCGACTTTTATCGACGACCGGACCCGCGTAGCGACGCGCTCGTTCCTCGGTCCGGATCCACATCTCTCCATGCCGAGTCCCGCGCTACCGACCCCCACATTCGGCTCGCGCGACACGAGGGTAACACCCGCGTCACCACCGGACGGCGGTGTCCGCGAGCGGTTAAGTGACTCCCGGCCCTCCGATGATCCGACGAGGTTCTCACGTTCACCATGCCACAGCAGAAGGCCGACTACGCAGCCGACGCCGATATCGACGCGGAACTAGACGAGCTTCCCGACGACGAGACGGTCGAGGAGACGGTCGCGAACCTGGAGGAGCGCGGCTTCGACGCGGTCGTCGTCGACGACGCCGACGAGGCGCTGGAGACCGTGACGTCGCGGATCCCCGCCGGGGTCTCCGTGATGAACGGGCACTCGACGACGCTCGAAGAGATCGGGTTCGACGAGTTCCTGAGCGAGGGCAACCACGAGTGGGAGAGCCTCCCGGACCGGATCTGGGACATCGACGACGACGCGGAGCGCCAGGCCGCGCGGCGCGAGTCCCAGACCGCGGACTACTTCCTCGGCGGCATCAACGCGGTCGCGCAGACGGGCGAGCTCGTCGCCGCCGACCTCTCCGGCAGCCGGATCGGCGCGTACCCGTTCGCGGCGGGTAACGTCGTCATCGTCACCGGTATCAACAAGATCGTTCCGACGCTCGACGACGCCCTCGACCGGCTCGAGTCGGTCGCGTACCCGCTGGAGAACGAGCGCGCGCAGGAGGCGTACGGCGTCGAGTCCGCCATCGCGAAGCAGCTGATCTACCGCCGCGAGACCGAGGAGGGCCGCACGACGGTCGTCCTCGTGCGCGAGCAGCTCGGGTACTGAGCCCGCGCCGACGCTCCAGGCGCTTTTTCCTCCTTTCGACGGCCTCGCCTACTCCGTTCGCTGCGCGCGACCGGTCTCTTCGAATCCCTCCCGATCGGTTCGCTCGACGGTTCGCGCTGCTCACCGTCTCGCTGTACGGGCCGGGAGGGATTCGAACCCCCGACCGTCCGGTTAAAAGCCGGACGCTCTCCCTAACTGAGCTACCGGCCCAGACGAACTGTCGTAGGGTCAGCCGACGGATAAACGTTTAGAACCGCGGTAGGGGTCGGCGTCGCCACCCGAAACGGTTTCCCGGCCCCCGCCGTCGCCGCGACCATGGACTTCGACATGCGCGCGTTCGCCGCCGACCTCTGTCGGCACCGCTCGACCGCCGGCGAGGAGGCGGCCGCGGCCGCGTTCGTCGCGGAGCGACTCGCCGACCTCGGCTTCGAGACGTACGCCTGGGACGCCGACCCCGCCGTCCTCGCGGGCCACCCCTCCTTTCCGGACGACCTCGACGCGGCGGCCGTCGAGGGGCGGCGCAGCGTCGCGGGCGTCCTCGAACTCGGCGGCGCGAGCGACGCGACCGACGCGGGCGACGGGGACGACTCGGTCCCCACCCTCGTGTTGAACGGCCACCTCGACGTCGTCCCCGCCGAGCCGGCCGAATGGTCGAGCGACCCGTTCGAGCCGGTCTGGGGCGACGCCGCGGCCCGGGACGCCCCGCCCGGTCGCGACGGCGAGACGCTCACCGCCCGCGGCGCCGCCGACATGAAGTCGGGGCTGGCGGCCTGCGTCGGCGCCGCGGTGGACGTCCGCGAGGGGGTCGCGGACGGCTCGGTCGACCTCCCCCCGTCCGGGCTCCGGCTCGTCGTCGAGGCCGTCGCGGGCGAGGAGGACGGCGGCTACGGCGCCGCGACCGCCGCGCTCGCGAGCCCGTACCCCTTCGAGCGCGACGCGGCGATCGTCGCGGAGCCGACCGAGCTGCGCCCCGTCGTCGCCTGCGAGGGGTCGCTCATGGCCCGGCTGGAGATCGACGGGCGGAGCGCGCACGCGGCCACCCGGTGGCGCGGCGAGGACGTGCTCCCGCGGTTCGAGGCCGTGCGAGAGGCGTTCGCCGACTTAGAGGCCGAGCGCGCCGAGTCGGTGTCGCACCCGCTGTACGAGTCCTTCCCGGTCCCGTGGCCGGTCGTCTGCGGTCGGGTCGAGGCCGGCTCGTGGGCCTCGACGGTCCCGGCGACGCTCGACGCGGAGTTCCGGATCGGCGTCGCGCCCGGCGAGACCGTCGCCGAGGTGGAGGCGGCGTTCCGCGAGCGGCTGGACCGGGTCGCGGCCGACGACCCCTGGCTGCGCGAGCACCCGCCCCGGTTCGAGCGGTTCTCGGTCCAGTTCGAGCCGGCCGAGATCGCCGTCGACGAGCCGGTCGTGGAGGCGGTCCGCGCCGGCCTCGCCGCGACCGGCCACCCGGACGTCGAGCCGCGGGGCGCGACGTACGGCGCGGACTCGCGACACTTCGTCGCCGCCGGGATCCCGGCGGTGCTGTTCGGTCCCGGCACCATCGACGAGGCGCACTACCCGGACGAGACGATCGCGTGGGAGGAGGTCGTCGCGGCGCGGGACGCCGTCGCCGCCGCCGCCGAGCGGTTCGCGACCGACTACGCCGCCTAGTCGGCGACGCGCGGTTCCCTCGATCGTCGTCGTCGGGTCGTTTTACCGTTCGTCCCCGAGGTACTCGTCGAGCGCGTCCGCGACGATCGCGCCCGGATCGACGGTCTCCATGGAGGCCCGGCGGCGCAGTTCGACGTAGGTGTCCGCCGGGAGCCGGAGCTGAAGCCGGCCGAGTTCGACCCCCGCGTCGCGGACCGCGGCCGCGACGTCCGCCCCGTCGTTGACCGCCGACGCGACGGCGCGCACCTCGCGGACCGTGAGGTCCCCGTCTATCGTCGCCCACGCGAGCAGGTAGCGGTCCCGCCCGCCGAGCCGCGCGACGTGTTTCGCGGCGCTGGGCGCGATCCGCCCGTTGGCGACCTGCCGCCGGACCGCCTGCGGCAGGTCGTGGACCCGCGCCCACTTGCGGATGAACGCGACGGAGACGCCCTCGCCCCCGCGCTCGGCCGCCTCTTTGTACGACCCCACGCCGCGGACGAGCGCCGCGCAGGCGGCGGCGCCGCGCAGCATCAGGACGTTGTCGTCGTCGCTCACGTCGCCGGCCGCGAAGCGGGCCACCGTCTCCGCGGCCTCCGCGACGCTGTCGGGGTCGTTCGGGTCGAACCCCACCGCGTCCGCGGCCCGGTCGCCCGTCACCGCCGGGTCCGACCGGACCACCGGTTCGCCGACGGGGGACCGCCGGTCAGCGCGTGACTCCTCGGTCATACACGTCCCTTCGGGGCCGCAGGTATAAACGCCGGGCACCGGGGCGGAACTCGCCCGAACGCGGGACGCCCCCGGCGCGGGCCTTACTTCGCCGTCCGGGCGCTCGCGTCGCCGTCGTCCCCCTCGTCCGGTCCGCGCGCGTACAGGACGTACGAGTACGCGACGGTGGCCGCGGCGGTCGCGAGCGCCGGCCCGACGAGGAAGTACACCGCGTACTCGCCGGCGAAGAGGCCGACGACCGCTATCGCGGCGGAGAGCTTGAACAGCCGCGCGCCGAGCGCGTGGGTCCGGTCCCACACGGCGTCGTCGCTGAGCGTCCACGGCGTCCGGATCCCGACGAACCAGTTCGGCTCGACGTGCGGGAGCAGCGTCCCGAGGTAGTAGAACAGCGCGGCCGCGCCGGCCACGGCGAGCGTCGTCACGTCGACCGCGTAGCCGAGGTTGACGGCGAGCACGGCGAGGTGAACGGCGACGAGGAACGCGGTGACCACGACGACGAACCGGTCGTAGTGGACGCGGAACGCGGCGATGTTCTCCCCGAGGGGGTCGATCCGCGGGAGCAGCGCGAACAGGCCGATCAGCCCCGCCGCGAGCCCCGGCACGAACCACATCCCGAGCGTTCGCGGGAGGGTTCCGGTCGGCTCGCCGGCGCCGTTCCACTGCGTCACCATCCGCTCGGGCAGGTCCGGTGCGACCGCGAGGCTGGCGGCGGCGCCGACGGCGACGAGGAGGGCCGCGGCGCCGAACCGGAGCCGCGTGGAGAGTCGGGAGTCGGAGGGCATACGCGCGGAGAGACGGGCCCCACCGACGAAAAGCTTCACCCGTGGGAGTCGCCCCCGCGGGCCCGGCACGACGCAACCCTTAGGCGTCGTGACCGCCAATCCGGGCGTATGACCGACGAACGCGACGACGACGGCCACGAGTTCTCCTCGGGGCAGGGCGTCGACGCCGACTACGACGCGTTCACCCTCGACCCGCCCGAGTTAGGCGAGGACCCGAGCCGCGTCGACCCCGTCGACTCCCGGGTGCTGACCGAGGAGCTGGACCGCCGGAACATCGGCAGCGAGGACGTCGACGTCGAGCAGCTGATCGACGTCGGCCTCTCGTACATGGGGATCAACCGCTTCGAGGAGGCGACGGAGACGTTCGAGCGCGCCGCCAACTTCGCCGAGGAGGGCTCGCTGGAGGCCCAGGAGGCGTGGGTGAACAAGGGCGCCGCCCACGCTCAGTTGGAGGAGTTCGACCAGGCGATCGGCGCCTACCAGGAGGCGCTGCGCATCGACGAGGAGTCCGAACACGCCGCGACCGCCGAGACCAACCTCGCGTACGCCCTCTGGGAGTCCGGCCGGGGCGAGCAGGCGCTCGAACACGCCGAGCGCGCCGTCGAGACCGACCCGCGCTTCGCCGAGGCGTGGTACAACCGGGGGTTCCTCCTGGTCGAGCGCGGCCTCGCCGAGGACGCCGTCAAGTGCTTCGACAACGCGATCCGCCTCGGCTACCGCGACGCGGGCGTCTTAGAGGAGAAGGCCCGCGCCCTCGAGGAGGCCGGCGACCACGAGCAGGCCGAGGAGGTCGCCGACCGCGCCGAGGAGCTCCGCCGCGAGGCGGAAGAGCAGATGGTCGAGGAACAGACCGGGCAGGCGCCCGGGCCGGGCGGCCAGCCCCCGCGGGGCGGTCGCGGCGGCGAGGAGGCCCCGGAGCGCGAGCTCCAGGGCGAGGGGCCCGAGGGCTTCTGAATGCTGCTCCGCGAGCGCGAGACCGCCGAGGGACGGCTCGTCTCCGTCTGCGACCCGGACTGTCTCGGCGAGACGTACGACAACGGGCGCGCGACGCTCACCGTGAGCGAGGCGTTCTACGGCGGCGACGACGCCGTCGAGGCGACCGCCGACGAGGTGGTCGAGGGGCTCCGGCGCGCGCAGGTCGCGAACATCGTCGGCACCGAGGCGGTCGGCGTCGCCGTCGAGGCCGGCCTCGTCGACGAGGAGACCGTCCTGGAGTTCGACGGGACGCGGCACGCGCAACTGCTCTGGCTGTAGACGCGGCCCGGTCCGACTGACCCGGACGCGCGGTCCGTCGACGTCGCGGTCGCCGTCGCCCGCCGTCTCGCCGGGATCCGAACCGGCTAAGGGCGCGCGCGACGAGGCAGATCCGATGAGACGACTCACGCGGAGCGAACTGGCGTCGCGGCTGGGGCCGCGGCAGCCGTCGGACGCGTTCTGGCGCCGCGCCGTCGACCGGGGGGAGGCGGCGCTCGGCGTCGGTCCCGACGCGGTCGCCGCGGCGGCGAGCGCGGGCGCGACCGCGGACGGCGGCGACGAGCGGCGCGAACCGCTCGCCACCGGCGACATCGTCGACGTCGGCGACCACGCGTTCGTCGTCGTCGACGCGACCCCGACCGAGGCCGGCGGGCGGACCTACCGGATCGAACTGGTCGCCGACCGCGACGGGGACTGACGCGGCTCGAACTCGGTCGGTGCGGGCGCCGGATTACAGGTCCGCCACGTCCTCGATGGCGTCGGTGAGCGCTTTCACGCTCTCGACCGTGTGCTCGCCCATGTGCCCGATCCGGAACGTCTCCTCGCCGAGGTCGCCGTAGCCGTTCGAGAAGGCCATGTCGTACTCCTCGTTCACCTCCTCGATGGTCGCGGCCACGTCGATCCCCCGCGTGTTCTCGATGCAGGCGACCGTCTGCGACTCGTAGCCCGCCTCGGGGAACATCGCGAAGTGCTCGTCGGCCCAGTCGTGGACGTACTCCATCATCTCGCGGTGGCGCGCGTCGCGGGCGCGGTGCCCCTCGTCGAGCATGCGCTTCATCTGCGTGCGGTACGCCAACATGATCGGGATCGCGGGCGTCGAGTGCGTCTGTCCCTTGCGGTCGTAGTAGTCGATGGTGCGGCGGAAGCCGCCGTACCACGAGGAGTCGCCCTTCTCGACCTCGCGGTCGTAGGCGTCGTCGCTCACGACGCAGACGGCGAGCCCCGGCGGCATCGCGAACGCCTTCTGGGTGGACGCGAAGACGGCGTCGATCCCGTGTTCGTCGATGTCGACGTAGTCGCCGCCGAGCGAGGAGACGGCGTCGACGGCGAAGTAGGTGTCCGGGTACTCCTTGAGGACATCGCCGATCTCCTCGACCGGGTTCCGGACGCCCGTGGAGGACTCGTTCATCACGCCCGCGACCATGTCGTAGTGGACGTCCGCGGACTCGATCGCGTCGCGCACGTCCTCGGGCTTGACCGCCTCGCCCCACTCGTACTCCAGGCGGTGGACGGTCTTCCCGAGCCGCTCGGCGACGTTGGCGTAGCGCTCGCTGAACGCGCCGCAGGTCGGCACGAGGACGTGCTCGTCGACGAGGTTGAGCGTCGTCGCCTCCCAGAACTCCGTGCCGGAGCCGGTGAGGATCACGACCTCGTTGTCGGTGCCGAGGAACTCCTTCGTGTCCTCGACGATGGTGGTGTAGAGGTCGGTCATCCGGTCCATCCGGTGGCCGAACATCGGCTCGGCCATCGCCTCGATGACGTCGTCGCGGACCTCGGTCGGGCCGGGGATGAACAGCGTCTTCTCGTCGTAGTCGTCGCGGTATTCGCGTTTCTTCGTCACGGGATCCACCTGTTAGATCGTACCGGGGCGCGTGAGGGTATGGTCCTTGTGTTCCGTTCAAAAGGCGCGACGCGCGGTCGCCGTCGCCTCACGGAAACGGTGCCGTCGCCCGGATCAGCCGGGTTTATACGACCGGGCGGTTGAATTGTGGTATGATACACGCACCGAGAGTCGCAACCGCCGGAGGTGGCCCGCCGTGAGCGGCGACGAGGAGCTCGCGAAGGACCTCGGTCCGCTCGCGGCGCTCACCATCGGGATCGGGACGATGATCGGCGCCGGGATCTTCGTGCTGCCAGGCACCGCGGTCGCCCGCGCCGGCCCGCTCGCGGCGTTCACCTTCGTCCTCGGCGGCGTGATCGCCTTGTTCACCGCGCTGTCCGCCTCCGAGCTGGGGACCGCGATGCCGAAGTCGGGCGGGGCGTACTTCTACGTCAACCGCGCGCTCGGCCCCATGTTCGGCTCCGTCGCGGGGTGGGCGAACTGGCTCGGGCTCGCGTTCGCGTCGGCGTTCTACATGTACGGCTTCGGCGAGTACGTCAACGCCTTGGTCGGCCTCGGGCCGATCGGGCTCGGATTCGTGACGCTGGAGGCGGCGCAGGTGATCGGCCTCGCGGGCGCGCTGCTCTTCATCGCCGTCAACTACTTCGGCGCGAAGGAGACCGGCGGGCTCCAGATCGTCATCGTGATGTCGCTTCTGGGCATCCTCGCCGTCTTCACCGTTGTCGGCCTGCTGAACGCCGAGATGTCGTCGCTTCGCCCCCTCGCGCCGCCGGGGACGACGAGCGAGGTGCTCCCGGTCACGGGGATCATCTTCGTCTCGTATCTGGGCTTCGTCCAGATCACCTCGGTCGCCGAGGAGATCAAAAATCCCGGGCGGAACCTCCCGCTCGCGGTCCTCGGCTCGGTGATCATCGTTACGGTCGTCTACGCGCTGTTCCTCCTCGTGCTGCTCGCCGCGGTGCCGAACGAGCTGGTCGCGAACAACGAGACCGCGGTCGTCGACGCCGCCAGGCTGCTGTTCGGCGAGTACTCGCTGTTCGGCTTCTCGCTGGGCGCCGTCGGCGCCGCCATGCTGCTGATCGGCGGGCTGCTCGCGACCGCCTCCTCCGCGAACGCCTCGATCCTCTCGTCGTCCCGGATCAACTTCGCGATGGGCCGCGAGAAGATCGTCACCCCGAAGCTCAATCAGATCCACGAGCGGTTCGGCACCCCGTACAAGTCGATCGCGCTCACCGGCGCGCTCATCGTCCTCTTCCTCGTCGCCGGGAGCGTCGAGTCGCTGTCGACGATGGGGTCGGTGCTCCACCTCGTGGTATACGGCCTGCTCAACCTCGCGCTCATCGTGATGCGCGAGTCGGAGGTCGAGGGATACGACCCCGACTTCGAGGTCCCCTTCTACCCCGTCGTCCCGATAATCGGCGCGGTGTCGTCGTTCGCGCTGATCTACTACATCGACCCGACGATCATCCTGCTGTCCGCCGGCCTCGTCGTCTTCGCGCTGCTCTGGTACCTGCTGTACGCCCGCGGGAAGGTGGAGTCGCGCGGCGTGCTCGGGACGTGGATCCTCGACCGCTCCGAGGACCTGCCCGAGCCGGCCGTCTCGGCGGCGACCTCCGTCCAGCCGAGCGGCGGCGACTACCGCGTGATGGTGCCGCTCGCGAACCCCGCGACCGAGAAGCACCTGATCACGCTCGCGTCCGCCATCGCGAAGCAGCGCGACGGCACCGTCGTCGCGGTCAACATCGCGAACGTCCCCGACCAGACCTCCTTGGAGGCGGCCCGCGACCGCGGCGCCCACGAGGCGGCCCACGGCCTCCTCGACCAGGCCCGCGAGGACGCCGAGACGTTCGGCGTCGACGTGGAGACGCACGTCGTCCTGTCGCACCGCGTGTTCGAGGAGGTGTTCGACGCCGCGCGCACCTACGGCGCCGACATGACCGTGATGGGCTGGGGGAAGGACTCCCACGGGGCGCCGGGGCGCGCCGAGTCCGCCGTCGACGAGCTGGCGTACTCGCTCCCCTCGGACTTCCTCGTGTTCCGCGACCGTGGCTTCGACGCCTCGCGCATCCTCGTGCCGACCGCTGGCGGTCCGGCCTCCGACCTCTCCGGGGCGGTCGCGAAGATGCTCCAGACGGAGTTCGACGGCGAGGTCACCCTGCTCCACGTCGCCGAGGATGGCGAGGAGGAGGGCCGCGCGTTCCTGTCCGAGTGGGCCGACGAGCACGACCTCTCGGACGCGGCGCTCCGGATCGAGACCGGCGACGTGGAGGACAGCATTGAGCGCGCCGCCCGCGACGCGACGATGCTCATCATCGGCGCGACGCAGAAGGGGCTGCTCTCGCGGCTGGTCCGCGGCTCGCTCGTGTTAGACGTGCTCAACGAGGTGGAGTGCTCCGTGCTGCTCGCGGAGAAGCGCAGCGACCGCGGCATCCTCGACCGGCTGTTCGGGAGCGGCGCGCGGTCGAACGAGATCACCGACGGAGCGGAGACGCCCGCCGATACCGGCGTCGAGCCGGCGCCGTCCACGCCCGAGATAGACGAGGGCGGGTCCGGCGAGGAGTCGAAGGCGGACTGACGCGGCGGTCGCTTTTTACTAGCGGAGGGCGAGTGCCCCGCGTCAGCCCCAGTGCCAGAAGTGGTTGTCGTCGTCCTCGACCGGGTCGGTGCGTTCCCGGAGGGCGGCCACGTCCTCGGCGGTCGGCTCGTGGTCGTCCGGCAGCCGCTCCATGCAGTCGAAACAGAGGAAGAACTCCGAGCCGTCGGTGAGTTCGAGCGTCAGTCCCTGCGTCGACTCGAACGCGAAGTTCCACAGGTCGCCGATCCCGCCGGCGATCCGGACGGACCGCTCGCAGACGTCGCACGCCTCGGAGGCCATACTCGGAGGTAACGGGGCGCGCGGGGTAAGGCGTGTCGCCTCGATACGTGTACTACGTGGCTGGTTTCGATGGAACTGTTCGGTAGACGGCCGTTAGCGAGTCGACGGACGACACCGCCAAAGCCCCAGCCGGCGAGGCGGGCGCACGCTCGCTGCGCGCCTCACTCGGCCGCTATCGCTCCCTCGTTGCGGTGCTTGCGTCGCCTGCGCCCGCCTCGCCGGCTGCCCCTTTGAGTCCCACCTCGACAGCACAACAACGCACCTCACGCCTCCCCAGCCTCGCGGTTCGCGCTCTCCGAGCGCTCACCGCGTCCCTCGCGCGTGCTCACTCGCGGCCTCCGCTTCGCTCCGGCCGCTCGCAGGCACGCGCCACCGCACGTATTTATAAGTAGTCGGTGCCGTTCACCGCGATTCGACCCCGATCACGTGCGCGTCTTCGGGGTCGAACCCGACCGCGACCGCGCCGTCGATCGGGTCCACGACGCGGACGACGAGCTCGCGGTCGCCCCAGTCGAGCGTGACGCGCGTCGTCTCGCCGAGGAACTCCGCGCTGGCGACGGTCGCGCGCAGCGCGTTCTCGCCCGCGGGGGCCGCGGCGTCTCTGGGACCTCCGTCCGCGCCGGCGACGCGGAGGTTCTCCGGACGGACGCAGAAGGCGATCCGGTCGCCGACCGACGGGGCCGCTCCGGGGTCGTCGTCGGTCCGCACGCGCAGGGTCCCGTCGCCGCCGTCGACCTCGACCGCGAGTTCGCCCGCCGCGGACGCGTCGGTCACCGTCCCGGCGAACACGTTGTTGTCCCCGACGAACTCGGCGACGAACCGCGTCGCGGGCTGACGGTAGACCGTGCGGGGCGCGGCCACCTGCTCGGGGGCGCCGTCGTTCATCACCGCCACGCGGTCGGAGATCGCCAGCGCCTCCTCCTGGTCGTGGGTGACGTATATCGTGGTGATGTCCAGCTCGGACTGGATCCGCTTCACCTGCGCGCGGAGCCGCTCGCGGAGCCGCGCGTCGAGCGCGCTCATCGGCTCGTCGAGCAGGAGCACGTCGGGCCCGGGCGCGAGCGCCCGCGCCATCGCGACCCGCTGCTGTTGCCCGCCCGAGAGGCTCTCGGGGTCGCGGTCGGCGGCGTCGGGCAGGTCAACCAGGTCGAGGAGCTCGGCGACGCGCTCGTCGCGCGTGACGCCCTCGGGCGGGTCGGCGAAGTTGAGCCCGTACGCGACGTTCTCGCCGACGGTCATGTGCGGGAACAGCGCGTAGCTCTGGAAGACGACGCCCACGTCGCGGTCCTCCGGGGGCACGCCCGCGACCGACGCGCCGGCGAAGCGGACCGTCCCGCTCGTCGGCTCCTCGAACCCCGCGATCAGGCGGAGCGTGGTGGTCTTCCCGCAGCCGGAGGGCCCGACGAGCGTGAAGAACTCCCCCTCGCGCACCCGGAGCGTCACGTCGTCGACGGCGGTCGTCTCGCCGTAGCGCTTCGTCACGCCGTCGAGTTCGACCGCGACCTCGCTGTCGCTCTCGAACGCCGTGCCGCGCTCAGAGCCCACGGTGATCACCCCCGAGCCGCTCGATGACGACGAAGCTGAGCCCCGTGACGACCAGCAGGATGACGCCCATGGCGGTCGCCGGTCCGAGCCGCCGCCCGATGAACCGTTCGATCGCGACGGGCATCGTGTACGCGTCGGCGCCGGTCGAGAGCACGACCGTCGAGGTGAACTCGCCGATCGAGACCGCGAACGCGAACGCCGCGCCCGCGACGACCGCGGGCCAGACCAGGGGGATCTCGACGTCGCGGATCACCCGCGCCCGCGAGGCGCCAAGCGCCCGCGCGGACTCGACGAGCGAGCGGTCCAGCCCGGCGAGCCCGGGCGAGACGGTGCGCACGACGAACGGGTACCCCGAGACCGCGTGCGCGACCACGATGGCGACCGCGCCGCCGGCGGCGATCCGCCACCCGGCGACCTCGACGCCGAAGACGAGCCCCCGCAGGAGCCCGAGGCCGACGATGATCCCCGACACCGCCAGCGGCGCCATCGCGGCCGCGTCGACCAGCGTCCGCCCGCGGTAGCGTCGCGTCGTCAGCACCGCGACGACGACGCCCATCGGGAGCGCGAGCAGGGTCGCCGCCGTCGCGAACGCGAGCGAGTTGTAGATCGCGGGCAGCGGCCGCACCTGGAACGCCGCCCCCGTCCGCTGGCGCTCGACCAGGAACCGGTAGTGCTCCAGCGTGAGCGCGCCGTCGCCGCCCGTTAGCGACGCGAGGACCATCGACGCGATGGGCGCGACGAAGACGACCCCGGCGACGACGGCGTAGGCGGCCAGCCCCGCCCGCGGCAGCAGTTCCCGGAGCGTGGGCGCGGGCGGTGACAGCGAGCGCCGGGGCAGCGGGCGCGCCCCCCGCGCGCTCGTCGCGTTCCGGGCCTCGTACCGGAGGTACGCCAGCAGGACGGCGAGCGACACCGCGAGCTCGACGATCGCGAGCGCCGCGGCCTCGGCGTAGCTCAGGTCGCGGACCAGCCGGTAGACGAGCACCTCGACGGTCACGAGCTCGAACCCGCCGAGCGCCAAGACGATGGGGAAGGTGCCGAAGGTGAACACGAACGTCAGCGCCGCGCCCGTGAGGACCGCGGGGTACACCTGCGGCGCGACCACGTCGTAGAACGCCCGGACCGGTCCCGCCCCGAGGCTGCGGGCGGTCTCGACCGCGCTGGCGTCGACCGACTCCCACGCCGCGGTCGTCACGCGCGCCACGAGCGGAGCGTTGTAGAAGGCGTGCGCGATCACCACCGCTTCGAGGGTGAACATGAGTTCGACCCGCGGGAGCCCGAGCGCGGTCAGGGCGGCGTTCAGCGTCCCGTTCTCGCCGAACGTGGCGACGAACCCCACCGCGACCATGATCGACGGCAGGACGAACGGGACGATGGTGAGCGAGCGCAGCGTCCGCCGGCCGGGGAACTCGTAGCGCGCGAGCAGGTACGCTGCCGGGAGCCCGAGGGCGACGCTCGCGAGCGTCGAGAGGACCGCCTGGTACGCGGTGAAACCGACTACCCCGAGGCGGCGGTCGGGCGAGAGCAGCGACCGGGCGACGGCGGCCGGCGGCTCGCCGGACAGCAGCCGCGCCAGCTCGCCGAAGTAGAACGGGTCGGTGAGCACGTCCGCGAAGACGCGGAGAGTGACGGCGCCGTCGACGACGACCGCCTCGATCAGGACCGTCGCGGCCGGGTAGTAGAACGCGACGACGAGCGCGGCGCTGGTGAGGACCGCGAGCGCGGTCAGCGCGTTCGCCTCGACGCCCTCGCGCAAGCGGGCCAGCCGCCCCGCGCGGCCGCCGTCAGGTCCCGTCACGCGCTCGGCCCCACGTCGGCCACGCGCTTAGTTCCCGGCGAACTGCCGCTCCCAGGCCTCGACCCACGCGTCGACCGAGCCCTGGAGCTCGTCGTAGGTGAACGTCACCGGGTCGCTCGGCTCCTTGGCCAGCTCGGCGTAGTCGCTCGGCAGCTCGGCGCCGTCCGTCGCGGGGAACGCGACGTTGCGCTGGGCGATCTCGCCCTGGACCTCGGGCTCCAGCATGAACGACATGAACCGCCGCGCGAGGGCGGGCTCGTCGGCGTCGGCGAACAGGGCCATCCCCTCGGGGTTCGCGTACGCCTGGTCGTTCAGGAAGCGGATCTGGTGTTCCTCGAGGTCCGCGCCCTCCATGTCGGCGAACACCTGGTCGGTGGAGTAGGAGACGACGATCGGCGCCTCGCCCTCGCTCCAGGCCGAGTACGCGTCGTCCCAGCTCCCCAGCACGCGCACGTCGTTGGCCTGGAGGTCCGCCCAGTAGTCGAGGTAGTCGTAGTCGGGGTCGCCGTCGCCGCCCTCGATCGCCTCCCCGTCCCCGTCGCTCGCGACGCCGCCGTCGCCGAAGCGGCTGATCGTGTGGAGGAGGAACGCGCGCCCGGTCGAGGAGCCGCCGGGGTTCTGCGCGATGAGCGCGCCCGCGTGCTCGTCGTCGAGCAGCCCCTCGAACGTCTCGGGCGCCTCCGTCGTCGTGCCGTCGTACACGAGGCTGACGTACCCGGTGTCGAACGGGACCGCCCGGTCGAACGGGTCGAACCGGAGGCCCTCCTTGACCGCGTCGCGCCCCTCGACGTCGCCGGCCTCGGCGAAGAGGTCCTCGTCCAGTTCGCCGTCGACGCGCACGAGGTCCTCGGTGGTGAGGCCGACGTAGAGGTCGGCGTCGATCCCCGCGCCCGACGCGGCGCGCTCGATGTAGTAGTTCACCTCGTTGTCCGGGGTCGCCCACTCCAACTCGGCGTCGTACCGGCTCTCGAACTCCTCTTTGAGCCACTCGCCCGGGCTCACCGAGGGCGCGTCGATGAAGTTCGTGTACGTGGCGACCGTCAGCGTCGGCGTCTCTCCGTCGCCGCCGTCGGTGCCGTCCTCGTCCGTCCCGTTCCCGCTGCCGTCGCCGCCGTCGGACCCGTCGCCGTCGTCGACCCGCTCGGCGCTGCAGCCGGCGAGCGCGACGGCCCCGGCCGCCCCGGCCGCGGTCAGGAAGCGTCGTCGGGTGCGTGGCCGGGCCGATCGCCGCCGCGTCTCGCTCTCGTCGGTGGTCATCACTCGGTTGTTGTACTCGGTGGTTACATAAGCGATCCGTGTCGACGGCGACACGAATTTCCCCGTCGCGCCCGTCGAATTCGCATGGGAGAGGCACCGAGAAACGGCTCCGCAGAGAATTCGGCGCAGTTCGGGCCGACCACCCGACGGCGGCTGCTCGCCGGCGGCGCGGCGGTCGGCGTCGCCGGCCTCGCCGGCTGTCTCGGCGGCCGCGACGGCCCGGTTCCGGCCCCCGAGGTGACGAGCGACCGCATCGAGGACTGGCGGCGGACGGACGCGTCCGAGGGCACCGCGTTCGAGCAGTCGTACGGCCCCGTCACCGTCCGGGCGCTCGAACGCACGCGGATCTTCGAGTACGCGCCCGTCGCGGACGCGCTCGCGGAGATTGTCGACGCTGACGGGTCGCCCGTCGTCTTCTTCGCGACGCGGGTCGACCTCCGGCCCGCGATCGACGGGCTTCCGGCCGAGGTCGGCCGCGACCGGGTGATGAGCGAGGCCGAGACGGCGGCCGTCGACGCCTTCCGAACGCGGCTCCGGAACGCCGGCATCGAGGACGTTCAGGTCGCCGACGAGGGGATCACCACCGTTCGGTCCGGTCACACCGCGACGGCGTGGCGGCTGACGGGCGCGCACGCGATCGACGGCGCGATTCCCCTCCCGAACGGCACGACGGCGGAGATAGACCGGCGGCTCGAAATCGGGGCCCGGCTCGGCGTCTGGCACGACGGGACGGACGTCATCGTCTCCGGCGGCGCGTACCCGACGGAGCGGCTGACGGCCGTTCTCGACGAGTCGCTTCCCGACGCGGTCGACGCCGAGACGGTCGTGCGACGGGTCGCCGACGCGGAGACCGCCGAGGCGCTCGCGACCGACCCCGCGGAGTTCGACGTTGAGGTCTCGCAGCTGCTCATCTCGGTGGCGTGAGCGGGGAAGGGATCCGGAATCTCCGAGTTCCGTCGAAATATACTGCTTAGAGAAGTGCGGCGGCGCGTGCCTCCGAGCGGCCGCCGCCGGCGGCCGCGAGGAGCACGCGCGAGGGAGCGGTGAGCGCTCGGAGAGCGCGAACCGCGAGGCTGGGGAGGCGTGAGGCTGCGGTGCTGTGCGGGGCTTTGGCGGTGTCCGCCCTCGATCTACCGTGTCTATTGATAAACGGGCGACTGAGCCTTCCGAGACGTTCACCGCGTACTCCTCCGTTTCGTCTCGAACCGACCCGTTTAATCGGCGTCCCCGACTCTCACCCCGCATGAGCGACTTCCCGGAGTTCGAGGTGATCCCCGCCGTCGACGTCCAGGACGGCGAGGTCGTCCAGCTGGTCGGCGGCGAGCGCGGGACGGGCAAGCGCTACGGCGACCCGGTCGCGGCCGCCGAGCGCTGGATCGAGGCGGGCGCCGAGACGCTCCACCTCGTCGACCTCGACGGCGCCTTCGAGGGCGAGCGCGTCAACGCGGCGGCGATCGAGGCGGTCGTCGAGAGCGTCCCGGACGGGGTCGGCCTCCAACTGGGCGGCGGCATCCGGACCGCCGATGGCGCGCGCGACCTCCTCGACCTGGGACTCGACCGCGTCATCCTCGGCACCGCGGCCGTCGAGACGCCCGAGATCGTCGACGAAATCGACGCGACTCACCCCGGGAGCGTCGTCGTCAGCCTCGACGCGAAGGACGGCGAGGTCGTCGTCTCGGGCTGGACGGAGGAGACCG
This sequence comes from Halorubrum sp. Atlit-28R, assembly GCF_003665955.1. NCBI lineage: Archaea > Methanobacteriati > Methanobacteriota > Halobacteria > Halobacteriales > Haloferacaceae > Halorubrum > Halorubrum sp. Atlit-28R. Next base: position 90,442 of record NZ_QPLS01000004.1, read on the forward strand.
GACTGGAACCGGCCGCGGCCGCCGCGCAGTACGAGGACCTCGGCGCGGGCGCCATCCTGTTCACGAACGTCGACGTGGAGGGTCAACTGGAGGGGATCGACCGCGATGCCGTGGCGAGCGTGGTCGACGCTGTGGACATTCCCGTGATCGCGTCCGGGGGCGTGGCGAGCGTCGAGGACGTTGTTGATTTAAAAGAGGCCGGCGCGGCCGCGGTCGTCGTCGGCACCGCGCTGTACGAGGGCGAGTTCACGCTGCGAGAGGCGCAGGACGCGGCGCACGAGGTTTAAGAATCGGAGCGCGGGTTCGCTGTCGATAGCATATAGCTGATCTACTGCGGATCGCCGGCGAATTTCTTCAAAGCCCCAGCCGGCGAGGCGGACGCACGCTCGCTGCGCTCCTCAGTCGCTCACTTCGTTCGCTCCTTCCGGTGCTTGCGTCGCCTGCGTCCGCCTCGCCGGCTGCCCCTTTGAGTCCCACCCAACCGCACCGCAACCGCACCTCACACCTCCCCAGCCTCGTCGGCCGCCGTCGCTTCGCTCGGCGCTCGACTCCCTCGCGCGTGTTCCTCGCGGCCTCCGCTTTCGCTCCGGCCGCTCGCAGGCACGCGCCACCGCGAGGCGCGATTTCACCCGCAACCGACTTACGAATCCCCCGCGACGGGCCGGTATGAGCGAGCACGACCGGACCGCGGCCGTCACCCGCGAGACCTCGGAGACGACGATCGAACTCACCCTCGCTGTCGACGGCGACGGCGACAGCGAGGTCTCGACGGGGATCGGCTTCTACGACCACATGCTGGCGTCGTTCGCCAAGCACGGCCTCTTCGACCTCACGGTCCGCTGTGACGGCGACTTAGAGATCGACGACCACCACACCGTCGAGGACGTGGCAATCTGCCTCGGCGAGGCGTTCGACGAGGCGCTCGGCGACAAGCGCGGCATCCGTCGCTACGCCGACCGCCGCGTCCCGCTCGACGAGGCGGTCGCGAGCGTCGTCGTCGACGTGGCCGGGCGCCCGTACTACGAGTTCGACGGCGAGTTCTCCCAGGAGTCGGTCGGGGAGTTCACGAGCGTCATGGCCGACCACTTCGCGCTGTCGCTGGCACACAACGCCGGGCTGACGCTCCACGCGACCGTCGAGAAGGGCGACAACGCCCACCACGAGGTCGAGGCGCTGTTCAAGGCGATGGCGCGGGCGCTCGACGACGCGACCCGCCTCGACGAGCGCCGCAGCGACACGCCCAGCACGAAGGGCGAGCTGTAGCCGGAACCGTCGACTCCGCCCCGCCGCCGATCGCTTATCACCGCGCGAACCGTTACCACGGACGTATGGAACTCGATTGCGAGGGGTGTGCCGGCTGCTGCGTCGACTGGCGCCCGCTCGACCCGGCCGCGGCGGGCTCCGACCGCACCGGCCCGCGCCCCCCGCTCGACGACGTGTACGCCCTCGCGCCGCTCACCCGCGACGAGGTCGCGCGGTTCGTCGGCGACGGCCTCGGCGACGCCCTCGCCCCCCGACTCTTCGAGCCGGCCGAGCGGGACGAGGCCGTGACCGTCGACGGGACCGACCTCGCCGCGGTCGACGGGCGCCCGGTCTTCGTCGTCGGCCTCCGGAAGCCGCCCAAGCCCGTCGCGCCGATCGGGACGGAGGAGCCGCGCTGGCTCGGCGCCTGCGCGTTCCTCGACCCGGCGACGCTCCAGTGCCGGATCCACGACACCGACCGCTACCCCCGGACCTGTTCGACGTACCCGGGCCACAACCTCGAGCTCGGCGCCGAGACGGAGTGCGAGCGCGTGGAGGCCGCCGGCGGCGGCGACCGCCTCCTCGACGACGCGCCGCCCGAGGACCTCCCGGCGCCCGCGTTCGGCCCGCAGGCGCTCGGCGCGACCGTGTTCGCCTACCCCGACCCCGACGCCCTCGCCGGCGTCGTCGCCCGACTCCGCGACGGCGAGGCGACCGCAGACGACCGCGCGCGCTTCGCCGGCGCCGCGGTCGGCTCCCGGCCGGGGTCGCTGTCGGTGGCCCGCGACCGCATGACCGAAGCGCGGATCAGCGCCCGCGAGGCCGACTCGTGGGTCGGGAACGCGATTCGAGAGTGGACCGAGCGCGCCGGCGAGGACGGGGGCCCCGTCGCCCTCGACCGCGGCGCCCGCGACCGCCTCGTCCGCGAGGTGGAAGACGACGCCGGCGCGCCCGGCACCTCGGGGTGGGACGGGGAGTGATAGCTCCCTCGGATCGCGCGTGCGCACACGCGCGTGAGGCTTACCCGTGTGCGTCCCCTCCCTTCTCTTATGGCCGAACAGCCGCGGACTGACGAGCCGATCGAGTACGCACGCGAGGACGTGTCCGTCCTCATCGTCGGCGCCGGCGCCGCGGGCGCACGCACCGCCATCGAGCTCGCCGAGCGCGGGGTCGACGACGTGCTCGTGCTCGGGAAGCGCGGGCACGGCGACGCCCACACGACGTGGGCGCGCGGCGGGATCAACGGCGCCCTGGGCACCCACGACCCCGAGGACTCGCCGGCGATCCACGCCGCCGACACCCTCAACGAGGGGCACTTCGTCAACGACCCGGCGAAGGTCGAGACGGTGACCGAACAGATGCCGGAGCGCCTCCGCGAGCTCGACGACTGGGGGATGGCGTACTCCCGAACCGAGGACGGCGAGATCGACCAGCGCTTCTTCGGCGCGCAGTCGTTCCGCCGGACCGCCTTCGCCGGCGACCACACCGGCGAGTCGATGCTGAACGCCCTCGTCGACCGCGCGCAGGAGCTGTCGGTCCCCTACCGCGAGAACGTGATGATCACGAAGCTCGTCGCCGACGGCGACGCGGTCCACGGCGCGGTCGGCTTCGACATGGACTCGGGCGAGTTCGTGCTGTTCAACGCCGGGACGGTCGTCCTCGCCGCCGGCGGTCACGCGGCGATCTACAACCGCCACACCTCCAGAGACGACGAGAACAACGGCGACGGCGCGGCGCTGGCGTACGACGCCGGCGCGTCGCTCATGGACATGGAGTTCATGCAGTTCCATCCCACCGGGATGGCGGTCGACGAGACCGACCCGGAGTGGGCGCCGTGGAGCGGTCGGCTCGTCACCGAAGCCGTCCGCGGCGAGGGGGGCCGCCTGTTCAACGCCGAGGGCGAACGCTTCATGGAGCGCTACTCGCCGGACCAGATGGAACTCGACGCCCGCGACGTGGTCGCCAGGGCGATCGCGCGGGAGATCGCCGAGGGGCGCGGCACGGAGAACGGCGGCGTCTACCTCGACATCTCCCACCGCGACGCCGACTTCGTCCGCGAGCGCCTCCCGCGGATGTACGAGCGGTTCGACGACCTCGGGGTCGACATGGCGGAGGAACCGGTCGAGGTGGCGCCGACCTCCCACTACGGGATGGGCGGCGTCGCGGTCGACGACGACGGCGAGACCGACGTGGACGGGCTGTTCGCCATCGGCGAGACGATGGCGGGGGTCCACGGCGCCAACCGCCTCGGCGGGAACTCGCTGGCCGAGACCGTCGCGTACGGCGTGGTCGCGGGCGAGCGGATCGCCGACCGCGCCGACGGACCGGGCGAGGTCCCGACCGACCTGCGCGAGACGCTCGTCGATCCGCACCTCGCCGACCTGCGGGCGATGGCCGACAGCGACGGCGAGAACGAGGTTGACGCGGTGCTCGCCGACCTCCGCGAGCTGATGTGGGACCACGCCGGGATCCTCCGCGACGAGTCGTCGCTCCGCGAGGGACTCGACCGCCTCGCCGACGTCCGCGACCGCGCGGCCGACCTCCACGTCGGCCCGGTGACGAGCGAGTCGTTCGAGCTCGCGGTCGACCTCGGATTCATGATCGTCGCCGCCGAGGCGGTGCTCCGCGGCGCGCTCGAACGCGAGGAGTCCCGCGGCGCTCACTACCGGACCGACTTCCCCGACCGCGACCCCGACTGGCGGCGTAACCTCTACTTCGACGCCCCCGACGTCGGCGGCATGGCGCTCAGGAGCGAGCCGGTCGACGAGCCGAGCGAGGCGGTCCAGGCCGCGCTCGACGAGGGGCACGAGCTGGACTACCACCAGTTGGAGTAGCGGTGTCGAAGGCTCCGGATCACCCGCCCCGCTTCCGGTACCAGACGCGCTCGCCGACCGGCGACTCCCCCTCCGCGGTCGGTAGCCGGCTCACGAACAGGTCCCTGACGGCGAACGTGATCACCAGCTCGACCGGCCCGTCGTCGCCGTCCGCCTCGCCCTCCGATTCGGCTTCCCCGACCGGTCGCACCGTCACGACGCAGTGGCCGTCGCGCTCCCCGACCGACTCGACGACGCCGACGGACCACCGGTCGACGTGGTGCGACGGCTCCCTCGCGTGGACGCGGTCGTGGTTCACGACCGGCCCGCTCCCGGGTCGACCTCGTCGCCCGCGACCCGTCGCACCGCGAGCGCTCCCTCGCAGACGCACTCGCCCTCGCACTTCGGACACTCGTCGGCCGACCGCTCGATCGGGTCGCGGTGGACCGTCTCGTAGCCGTGCGCGTCGAACAGCTTCTCCGGGGAGTCGTCGCCGCCGTGGTACCACGAGTCCGCGAGGAAGCAGTCGACGCCGCGGTCCGCGCCGACCGCGTGGAGGCGTTCGAGCAGCCGGCTCCCGATCCCGCGTCCGGTCGCGTCCGGCCTGACGTACCCCATCTCGAGGTGCCCGTACAGCCCCGCATCGGGGAGCAGGTCGGGGTCGTCGAAGAAGTACATCTCGTCGGCGACGGCGTCGGGGGACGCGAGCTCCCGGAGCGCCATCACCCCGAGGATCCGGCCGCTCTCGCGGCCCCCCTCGGCACCGGTCTCCCCCGCGTCTTCCGCGCCGGCCTCGACCGCGACCAGCACGTGGTACGTCGGGTCGTCGAGCCCGAGGTCGACGCCGTAGGAGCTCCCCTCGCTGAAGTGCGAGGTGATGAGCGCCTCCAGCGCCTCGGCGTCGTCCGGCCGCGGGTCCCGGATCGCGATCTCGTCCATCGACGGAGGGAACGTCGCCGCGGAGTAAGAGCGATGCGGTGCCGGAACCCCGCCGGCCCCGCGGCCCGCGGTCACCGGCCGGCGTCCGGCCGCCACACCGCCTGCCGGCGGTCGAGCCACGTGACCACGGCGACGTGCGGCAGCGTCATGGCCGCGATGGCGACCAGGGACACGGCGAGCAGGTCGCCCGGCGCCGCCACGCCGGCGGGCACCGAGACCCCGACCGCGCCCACGACGAGGAACCCGCCGAGCGTGAGCGGCGCGGCGTCGCGGCCGAAGCGGGTGAGCGCGCCGACCGCGTCGCCGGCCGACGCCGCGCTCGCCGCCTCGGGGTCGACGAGGACGAGCCGCCCGACGTGCCGGAGCGCGTGCCACAGCGCGAAGTACACCCCGACCGCGAACACCGGCGCCGCGAGCAGGAACCACGCCCACAGCACCGCCAATTCGCCGACGTCGCGGCGCCACCCGCCCGCGTCGCGGCCGCTCCTCACGCGACGGTAGCCGAGCCCGACCGACGCCAGCGTCGCGGCCGCCATCCCGACCCCGACGCCGACCCGGACGCCGGGCGCGAACAGCGGATCGACCGCGGCCGCCGCCGCGCCGGCGTCGACGAGGAACAGCCCGACGATCCACTCGGCCACCAGCCGGTACTCCTCGGGGTGCGCGAGGAGGGGGACGCCCATCGGGAGGCCCCCGCGGACGACGAGCGCCAGCCACCGCTCCGCCGACGTGGGGAGGTGGTCGACGCCGGCGATCGCGAGCGCCGCCACGTCGCCCTGGCCCCAGTGGAGCCACGTGAGCGCGATGAACCCGACGAACGCGGCGACGGGCGCCGCGAAGAACGCGGCGACGACCGCGCCGCCGAGGACAGCGTAGACGACCGAGACGACCGCGATCGACCGCCGGAGCGACACGTCTGGCGCGCCCCGGAGCGGGACGAGGTGGTCGACCGCGCCGTGCGCCATCCCGACGGCGAGGGTGCCGAGCGCGAACGTCGCGACGCCGACTTCGACCGGAAACAGGGGGGTCACGGCGCCGATCGGCAGCAGCGCGGCCAGCGCCAGCGCCGGGCGGCGCGCGAACCAGCGGTCGACGCGCTCGTTCGCGGCGTCGGCCGCCTCCGGCGCGTCCCCCGCGCCCGCTCCTGGGTCGCGCGTCGCCGCGGTCCGGGACTCGGCCGCGCCCGTCGACGCCGCCTCAGTCATCGACCACGTCGGGGTCCGGGTCGGCGGGCGGTTCCGGGCCGGGAACGTCGCGCTCACCGTCGCCCGGCGGGGACGGCTCCCCGACCGCCCGTCCCCGGCGGTCGTTCCAGTCGAGCACCCACTCGAAGAGGACGAGTCCGTTGACGGTCATCACGCCGGCCGAGGCGAAGAACAGCATCTCCTCGATCGGGAGTCCGAGAACGGTGACGCCCGTCGTCAGCTCGGGCGAGAGGTACCACGTGCCCATTCCGATCGCGATCCGGTCCGCGATCCAGAAGTACGCGGCCGGGAGCAGCGTGGCCGCGAGCCACATCTTGGGCGTCCGCACGAGGTACCCGCCGCCGACCCCCCACTGGAGCGCGAGGACGGGACCGACCCACGCGATCAGCCCGCCGAGGTAGAGGAACGAGGGGTCGAGGAGGACGAGTCCGAGCCCGATCGGCACCATCGCGAGACCGACCGCGACGCCGGCGATCCGCGGCGCGCGGTCGAAGTCGCCCTCGCGGAACGTCGGGTCGAACCCGATCAGGTGGAGCGCGAACGCGGTGACGACGGTCTGGATCGCGAAGAAGAGGTACTCGCCGAGCGGGATCGACAGCGCGCGGACGAGCACCGCGCCGTCGGCGTACCCCCATGCGCCCTGCCGGATCATGTAGCTGATCCACGGGGTCGTGTAGAGGTACGCGATGGCGACGAGGATCGCGATCCCGGCCGTCGCGCGCCGCCGCCGGACCGCGTCGTACCGCGGCGCGAGGTACCACAGAAGCGCGAGGACGGGGAGGCTGAAGACGAGGTGAAACTGGAGATACGTCAGCGTCGGCAGCATCGAACCACCCCAGCAGAGACACTCATACCCGTATATTTCGCTTCGTTTCTGTTTAACCCTTCAGCCGAACGTCGTCAGGTACCGCCGGACCGAACCGGTTCGGGCGTCACTCGTCGGCCGCGAGGACGCCGTGCGCCTCCAGCACCTTCCCGAGCCGGTACATGGAGGCGACGACCGAGTCGCAGACGGGGCGCACCGCGGACTTCGGGATGAAGCCGACCGCGAGCCCCGCGACCTCCAGCATCGGCAGGTCGTTCGCGCCGTCGCCGACCGCCACCGTCTCGGACATCGGGACGCCCACCTCCGCGGCGAGGTCGGCGAGCGCGTCGTCCTTCGTCCCCTCGATCAGCGGCCCCTCGGCCTCGCCGGTGAGCGCGCCGTCCGCGTCGGTCGGCAGCCGGTTGGCGACGATCGTGTCGACGGCGACGCCCTCGCGGTCGAGCGCCGCCTCGACGCCGCGCTCGAACCCGCCCGTGAGCACGGCGACGTGGTGCCCCTCGTCGCGTAAGCGCTCGATGAGGCGCGCGGCGCCGGGACGGATTCGGACCGCGTCGAAGGCGTCCTCGGCGTCGGCCGCCGACAGGCCGGCCAGAAGCTCCGCGCGCCGGTAGAGGCTCTCGGCGTAGCCGATCTCGTCGTTCATCGCCCGCTCGGTGATCTCGGCGACCTCGTCGGTGACGCCCGCCCGCTCGGCGAGCAGGACCGTCATCTCGGAGTCGGAGAGCGTCCCGTCGAAGTCGAACGCGATGAGACTCATGGCGTTCGTTCGTCGCGGCGGGGCCTTGAAGCGCGCGGTCGGCCGCGAATGTCGCCGACGGAAACGTCCGTCGAGCCGCCCGTTCACAGCCGCTCGCCGCGGTACTCGACGTACGTGACCGCCTCGGCGCAGCCGCACTCGCTGTCGCAGCCGCTGCGACCGACTTCCGGCCCCTCTCGCTCACTCGCCGTCCGCGTCGGCGAGGAACTCCACGTCGCCGGCGATGACCGCGCTCGCGATGACTCCCACGCCGACGAGCGTCGCGACCCCGAGGGTGGTCAGCGTCACCGAGAGCGCCGACCCGCCGACCGCGACGCCGACGAACGCCCCGACGGCCCCGCCGACGCCGCCGGCGATCACCGCCAGCGTCTGTGCCTCCCGCATAGGTGTCGATTCAGCAACACCGTTTATAAGCGTTCCTACCGGGTTCTCTCGGGTGATAACGCCGAACGGCGTCGCGTCAACCCCCTCTCCGGCCTCTCAGCGCGGGTACTGCCGTCCGAGGTCGCCGCCGGCCGCCGCCGACTCGCTTCCGTCCGCCCCGTCCGCGCCGTTCGCGTCGTCTGCGGGCTCGCCCTCGCCGCCCGGACTCACGCTGCCGGTCCGGTAGCCGGCCATGTCGAGGGTGACGTACTCGAAGCCGAGGTCGGTCAGGTGCTCGTGGACGGCGTCGGCGAAGGCGGGATCGAGCGCGCGCTCCAGCTCGTCGGGCGCGATCTCGACGCGGGCGAGCCCGTCGTGGTCGCGGACGCGGAACCCCTCGAAGCCCCACTCGCGGAGCACGCGCTCGGCCTTCTCGACGCGGGTCAGCCGCTCCTCGGTCACTTCGAGGCCGGTCGGGATCCGCGAGGAGAGACACGCCATCGACGGCTTGTCGGCCACGGAGAGGTCGTAGGCGTCGGCGATCGCGCGGACCTCCTCCTTCGCGATCCCGGCGTCCAGGAGGGGGGAGAACACGTCGAGCTCCTCGACCGCGCGGAGCCCGGGTCGGTGCCCCTCGCCCGGGTCGTCCGCGTTCGTCCCGTCACAGACCGTGTCGATCCCCCGTTCCTTCGCCGTCTCGTACATCTTCCCGAGCCGCATCGTCCGGCAGTGGTAACACCGGTCGCCGTCGTTCGCGACGAAGTTCGGGTCGTCGAGCTCGGAGAAGGCGACCGTCTCGTGGTCGATCCCGATCTCGCCGGCGACCCGCCGCGCGTCGTCGAGCTCCGCCGCGGGGAGCGTCTCGCTGCGGGCGGTACACGCCACGGCGTCCCCGCCGAGCGCGTCCCGGGCCAGCGCCGCGACGACCGCCGAGTCGACGCCGCCCGAGAACGCGACGAGCACCCCGTCCCGCTCGGCGAGCGCGCCGCGGGCGCTCGCCGCCTTCGACGCCGTCTCGGGGCCGAGCGACCCGTCGCCGACGGGCCGCGCGTTCTGACTCATGGCCGGCGTTCGCGGCCCGCGCGAAAAAGCCCGTCGCACGCGGAACCGACGGCGGCCGTCCGGGGTTCGGCAGCGGCGGCCCGCGGGAGCGACCCGCACGCTTTAGACCGTTGCCGCGATACCGGCCGGTAGATGGATCTGGAGGCGATCCCCGGCGTCGGCGCCAAGACGGCCGCGGCCCTGCGCGAGCTCGACGACCCGGCCGCGACCGTCGAGTCCGGCGACGTGGCCGCCATCGCCCGCGCGCCGGGCGTCAACGAGGCCCGCGCGGCCCGCATCGCGCGCGGGGCGATCCGCCGCCGCCACGGCGACGACGGGCGGGTGCTGGCCACCGACCGGGCCCGCGAGCTGTACCGGGAGGCGATCGACCTGCTGCGCGAGCGGACCGTCACCGACTACGCCGCGAAGCGACTGGAGACGTTCTACCCGAGCGCGTCCGCCTCGCGCATCGACGAGGCCCAGGCGTTCGCGGCCGCCGCGACGGAGCGCGACCCCGACCCGGCGGTCCGCGAGGCGCTCGCGGACTGCGCGCCGCTCGCCGACCCCCCGACCGTGCGCGTCCGCGACCGGTGCCTCGCGAGCGCCGACGCCGAGACGCTCGCGCGGGCCGAGGCCGAGGTGCCCGAGCTCTCCGTCGAGACGGTCGAGGACGCCCGTGACGTCTCCGAGCTCGGCCGGTCGTACGCCTCGGTGATCGTCTTAGACGAGTCGTTCGCCGGCCTCGACGTGGAGGGCGACGTGAGCGTGCGCCCGGACGCGCTGGAGACCCCCGCGGAGACGGTCCCGGAGCGCCTGCTCGCCTTCTTCGCGGAGAACCGCGAGCGGCTGGAGGCGGCCGCGGCGGTCCACGAGGCCGCCGCGGCGGCCGGGGACCCCGTCTCGGACGGCGACCCCCCCGTCGACATCGACCGCCTGCGCGACGCGCTCTCGCGGCTCGACGACGACGGCACCATCGCCGGCGACGCGGAGTTAGACCGGCTGACGGCCGCCGTCGACGACCTTGACGCCGCGGTGTCGACGGCGGCGTCCGTCGCCGACGACCGGCTGCGCGAGGCGATCCGCGAGCGCGACGTCACCATCGAGGGGACCGACTTCCTCTCGCTGGTCGAGCAGGGCGCCCGCGTCGACTCGCTGCTCGACCGCGAGCTGGCCGACGAGTACGACGCGGCGGTCGACGCCGCCCGCGAGCACCTCGCCGACGCGCTCCGCTTAGAGCCCGAGGAGGCGGAGCTCGCCGAGCGCGTCTTCGGCGGCGACCCCTCCTTCCCGGTCGACCACGACGAGAGCGCGGTCTCGCGGCTCCGCACGGAGCTGTCAGCGGCTCGCGACCGGCGGGCGGCGACGCTGAAGGCCGAGCTCGCGAGCGACCTCGGCGACCTCCGCGAGCCGGTCGAGGAGCTCGTGCGCGACGCCCTCGAACTCGACGTGGAGCTGGCTATCTCGCGGTTCGCCGACGACTTCGACTGTGCGATGCCGGAGGTCGTCGGACCGGAGGACGCCGACGCGGACGCCGGCTTCCGCATCGAGGGCGGCCGCTCCCCGCTGCTCGACGTGGACTTCGCGGCCGTCGAGCCCGTCGACTACGCCGTCTCGGGCGCGACGCTCCTGTCCGGGGTCAACTCCGGCGGAAAGACCTCCACGCTCGACTTGGTCGCCTTGGTCGTCGTCCTCGCGCAGATGGGGCTCCCCGTGCCCGCCGAGTCGGCCACCGTCGAGCGGTTCGAGGAGATCCACTACTACGCGAAGTCGCAGGGGACCCTCGACGCGGGCGCGTTCGAGGCGACGCTGCGGGACTTCGGCGACCTCGTCGACGGCGCGGACGGCCGGCTCGTCCTCGTCGACGAGCTGGAGTCGATCACGGAGCCGGGCGCCTCCGCGAAGATCATCGCGGGCATCCTGGAGGCGCTCGACGACCAGGACGCCACCGCGGTCTTCGTCTCCCACCTGGCCCGCGAGATACGCGACGCCGCCGACTTCGCGGTCGCGGTCGACGGCATCGAGGCCGCGGGGCTCGTCGACGGCGAACTGCGCGTGAACCGCTCGCCGAAGAAGGGGCACCTCGCGCGCTCGACGCCGGAGCTCATCGTCGAGAAGCTCGCGGACGACCGCGGCGGCGAGTTCTACGGCGACCTGCTGGAGAAGTTCTGAGGGCGGGGCCGCCGCGCTCGGCCGTTCGCGCCGCCGCGTTCTGCCGGCCTCAGTCGCCGTCGAGCTCCGCCGTGACCGTGATCTCCACGTCGAGCGGCGCGGGGAGCCGAGACACCTCGACGCAGGTCCGCGCCGGGTACGGGTCCGAGAGGAACGACCGGTACGCCTCGTTCACCGCGTCGTAGTCGTCCATGTCCGTGAGGTAGACGGTCGCCGACACGATCGCGTCCGGGGTCGTCCCGGCCGCCGCTACGATCGCGGCGACGTTTTCGAGCGTCTGCGTCGTCTGTTCGCCGACCGACTCGGGCGTCTCCCCCGTGTCGGGGTCCACGCCCGTCTTCCCCGAGACGTGGACCGTGTCGCCGGAGACGATTCCCTGTGAGTACGGGCCGAGCTCTTCCGGCACGTCGTCCGTCGTGATCTCTCGCATGACCAGGGGACGACGCGCCGCAGCATCAAGATGCGGGTCGCGGGGGTCACCCCGCCCGCTCCGGATGCTTTCCCCCGCGCCGACATATTCATACAGGCTCGGTCGGACCCGAGCCGTATGCCTGCCGTGTCCCCGTTCGGCGTCCTCCTCTTCGCGGAGCAGGCCGGCGTCGGCGCTCAGGTGTCCCGCTCGCTCCCCAACCGTGACCGCGCTCGTCGCGCCGCGGTCGGGCTCGCCGTGGCGGTACTGGGTCTCTTGGTCCTGTTCAGATTCGGCGTCATCGCGGCGCTCGCCGCCGACCTGATCGCGCTCCTCGCCGTCGCGAGGGTGACGGGGACGTTCGGTCGCCGCCCGCTTCGAGGGTAGACGCCGGGCTCGCGGTGGGGCGTCTCAGTCGTCGTCGGCCACCGCCGGCTTCCGGCGGTCGTCGCGGGGGCCTTCGAGGTCGACCTTCGGGAGCATGTCTCGGAGGTAGCGCCCGGTGTGGGAGGCGTCCACGTGGGCGATCTCCTCGGGCGTGCCGTCCGCGACCAGCTCGCCGCCGCCGTCGCCGCCCTCGGGGCCGAGGTCGATCACGTGGTCGGCGTTCTTCACGAGGTCGAGCTCGTGCTCGATGACGACGACGGTGTTGCCGGCGTCGACGAGCCGGTGGAGCACGTCGATCAGCTTGCGCTCGTCCTCTTTGTGCAGGCCCGTCGTCGGCTCGTCGAGGAGGTACAGCGTGTCGCCGGTCGCGCGCTTGCCGAGCTCCTCGGCGAGCTTCACGCGCTGGGCCTCGCCGCCCGAGAGCGTGGTCGAGGGCTGGCCGAGTTCCATGTAGCCGAGCCCCACGTCCTTCAGCAGCTTCAGCCGGCGTTCGAGCCCGCGGTGGCTCTCGAAGAACTCGTGGGCCTCCGCGACGCTCATGTCGAGCACGTCGGCGATGGTCTTCCCCTTGTACTCCACGTCGAGCGTCTCGTCGTTGTACCTGGCCCCGCCGCACTCCTCGCAGGGGACGTACACGTCCGAGAGGAAGTTCATCTCGATCTTGACGGTGCCCTGCCCGCCGCACTCCTCGCAGCGCCCGCCCTTCACGTTGAACGAGAAGCGCCCCTTCTCGTAGCCGCGACGCTTCGAGAGCTTCGTCTCCGCGAACAGCTCGCGGACGTGGTCGAACACGTCCGTGTACGTGGCGGGGTTCGAGCGCGGCGTCCGCCCGATCGGCGACTGGTCGATGAGCCGCACCGTCTCGACGTCGTCGAGCCCCTCGATCGCGTCGTGTGCGCCGGGGTCGACCGAGGTGTTGTCGTTCATCTCGCGGGCGAGCCCCTTGTAGAGGATGTCGTTGACGAGCGTCGACTTCCCGGAGCCGGAGACGCCGGTCACCGTCGTCAGCGTGCCGAGCGGGATCGGCACGTCCAAGTCCTTCAAGTTGTGCTGGCGGGCGCCGCGCACGACGAGTTCGCCCTCGGGCTCGCGCCGCTCGTCGGGCACCGGAATCCCCTTCCTACCCGCGAGGTAGTCGGCGGTCACCGACTCGTCGGCGGCGACGACCTCGTCGAAGTCGCCCTGCGCGACGACCTCGCCGCCGCGCTTGCCCGGGCCGGGGCCCATGTCGATGATCTCGTCGGCGCGCCGCATCGTCTCCTCGTCGTGCTCGACGACGAGGAGGGTGTTCCCCAGGTCGCGGAGCCCTTCGAGGGTGTCGAGCAGCCGGTCGTTGTCGCGCTGGTGAAGCCCGATGGAGGGCTCGTCCAAGACGTACAGCACGCCGACGAGCCCCGACCCGACCTGCGTCGCGAGCCGGATGCGCTGGCTCTCGCCGCCCGACAGCGTCGACGCCTCGCGGTCGAGGGTGAGGTACTCCAAGCCGACCTCCTCCATGAAGCCGAGGCGCGCGCGGATCTCCTTGAGGATCTCCTCGGCGATGGTCGTCTCGCGCTCGGTCAGCTCCGCCTCCATCCCCTCGAAGTGCTCGCGGGCCTCGGCGATCGACAGCTCGTTGACCTCGGTGATCGACGTGCCCGCGACGAGGACGTGCCGCGACTGCTCTTTCAGGCGCGTCCCCTCGCACTCGGGACAGGTCGTCACGGCCATGTACTCCTCGATGTGGTCGCGGGCGCGCTCGGAGTCGGTCTCGACGTGGCGGCGCTCCAGGTTCGGGATGACGCCCTCGAACCGCTCGGTCTTCTCGCGGGTGCCGTTCTTCGTCGTCCACTCGAAGTGGACCAGGTCGTCGGTCCCGTAGAGGAACTGCCGCCGGATCTCCTCGTCGAGCTCCTCGAACGGCGCGTCGAGGTCGACGCCGAAGTGGTCGGCGACGTTGTCGAGCTGTCGCGAGTAGTAGGTGCGGTCGTAGCTCCACGGCTCGAACACGTGCTTCAGCGGCTTGGAGGGGTCCTCGATCACGAGGTCCTCGTCGACCTCCTTCGTCGAGCCGATCCCCTCGCACTCGGGGCAGGCGCCGTACGGGCTGTTGAAGGAGAACGAGCGCGTCTCGATCGCGGAGAACTGCACGTCGGAGTTGGGGTTGCCGAGCTCCTCGGAGAACTCCACGACGAGCCGGTCGTCGCCGTCGGCGTCGGCCGCGAGCGACCCCGTCGAGCGCGCGTTCGACGCGAACGGCACGTCCTCGGGCGGGTCCGGGACGATCAGCTTGAGGACGCCGCCGGCCGCTTCGAGGGCGGTCTCGACGGAGTCGGTGATCCGCGAGCGGGCGTCCGGCGAGACGGTGACGCGGTCGACGATCACGTCGATCGTGTGGTCGTAGTTCTCGTCGAGGTCGGGGTCGTCGAGCGTGAGGTCGACCGGCTCGCCGTCGACCTCGACGCGGCTGTACCCGTCCGACACCAGCTCCTCGAACAGGTCCTCGAACGCGCCCTTCTGGTCGCGGACGACGGGCGCGGCGATCTTCGCGCGGGTGTCCTCGGGGAGGTCGAGGATCTGGTTCACCATGTCCTGGGCGGACTGCTCGCCGACCTCCTCGCCGGTGACCGGGTCGTACTGCGTGCCGATCCGGGCGTACAGCAGGCGGAGGTAGTCGTGGAGCTCCGTGACGGTCCCCACCGTCGACCGGGGGTTGTTCGCGGCGTTCTTCTGGTCGATGGAGATGGCCGGCGAGAGCCCCTCGACGGACTCAACCTGCGGTTTGTCCATCTGTCCGAGGAAGTTGCGGGCGTACGCGGACAGCGACTCGATGTAGCGCCGCTGCCCCTCGGCGTAGACGGTGTCGAACGCGAGCGACGACTTCCCCGAGCCCGAGAGCCCGGTGACGACGGTGAACTCCTCGCGCGGGATCCGGACGTCGAGGTCCTTGAGGTTGTGCTCCTCGGCGCCGCGGACCTCGATGTAGTCCTTGCTCATTTCTACTCTGCCGTTGCGGGCGCGCGCGGGAATAGTCGTCGGTCGCGGGGGCCTCGCGAGGCCGTTGCCGCCGGCGACCGCGGCGAGCGCGCGGGCCTCACTCCCCGATGAACTCCGCGGGCGGCGAGAGGTCGCGGCGCCCGCCGAAGGTGACGAGGAAGAGGACGCCGACGCCGATCCCGTACGCCAGCATTAGCGGGATCGTCGCGAGGAACATCGTGATCACGTCGGCGGGGGTGAACACCGCCGCGACGAGCATGATCCCGATCGTCACCTCGCGCCAGCGCTCCCGGAACACGCGGTACGGGACGCCCGCGTTGTTGAGGAGCACCATCGCGATGGGGATGTCCGCGAGGAAGCCGATCCCGATCGTGGTGTAGATGACGAGCCAGAGGAAGTCGCTCACCTGGTAGGTGATGACCATGTCGGCGAGGCGCGCGTCCGTGACGAGCCAGCCGATGATCCCGGGCGCGATGGTCGTGTACCCGAGCGCGAAGCCGCCGATCATCCCGGCGCCGAGCGCGCCCGCCCAGAGGTACACCTGGTAGATCCGCCCGGCGACGAAGCCGCGCTCGCGGAGCGCGGGCCACGCGTAGTAGAGGGCGACGGGGAACGCGGCGAAGATGCCGAGCATCACCGAGAACTTCACCATGAAGATGAGCGCCTCGACCGGGTGGAGCGTGATGATGTTGATCCCGCCCTCCACCTCCGCCGGCACGCGCCGTTCGAGGTCGGCGCGGACGGTGCCGAGGCCGCCGAGGTACAGCCACGTGAACGCGGCCGCCATCACGGCGCCGAACACCGCGACGATCCGGAACGACCGCGTGCGCAGCGAGTCGAAGATGAACTTGAGGTCCTTGTAGTAGCCGCCGATGTCGTCCTCGGCCGCCTCCTCGTTGCCGTCCGTCAGCTCGGCGAGGAACGTCGAGCCGGCGCGCGAGGTCCGGTTCTGGACGGAGCCGACCAGCCCGCCGCCGCCACCGTCCCCGGAGCCCCCACCGCTCGTGCCCGCGGCGTCGCTCGCGTCCGACTCGCCGTCGTCGTCGCTCCCCTCGTTCACCTCGTCGTAGCGGTCGAGGATCGCCTGCGCCTTCTCCGGGTCGTCGTCGTCGATCGCGGCCTGCGCCAGCGCGAGCGACTCCTCTTCGCCCATCTCGGCGAACGCGTCCGCGGGGGCCGCCCGCACCCCCGCGGCGTCGAGCTCGCCCACGTCGATCGCGGTCGGGTCGCCGTACTGCGCGCCCGCGCTCGTCGTGTCGAGGTCGGTGTACACCGCCCACAGCGTCGCGACGGCCGCGAACGCGAGCGCCCAGAGGGCGGCATAGACCCAGAGCGCGGTGGCGGGGTCGAGGCCGAGCCCCTCGCCCGGCGCGAGGAAGCGGCGGGTGCTCCCCGCGAGCCGCAGGAGGTCGTTGACCGCGGTCCGGCCGCCGTACTCGTAGAAGCCGTACACGAGCGCGCCGCCGAGGACGGTCGCGCCCCCGACGACGTTCCAGTGGTCCCGGACCGCGCCGAGCACGTGGATGCGGTCGGAGCTCCGCTTGGCCGTGACGACGAGCTTCGCGAGGTAGAGGCTGAACCCGTACAGCGCGACCAGCGGGAACGCCCACAGGAGCTGCGTGAACGGGTCCGGCGGGGAGAAGACGGCGCCGAACACGAAGATGGCGACGACCGCGTAGCGCCACTTGTCCCGGAACGTCTCGTACGGGACGATCTCCGCGTACGACAGCCCGGTGATGAGGAGGGGCATCTGTCCGGCGAGCCCGAAGGACAGCGAGAGGAAGACGATGAACTCCGTCCACATCACGATCCCGTAGGTCGGCTGAATGTCGGCCTCCAGGCCGAACTCGGCCAGGAAGCCGAACATCAGCGGGAAGAAGGCGAAGACGCCGTAGGCGACGCCGGCGGAGAACAGGCCGGCGCCGAGCAGCCCGAGCAGCGCGAGCTTCCACCGAGCGATCGGCGACTGCGGCCACATCCCCCGGGCGCGGAGCTCGTCGCGGGTGACGTAGATCAGCGGCGGGATCGCGGTTATCGCGCCCACGATCAGTCCGATCTTCGCTTGGAGGAGGATCACCTCGAACGGGGTCGTCGCGATGATGTCGGCCTCCTCGGCGACCGCGGCGCTCATGTTCGACTCCGTCACCTCGCGGAGCCGGTCCCAGATGTACGTGCGCAGCGCCCAGAACGTCGCGAGGAAGCCGATGAGGAAGACGACGAACACCTTCTGGAGGTCCTTCTGGATCGAGCGAAGGAACGCCTTTGCCGTCTCCTGGCCCTCCGCGATCGACCGTTGGGTGTCCTCGTCGAGGGCGCTCGCCATACGGAGGGCGAGGGCCGTCGCCGTTATCAACCTTTTCGACCGCGGGCGCCGCCGCCGGCGCCGTTCCGGGACGGCCCGCGGAGCGACGCCGATCGGTCCCGCGCGGCGCCGCTATCCGAAAAGGTTGATAACCGCCCGGTCGCGTAGGGAAACTGAATGGACGACTCGGACCGGTCGCGCGACGACGACTCGGCCGCCGCTGACGGGTCGACCGACGAGGCCGAACCCGAGAGCGACGGCGCCGTCGACGACGGGTCCGGGACCGACGCGGAGCCGTCCGCGGGCGTCGAGTCCGAGGTGACAGCCGAGGTCGAGCCCGAGGTCGGGTCGACCCACGGCGACGACGACTCCGCGGCGGGCGAGACGGACAGCGACGACGACGGGTCGCCGGAGACGCTCTCGGACCCGGACGAGGTGGTCGAGGCCGAGGACGCCGGTCGGTCGGCCGCGCTCGACGACGGTGACGAGGCCGACGAGGAGTCGGTCGATGCCGAGGCGTCTGCGGACGGCGAACTGTCGGCCGACGACGCGACGGTGGACGACGCCGAGGCCGCCGGCGACGGCGGCACCCCGGCGACGACCGCCGAGGCCGCGGACCCCGCGATCGCCGGCGTGCCGACGACCGAGGACGACGAGCCGTTCGACGGGATCGAGGGCCCCGAGACGGACGAGGAGATGCCGCTCGCCGTGCACATCGAGGAGATGATGCGCCGGCTCGCGGTCGTGTTCCTCATCGGCGGCCTCGCGACGCTCGTCGTCGTCACCGAGTCGACGGAGCTCATCAACTACTTCTGGAGCTACCACATCCCGGCGCCGATGGAGAACCGGCCGCGACTGTACGGCCCGCTCGAACTCCCGCTCACCCGGCTGAAGGTGGCCGGCCTCGCGGGCGTCGTGGTCGGGCTCCCGGCGTTCGTCTACGAGACGTACCGGTTCATGCGGCCGGGGCTGTACCAGACCGAGCGGCGCTACTACCTCGCGGCGGTGCCGACGAGCCTCATCCTCGGCGGGATCGGAATCGCCTTCGCGCACTTTCTCGTGTTGCCAGCGATCTTCTCGTATTTCACCACCTACACCTCCGACGCGGCAACGATCGCCTTCGGGCTCGCGGAGACGTTCAACCTGATCGTCATCATGCTCGCGTTCATGGCGATCGTCTTCCAGATCCCGCTTTTCATCATGCTCGCGATCATGATGAACCTCGTCACCCGGCAGTGGCTGGAGGCGAAGCGGCTGATCTTCTGGGGGACGTTCCTCGGGATCGCGTTCCTGTTCAGCCCGGACCCGACCGGGATGGCGCCGATCATCGTGACGCTCACGATGATCGCCCTCTTCGAGGGGACGCTCGCGATACTGCGCTGGACCGGGAATTAGATCCAGGCGCTGTCGCTCGTTTGGCTTCGTTGAACCCCTCAGTAGGTGATATGTCTTTAGAGCTGTGCTGCATAGAGAGCGCGAATGTGGCACGTCGAGGTGACGAAATCAGGATAGATCGATTCCGTCAGTACAGAGGACTCGTAGATTGCTTAGCCCCATTTTGACCCCCAAGGCATACATGGTGTAAGACAGGCAAAATGTATATGCACTTGAACAAGCGAATAAGTGAGATTATAGCGGCTACGGCCGCGTTTCTGTTTGTCCTTGGGTCGTTGACTGGGTTGCGAGTCTGGGACTTGGAACCCTCGACTTCAGTACAATCGGCTATTGTTTGGCTGGGCGCGCTCCTTGTTACTGGCATCGTTGTCTTTCGAGCGTTTCAAGGCGCAGATATTGTTGGGAATTTGATACTCACATTCGGTCCATGTCTTGGTTTCACACTCAATCTGTTCATCCCGGTCATGGCGGGGCCGGGCGCTTTCATATTCCCACTTGTCGCCGGAGCAATCATATCTGGATTGATTACACTAGTTGGGTACTTGATCGGACGAGGTTTCAGCGAGATAAGAGATGAACAATACGCGTAACTGAATTCAATAAGCAAGCGCGGTCTTGCGGTTTATTCAGTCGCGCAACTCCGGAAGTATCTACTGTAGTTCGTTCGGTACAGGGAATTCACCTATTAATTGACTCAGGAGGGGTAGTTCGAAAACAGTAGTATGAATCTTTCATCCCCAGCAATTATGTAGTAATCGTAAAATAAAGTCAGTATGGCTGAATCGTCAATCAGGTCTCTTGAGGAATTCGTAGTAGGTTTCTATCTTTTCCTGCTTTGCGGAACCATTGTAGGTTTCGGGTTTCAGGGGACAGTTGGTTCAGTTCTCATCCTCATCGGTCTTCTTTGGTTCCGTGCTTGCGGCAGGCTGGGCCTCTCTCGTTGTGCTTACGACAAATGCGTATAGGTACTTCCGTGACGCATCTCCCAGTTGGAAAGCAGTGACGTTCGCCTTGTTGACATCCGTCTCTCTCGGTTTGGCCGTCTATTTATTCCTCGTCACTACACTCTATCGACTCTGGTTATCCGTTGGGGGGTTCGGATTCTTTTGCTCTCTTGGGCTCGTTATAACAGTATTCGATGGACGCGCCCGACGAGTGTGGTCACAACACGTCCGTTGACCAACATTAGTTGATACGCAGGCACGTTCTATCGGCTAATTCAGGATCCATTTTAAGAAAATAACGCAGTCCCCGTGCTGGCTACATTCTCTGTATCGGTCAGGCCGATACTGACAGGAGACGAGTGGTTCAGCTGATTCGTGCTGCATGGAGGGCGCGAGTCTTGCATAGAGAGTTCTTTCGAAATCACCTCGAAAAGTAATCTATCGATCGTTTTCATCACCCATTCATGGAGTCGAATCCTACCGGATACGGAGGCTCGCGCGACCGAGTTGGTTTAGGAACGGAATGCCTCGAACACCCGAGACTCGATTTTCTGGAGGTGTTCGCCTACCGTTCCAGCAGAAAGCTCCAATCGGTCGGCGATATCCTGATGGGTCGCTTGGCGTGGTACGTCATAATACCCGAGATCGAGGGCGACATTGAGCACCTCCCGTTGACGGTCCGTCAACTGGACAGGCAGCGGCGTCCCTGCCTCCAAATAGGGTCCGATCCGTTCAATCGACACGTCGAGTGTTGGTGGTAGATCGGCGAGGGCCTCCTGTATCACCTGGTTCGTTTCCCCGATCAGAACCACTCGGTGTCGCCCGTCTTGCGTGCTCCCGATGGGGAAGTCGAAGAACACCTCGTGCGTACGTGGTAACTTGAGGAACTCCTTGAGTTCGGGTGGTGGGTAGGCATGGACGTACACAAGCGCGCTCCCGCCCTGCTCGCTGGAGATGCTGTGACCGAGGACGTCCGCGTTTTCGCTCAACAACCTCGCCGCGTCGTCCATATCACCGCGCAGCCGGCCGAGCAGGACAACGGTTTCGTCCGCCAGGATGTTCAGGTGATGAATTCGATCCCGTTCGAACTCCGAGTCCGGGCCGAACATCCGAGAGGAGATATGCGAACCGGAAGGCTGTCCGAGGGTGAACGTGACCGCTCTCATACGACGTACGTTTCTCGCTTCGGTCCTCGCTGCGGACACCAATCAACGCCTCTCTCACCGGCTCTCATATATACTACCGATAGTGCTAGGCAGTAGCCTAACTCTTCCCCCCACCGTACCCAACTGCTATGAGTGCCATGGAAACGCCCGAAACAGCCCGCAGAGATGTCACAGATACGTACAACTACCGGCATTTTGGGCCGGAGTACTACGATTTCAAGCGGTTCGACGGTCCCAGACCGGGTGACGAGGCCCCCGATTTCGAGGCGACCACGCTCGATGGGAATGCCGTCAGCCTCTCGGACTTCGGGGGATCCTGGGTAGTCTTAGAGACGGGAAGCCTCACGTGTCCGATTACCGATTCGAAGGTCCAGGCTATGGATAAACTCTCTCAAGAGTTCGAAGACGTCGTATTCATCCTCTTGTACACGCGGGAGGCCCACCCAGGAGAGAACTGCGAGGCGCACCACTCGTTCCAGGACAAACTGGAACGCGCGAGGAAGTTTGAGGCCGACTACGATGTCGAGCGCACGGTCCTCGTGGACGATATCGAAGGAACGGGCCACCGGAAGTACGGCGGGATGCCGAATTCGGTACACGTCATCACCCCGGACGGAGTCGTTGTGATGCGGGGCGACTGGAACCACGTGAGCAAGGTCAGGGAGGTGCTTGAGCGACGGGAAGACGATCGGATATACAAACGGGATATCTACCGGGGGCGGCCGCTTTTTTTCACCCGAAAGAAGGGTGCCATCCGAGTGCTAGTTGAGGCGGGCCCGAGAGCTGTCTGGGACTTCCTGAAGAACATGCCGGTGCTCGGCTGGATGCATCTGAAAAAAGAGTTCAGAAACAAGTCGTCGAACAAGTAGTTAAGAGACGATCCGCCGCAAAAAGCCCGGAATTCCGCTCAATCGTGATGATCGGTTACCGGTCACGCCGGGGCCGTTAATCCGATGCCGTCATAGATACACGCTCTGTATCTCGCACGGCGATCCTATCCGTTCTTTAGGGTTTCAACGGAGCCGTGATAACGGATCGTCGGCGGACACCGCCAATGCCCCCGCCGTGAGACGGGCGCACGCTCGCTGTGCTCCTCAGTCGCTCGCGCTGCTCGCTCCCGCGGTGCTGCCGTCGTCATCAGAGCGCGGAGCGTTCTGATTGGCTCACGAGCGGTTGCCCTCGTGAAGGCCCGTGCCCGCTCACGGCTGCCCCTTTGCGTCCCGCTCCGCACAGACCGCACCTCGCGCCTCCCCAGCCTCGTCGGCCTCCCCCCGGTCGGCCGACTCCCTCGCGCGGTGCCGTTCGCGGCCGCCACCGGCGGCCGCTCACGGGCGCGCGCCGCCGCGCCGTCGATACGCCTTTGTCGCCGGACGAGCGAACGGTCGCGTATGGTCCTCGGTCTCCTCGTTCCGGCAGCGGTCTCGTTCGTGTTCGCCGCGATCGCGGCGTACGTGGGCGCCCTCCGCGCGCTGGAGGTGTACTTCGACCCGCATCAGGACAGCGTCTTCCTCATGGACGACCGCGACCCGCCGCGGCGTCAGTGAGGACGCGGCGGCCCCCCGACGCGTCGCCCGCCGAGCGCCCGCAGGCCTCAGTCGTCGCCGAGCAGTTCGACGAGCAGGGCGTTCTGCGCGTGCATCCGGTTCTCCGCCTGGTCCCAGACGAGCGCGCGGTCGGATTCGAGCACGTCGTCGGTGATCTCCTCGCCGCGGTGCGCGGGGAGGCAGTGCATCACCCTCGCGTCGGTGCCGGCGAGCAGGTCGGCGTTCACCTGGAACCCGTCGAAGGCGGCGAGCTTCTCGTCGCGCACGTCCTCCTGGCCCATCGAGATCCACACGTCGGTGTACATCACGTCGGCGTCCTCGACGGCGGCCTCGGGGTCGGTCGTCGGCGTCACGTCCAGCCCGAACTCGGCGGCGCGGTCGAAGACGGAGGGGTTCATCCCGTAGTCGGCGGGGGTGGCCACCTCCACGTCGATCCCGGCCATCGCCGCGCCGACGACGAACGACTGCCCGACGTTGTTGCCGTCGCCGACCCACGCCACCGTGGCGTCCGCGCCGACCGTCTCGCGGATCGTGAGGAGGTCCGCGAGCGTCTGGCAGGGGTGCGCCTCGTCGGTGAGTCCGTTGATCACGGCGCAGTCGGCGTACTCCGCGAGCACCTCGACGTCCGCGTGGTCGAAGAGGCGCGCCATCACGCCGTCGACGTAGCGGCCGAGGACGCGCGCGGTGTCGCGCAGCGGCTCGCCGTGGCCCAGCTGGATGTCGTCGGGGCCGAGGAACATGGCGTGGCCGCCGAGCCGCGTCATCCCGGTCTCGAAGGAGACGCGGGTGCGCGTCGAGGGCTTCTCGAAGATCATCCCGAGCGTCGCGTCCGCCAGTCGGGGGTCGGTCTCGCCCGCCTTCATCGCGGCGGCGCGGTCGAGCAGGGCGTCCAGTTCGGCGGGCGTCACGTCGTCGATGTCGAGGAAGTCGTCGGTGGCGAGTGGCATCGTTGGGTGGTGTGGTGTCGTTGGAGACCGGTCGAGTTCGAAGGTCGTGGCGGTCGGTCAGCGTCGCTCGCGGCAGACCTCGGTCAGCACGGACACGGCGCGGTCGAGGTCGGGCAGCGGGAGCCGCTCGTCGGGCGCGTGGTCGAGGTCGGAGTTCCCGGGGCCGTAGGTGACCATCGGGCAGTCCCACGCGGCCGCGAAGAGGTTCATGTCGCTCGTGCCGGTCTTCCGGAGCAGGCGCACGTCGCCGCCGGCGCCCCGGATCGCGACGCGGAACGCCCGCGCGAGGTCGGTCCGGGGGCTCTCCATCACCGGCGGCATCGGCTCGCCCCAGTGGACCGAGCCGGTGGTCAGCTCGGCTTCCGCCAGCTCGTGGATCTCGTCGACCGGCCGCGAGGGCGGGACCCGGAGCTGGACGTCCATCGTCGCCTCGACGGCGAGCCCGTCGTCGCTCAGGCCGCCGTCGACCGAGATGGGCTTCGTCGTCACCTGGTCGAAGACGGCGGTCTCGTCGTCGTCGGGGGTGAACGTCTCCTCGACGCCGTGCCACCAGTCGATCGCGTGCTGGATCGCGTTCGGCTCCGGCCGCGAGGAGTGGCCCGACTCGCTCGTGTTCACGTACGTCCCCTCCAGCAGGCCGCGGTAGCCGAGGGTGATCCCCCGCCAGCCCGACGGCTCGCCGTTGATCACCGCCTCGGGCGCGTCGCGGTCGCCGATGAGGGCGCGCGCGCCGCCGGAGTCGACCTCCTCGCGGACGACGCCCGCGAACGAGACGCCCGTCTTCACCGCCGCGACCGCCATCGCGACGAGCGGGCCGGTCGCGTCGACCGCGCCGCGGCCCCACAGCACGGGGTCGCCGGGCTCGCCGACGCGCACGTCCGAGGGCTCGGGCAGCTCGCCCTCGGGCGGCGCCGGCCGCACCTCGACGGGGATGTCGCCCGGCACCGTGTCGACGTGGGAGGTGAGGAGGACGGCGTCGTCCGCCGGCGCGCGGACGTTCCCGGCGTCGTCGATCCACGCCTCCCGGCCGTTCGCCTCGAAGAAGTCGACGAGCCGCTCCGCGGCCCGCTCCTCCTCGCCCGACGGCGAGGGGATCGAGACCATGTCGTACAGCAGCTTCCGGGCGGGCGTGTCGCAGGCCGCCGGGTAGCCGCCGCCGGCGACCACGTCGCCGCCCCCCTCGGACGCGGCGTCGGCCTCACGTCCCTTCCCGGCCGCCATCAGCCGATCACCTCCTCGATCGCGTCGACGACCGCGTCGGCGTGCTCGCGCTCGATCGTCAGCGGCGGGAGCAGGCGGAGCACGGTCCGCCCCGCGGGGAGCGCGAGGATCTGGTGCTCGATGGCGAGGTCGCGCAGCAGCCGGTTCGAGCCGCGGCGCACCTCGATCCCCACCATCAGCCCGTCGCCGCGCACGTCGCGCACGTCGTCGCCGAGGCGGTCGCGGAGCTCGCCGCGGAGGTAGGACCCCACTTCGTCGGCGTGCGCGGGCAGGTCCTCGCGCTCGATCACGTCGAGGGTGGTGCCCGCCGCCGCGGAGACGACGGGGCCGCCGGAGAACGTCGACCCGTGGTCGCCGGCGTCCGCGGCGATCCAGTCGCGGCACAGCGTCGCGCCGATCGGGAGCCCGCTGCCGAGTCCCTTCGCGGTCGTGAGGATGTCCGGGACCACGTCGTGATTCTCCGCGGCCCACATCGACCCGGTCCGGCCGAGCCCGGTCTGGATCTCGTCGAGGATCATCGCGGCCCCGCTCGTCGCGGTCGCGACCCGGACGGCCTGGAGGTACTCGGTCGAGACGGGGTTGATCCCGCCCTCGCCCTGGAGCGGTTCCAGGATGACCGCGGCGGTGTCCTCGTCGACGGCCTCGCGCATCGCGTCGGCGTCGCCGTACTCGACGAACTCGACGCCGCCCGCGAGCGGGCCGAACCCCTGCTTGTACTTGTCCTTCCACGTCGTCGCGAGCGTCCCCATCGTCCGGCCGTGGAACCCCTGCGTGGTCGCGACGATCTTCTCGCGGCCCGTCGCGTGCCGGGCGAACTTCAGCGCGGCCTCGTTCGCCTCCGTGCCGGAGTTACAGAGCCAGACGTTGTCGACGTCGACGGGCGCGAGCTCGGCCAGCCGCTCGTACAGCGCCGTCCGCGCCGCGTGCGGGTACGACGCCTGGACGTACATGAGCTCCTCCAGCTGGCTCGTCGCGGCGTCGACGACCTCGGGGTGGCAGTGGCCGACCGGCGTACAGGCGTAGCTGGCGCCGAAGTCGAGGTACTCGGTGCCGTTCGCGTCCGTGAGGTGGACCCCGTCGCCCGAGGCGATCTCGATCGGCTTCTCGGAGAAGACGAAGCCGCTCACGCGGTCTCACCCCCTTCCTCGGGGGCCTCGCCGCCGCCGGCGTCGTCGCCCGCGCCGTCGCCGAGCGCGGACCGCTCGATGGCCGTCCCCTCGCCGCCGAGCGCGGCGACGACCGGGTCGCGGACGTTGGCGTCCGCGATCACGACGCGGCCGGCGCCGCCCTCGAGCGCCTCCGTCGCGGCCATCACCTTCTTGCCCATGAACCCCTCGGCGGCGTCCTCGACGGCCGCCAGCTCCTCGGGCGTCGCGGCCGCGTCGATGCGCGTCTCGGGGTCGTCCGGGTCGGCGTACACGCCCGACACGTCGGTCAGGAGGACGAGGTCGGCGCCGAGCGCGCCGGCGACCGCCGCGGCCGCGCGGTCGGCGTCCGCGTTGACGGGTGTCACCTCGCCGTCGCCCTCGTCGCCCGCCATCGGCGGCGAGACGACCGGGGTGTAGCCGTCGTCGAGGAGGCCGGCGAGCAGGTCGGCGTTCACCGACTCGATCCGTCCGGAGTGATCGCCGCGGCGGATCTTCCGCTTGCCGTCCTCGACGACGCGGACCGCCGACTTGCGGGGCCCGGAGAGGAGCCCGCCGTCGACGCCCGAGAGGCCGACCGCGTCGACCCCGGCCGACCGGAACCGCGCCGTCAGCTCGGTGTTGAGCTTGCCCGCCATCGCCATCGCGAACGCCTCCATCGTCGCCGCGTCGGTGAAGCGACCGGTGACGCCGGAGGCGGACTCGACGTACTCGGGCTCGATGCCGAGCCGTTCGAGCGTCTCGTCGACGACCGTCGAGCCGCCGTGGACGACGACGACCTCGCGGCCGTTCGCCGTCAGGTGCGCCACGTCGCCGACCGCGCCGGCGGGGTCGACCGCCTTCGCGCCGCCGACCTTCACGACGACCGGGGGCTCGTCGGCGGCCGCGCCGCCGGTCCGCTCCCCGCTCATGGCGATCCCACGGGGTGGAGCCCGTCGAACTCGAGGCCGGCGGTCTCGGGCAGCCCGAGCGCGACGTTCGCCGCGTGGACCGCCTGTCCCGCCGAGCCCTTGGTCATGTTGTCGATGGCCGAGAAGACGACGACGCGCCGGTTCCCGGGGTCGAGCTCGAAGCCGACCTCGCCGTGGTTCGTCCCGGCGACCGACTTCGGCTCGGGGTAGCGGTAGACGCCGCCCCCGCCCGAGACGATCCGCATGAACGGTTCGTCGGCGTAGGCGTCGCGGTACGCGCCCCACAGGTCGCCCTTCGAGACCGGCTCGTCGGGGAAGACGTGGCAGGTCGCGCTCGCGCCGCGCACCATGTCGACCGCGTGGACGGTGAAGGAGACGGAGAGGCCGAGGTACGCCTCGATCTCCGCCTCGTGGCGGTGCCCCGTGGGCGCGTACGGGCGCACGACGCCCGACCGCTCCGGATGCGAGGAGGCCGCGCCGCCGCCGGCGCCGCCCTCCGAGGAGCCGACCTTCACGTCCACGACGACCTCGCCGGCCTCGGGACCGAGCGCGCCCGCGTCGACGAGCGGCTTCAGCCCGAGGATCGCCGCGGTCGCGTTGCAGCCGCCGCCGGCGATCAGGTCGGCGCCAGGGAGATTTTCGCGGTTGATCTCCGGGAGCGCGTACTCGGCGCGTTCCAGGTACTCGGGCGACTCGTGGCCGTCGTACCACTCGTCGTAGGCGTCGGCCTCGGGGAGCCGGAAGTCCGCCGAGAGGTCGACGACCGTGTCGGCCGCCTGCAAGAACTCGTCGACCCGGCCCATCGAGACGCCGTGGGGCGTCGCCGCGAACAGCACGTCGACCGACTCTAGATCGTCGGGGTCCGAGAAGCGCAGGTCGAGCCCGCGCAGGTTCGGGTGCGAGCGCCCGACGGTCATGTTGTCGGCCGACCGCGAGGTGGCCTGGACGACCTCGAATCCCGGGTGGCCGGCGAGGAGCCGCAGCAGCTCGCCGCCGGTGAAGCCGGTGCCGCCGACGACGCTCGCGGTGTACGTCTCCGCGGTCGCGTCGCCGCCGTCGGTCGTGTTCACGCGTCCACCCCCGCGACCGATCCCTCGGCGAACTCGCCCGCTTTCGCCTCCAGCCAGTCGACGACCCGCGCCGGAACGTCCACGTCGGTGGCCGCGTCGAGCGCCTTGAACTCGACGGTGTGGTTCACCTCGTGGACGGTGTAGTCCTCCGCGCCGCCCTCGGCGGGGTCGGCGTCCGCGTCGACGCCCACTTCCATCAGGTCGACGCCGAGCATGCCGCCGCCGACCGCGTCCGAGGCCTTCTCGACCAGTTCCGTCGCCCGCTCGTCGAGGCCGAACGACTCCGTCTCGCCGCCCTTCGCGGCGTTCGTGAGCCAGTGGTCGGACGACCGCGTCATCGCCGCGACCGGCTCGCCGTCGACCGCCAGGACGCGGACGTCGCGGCCGGGCTTGTCGACGAACTCCTGGACGTAGAACACCTTGTGCTCGTAGTGGCCGAGCGTCTCCTTGTGTTCCAGTATCGCCTCGGCGGCGTTGCGCGAGTCGATCTTCGCCATCAGCCGGCCCCACGAACCAGTGACCGGCTTGAGGACGCACGGGTAGCCGAACTCCTCGATCGCTTCCAAGGCGGCCTCCTTCGTGAACGCCACCTCCGTCGCCGGGGTCGGCACGTCCGCCTCGGCGAGCGCAAGCGAGTTCCTCGCCTTGTCGGCGCAGACGTCGCCCGTCTCGGGGGAGTTCACCACCGGGACGCCGTAGCTGTCGAGGAAGCGGGTCGCGTACAGCGACCGGCTCGTCGACAGGCAGCGGTCGACGACGAGGTCGAGGTCGTCGACCACCGCCGTCGTGGACTCCA
This sequence comes from Halorubrum sp. Atlit-28R, assembly GCF_003665955.1. NCBI lineage: Archaea > Methanobacteriati > Methanobacteriota > Halobacteria > Halobacteriales > Haloferacaceae > Halorubrum > Halorubrum sp. Atlit-28R. Next base: position 119,010 of record NZ_QPLS01000004.1, read on the forward strand.
GCCCGAACCGCTCCTTCCGGATGTCGATCTTCTCGACCGCGTGGCCCCGGTCGCGAAGCTCGTCGAGGAGGAGCTTCTCGTCTTTCCGGATCCGAGAGTAGAGGACCCCTACGCGCATGTCGACCACTCGCGTGTCGCGGCCGTGGCGGTCGTCGCCATCTACTCGCCCCAGTCCTCCTCGAGCTCCGGCGCCTCCTCCAAGACGACCGGGTCGAGCGAGATGACCTCCAGTTCGGTCCCGGTGACCGGACTGTCGATGATCTCGCCGACCTCGACGTCGGCCGGGATCTCGATCTCCTCGCCCGTGATCGGGTCCTCCGCGGTCAGGGTGTCGGTGTCGCTCGTCATCGTGCCCACATCTCCGCCGTGAACGGGCATAAAGGCTTCGAACTTGTAAGATAATTTATACAAAGTGGATCGGCCGCTAACGGAAAGAGATCGGCGAAATACCGGCGTGTCGAGATCGAATGTCAGATCTCGGTAGTAAGTATGTCCCCCTACGGGGACGGTCGTCGTCGTCGGTCGGGTCGGTCCCGACCGAGCCGACGCCGACCTCGCGGGCGTCGCGGCTCAGACATAGCGGTCGACCTCCGCGTCCAGCGCCTCGCTCGCGTCGGCGAGCGCGTCGCGCTCGGCCGTCAGCGCGGCCTCGTCTCCCTCGATCCCCGCCTCGGCGTCGGCGAGCGCGTCGGCGAGCGCGTCGGGCGCCGGTCCCCCGACGGAGTCGCGGCTCGCGACGCTTTCGGCCGGGTCGAGCGTCGACTCCACGTCCTCGCGGCTCACGTACGCGGAGAGGGGCTCGCCCGTCACCTTTCGAGCGGCCTCGTCAACTTTTGCGGCCGCCGCGGCCGGCGAGTCGTCGTCCGCGACCGTCTCCGCCGCGGCCGCGACGATCTCGTGGGCCGTCCGGAAGGGTAACCCGCCGGTCGCGAGCAGGTCGGCGACGCCCGTGGCCGTCGAGAACCCCTCTCCGGCGGCCGTCGCGAGCGCCGCCTCGTCCCACTCGGCGGTCGCGACCGCGCCCGCGGCGACCTCGGTCGCCTCCCGCACGTCGCCCGCGACCTCGAAGACGCTCGCGTGAGCGCGCTGGAGGTCGCGGTTGTAGGCGCGCGGGAGCCCCTTCAGCAGGCTCAGCGTGCCGGTCGCCTCGCCGATCGCGTCGCCCGCCACGCCGCGGGTCAGCTCCAGCGTGTCGGGGTTCTTCTTCTGGGGCATGATCGAGGAGGTGGAGGCGTACGCGTCGGCCAGCTCGACGACGCCCTTGTTCGAGAAGACGATCAGGTCTTCCGCGAGCCCCGACAGCGTCGTCGCGAGCGTCGCGAGCGCGCTCGCCGACTCCGCGAGGAAGTCGCGCGCGGAGGCGGCGTCCATCGAGTTGCGGACCGTCCCGTCGAACCCGAGCAGCGCCGCCGTGCGGTCGCGGTCGACGTCGAACGGGGTCCCCGCGAACGCGGCCGCGCCGAGGGGCGACCGGTTCACGCGGTCGTACGCGTCGAGCAGCCGCTCCGTGTCGCGCGCGAGCCCGCCCTCGTACGACAGCAGGTAGTGTCCGACCGTCGTCGGCTGGGCCGGCTGGAGGTGGGTGTACCCCGGCATCACCGTCTCCGCGTGTTCTTCGGCGACCTCGACGAGGGCCTCGCGGGCCGCGACCGTCGCCTCGACGGCGTCGAGCAGGTCATCGCGCAGGCGGTAGCGGATACACGTCGCCACCTCGTCGTTGCGCGAGCGGGCGGTGTGCATCCGGCCGCCGTCCGGGCCGACCCGGTCGATGACCGCGGTCTCGATTGCCTCGTGGACGTCCTCGCCGGCGGGGAGTTCGCCGTGCCCGGCGGCCTCGACGGCGTCGAGCGCGCCGAGGATCTCGCCCGCGACCGCGTCGTCGACGATCCCCTGTTCCGCGAGCATGACCACGTGCGCGCGGTCGACCGCGAGGTCCGCCTCGAAGATGGCCGCGTCGGCCGCGAGGCTCGACAGGAACTCGCGGGCGGGGCCGCCGCTGAAGCGGTCGCGGCGGACGGCGGTGTCGCTCCCGCCGCTCGCTCCGCCGTCGGCGTCCGCCGCGGCGTCGGGATCGTCGTCGCTCATCTACTCCCCGGCGTCCGTCGCGTCCGGTTCACCGGATCCGTCGGTGGCCAGTTCGGGCTTCGAGACGCTCGCCTTCACGTCGTTCGCGAGGCGCTCTTGGAGGCCGTGGTACTTCGCGACGCCCGTCGCGTCGGACTGCGCGATGCCCGCCACGTCCTCGGTGTTGAACGAGGCCATCTCCTCGGAGTAGACGGCGTACTCGGAGTCGCGCGCGACGACGCGGCAGTCGCCGCCCGAGACCTTCACCGTTGCCGTGCCGGTGACCACGTCCTGCGTCTCGTCGACGAAGGCGTTCAGCGCGTCGACGACGGGCGCGAACACGAGCCCCTCGTAGGCCTTCTCGGACCACTCCTGCTCGATCCCCTTCTTGAACGAGCGCTCGTTCTTCGTCAAGACGAGGTCTTCGAGCGCCTGGTGGGCGGTCAAGAGGACGGTCGCGGCCGGGTGCTCGTAGTTCTCGCGCACCTTCAGCCCGAGCATGCGGTCCTCCATCACGTCGGTGCGGCCGACGCCGTAGCCGCCGGCGTACTCGTTGAGGTGCTGGATGAGCGGGACCGGGTCCATCGCCTCGCCGTCGACCGCGACCGGGACGCCCGCCTCGAACGTCACCTCGATGGTGGTCTCGCCCTCGGGCTCCGCGGTCCACTCGTAGATGTCCTCCGGCGGCTCGTAGTCCGGGTTCTCCAGCTTCCCGCCCTCGACCGCGCGCGACCAGATGTTCTCGTCGATGGACCAGACGCCGCCGTCGCCGGCCTCGACGGGAAGGTCCTTCTCGGCGGCGTAGTCGATCTCCCACTCGCGGGTGAGGCCCAGCTCGCGCACGGGGGCGATCACGTCGAGGTCGGAGCCGCGCCAGACCGCCTCGAAGCGGAGCTGGTCGTTGCCCTTCCCCGTACAGCCGTGCGCGATGGCGTCGCAGCCCTGCTCCTCGGCGACGCCGAGGATCGCCTCGGCGATGACCGGACGCGCGAGGGCGGTGCCGAGCGGGTAGCCCTGGTAGCTGGCGTTCGCCTTCACCGCATCGAAACAGAGGTCCGCGAACTCGTCTTTCGCGTCGACGACGTGGATGTCGAGCCCCAGCGCCTCCGCGGTCTCCTCGGCCTCGTCGAACTCCTCCGTCGGCTGGCCGACGTCGACGTTGACGCCGATGACCTCGTCGTAGCCGTACTCCTCTTTCAGCAGCGGTACGCAGACCGTGGTGTCGAGTCCCCCGCTGAACGCGAGTGCAACGCTCGTCATTACCAGTGTACACCCGGCCTAGACCTTTAAATTCAGCGGTTTTAATACTGTAAGAAAAACACGGAGCGGCCGCTCGCGGAACGCGGAGTCGGGACTCTTCGGAACGGAGCGGCGCGAACGCGACGAGAGGTGAGGATTACTGGCCCGAAGGGCCTCGTCGTCGCGCCGCGCCGGAGGCCGGTCGCGGCGGTCGGACATCTCGTCGCGGTCGCAGGGCTCGTCGGTCTCGGAGAAGGGCGGCGTCGAGACGAGCCGCTGCGGTCATCACGTGTACATATCCGATCTCCGGTATAAAACTGTTCCGCACCGCTCCACCGTCGCAAGGCTTGCCGGACCGGTTCCCGAGGGCGTCCGCCCGACTACAGCGCCTCGCGGTACGCCGCCAGCGTCTTCTCGACGTCCTCCTCGGTGTGCGCGTAGGAGGTGAACTGGCACTCGAACTGGTTCGCGGTGAGGAACACGCCGCGGTCTTTCATCTCCTGCCAGAACACGCGCTCCCAGCGGTCGGTCGCGGCGTCGGCCACGTCGGCGCCCGTCTTCGGGCAGGCGTCGTACCGGGCGCAGTCGGGGTCCTGTCGGCAGCCACCCGCGCAGCAGGCGTCGACGTCGTCGGGCGCCTCGCGGGTGAACACCGTCTTGAACATCGAGTCGGTGCCGACGACGGTGTACTCCGGCGCGCGCTCGGCGCAGATCTCGGCGATCCCCTCGCGGAGCTTCCGACCGAGGCGGTTGACGTGCTCGTACACGTCGTTCTCGGCGGCGTACTCCAGGCCGGCCTTCCCGGCGGCCATCGTCACCGGGTGCCCGGAGAAGGTCCCGGACTGGAACACCTCGCCGGCCGGGGTGAACCCCTCGACGATCTCCGCCTTCCCGCCGATGGCGCCGACGGGGAAGCCGCCGCCGATGATCTTGCCGAACGTCGTCACGTCGGGGGTGACGCCGAACTTCGACTGCGCGCAGCCGAGGCCGCCCACCCGGAACCCGGTGATCACCTCGTCGAAGATCAGAAGCGAGCCGTGGTCGTCACAGAGGTCCCGCAGCGTCTCGTGGTAGCCGTCGACGGGCATCACGATCCCCATGTTGGCTAAGATTGGCTCCACGAGGACGGCGGCGATGTCGTCGCCGTGCTCCGCGAACACCTCCTTGGCCGCCGCCGGGTCGTTGAACGGGATCGGCAGGGTGTGCTCGGCGAACGACTCGGGGATCCCCGCCGTCGAGGGGTGCGCGTCCCCCGGCGACCCCTCGACGAGGGTCGACTCCTGCGCGCCGTGGTAGCCGCCCTGCATCACGACGATCTTGTCGCGGTCGGTGTGGCCGCGGGCGAGCCGCACCGCCGACACCGTCGCCTCCGTGCCGGAGTTGACGAAGCGGATCGACTCCACGCTGGGGACGTGGCGAGCGACGAACTCGGCGTGTTCGACCTCGACCTCCGTGGGCGCGCCGTACATGGGCCCCTCTGCGACGTGGGACTGGACCGCCGCCTCGACCGGGTCGGGGAGGTCGTGGCCGTACAGCAGCGGCCCGTACCCCATCACCCAGTCGACGTAGCGGTTCCCGTCCGCGTCGATCACGTGGCCGCCGTCGCCGCGCTCGACGAAGAACGGATGCGGCATCGTCGCCCGGACCGAGGAGTTGACGCCGCCGGGCATCGCCGACAGCGCGCGGTCGTACAGCCCGCGCGAGCGCTCGTGGTTCATACCGATCGGTTGGGGCGTCGGGCTGAAAGTAGTTGCCGAACCGGGCGAACCGCTTCGGACGCCGAAAAAACGACCCGTCGGACCGCGCGTCGCGCGCCTACACCGCCTCCGGACCGGTCGCGCCCGTCCGGACCTGTAGCGCGTCCTCGACGGGCATGATGAACACCTTGCCGTCGCCCGCCTCGCCGGTCTTCGCGGCGTCGGCGATGGCGTTCGCGACCTCGTCGGCCGGGATGTCGGCGACGACGACCTCGACTTTCACCTTCTGGTGGAGGTCGACAGTGAACTCCTCGCCGCGCCACTGGCCGGTCTTCGCGGGCTGGGAGCCGCGACCGGAGACGTTCGTGACGGTGAGCGACGGCGCCTGCACCTCGGCGAGCGCCTGCTTGATGTCGCCGAGCTTGTCGGGCCGGACGACCGCCGTGACCATCTTGATCTGCGTGCCCGCCTCCGCGCCGCCGTCGGCGCGCGGCGACCCGCCGTCGGACTCGGTCGTGTCGACGACGGCCGGGCCGCCGTCGGTGGCGACGCGGTCGCCGCCGAACTCGGGGTAGGTCTCGACGCCGTGCTCGGAGATGTCGAGCCCCTCCTGTTCGTGCTCCGGCGTGACGCGCGCCTCGCCGGACGCCTTGAGCACGTACCAGACCGCGGCGGTCGCGGTGATCGTCCAGCCGCCGATGATGACCACGCCCACGAGCTGGGCGACGAAGTGCGCGCCGATGCCGGCGCTGAGCTGGCCCGGCGCGGCGACGAACGGGAACAGCAGCGTGCCGAGCACGCCCGCGCTCCCGTGGACCGGGAACACCGCGCAGACGTCGTCGATCTTCAGCGTGTCGGAGACGAACTCGAAGACGATCGGGAGCTGCGCGCCTGCGAGGCCGCCGACGACGACGGCGCCCCACCACGCCGTGGTGTCGGGGATGGCGGTGATGCCGACGAGACCGGCGAGCAGGCCGTTCGCGACGTACAGCGTGTCGACCTTCCCGGTCTTGAGCCACACGACGAGCGCGGCGCCGATCCCGCCCGACGCCATCGCGATCGTCGTCCCCATCGCGACGAGGTTGAGCGTCAGCGTGTTGAACACGCCGCCGCTGACGACGGACGCCGTGCCGACGTTGAAGCCGTACCAGCCGAACGCGAGGACGAGCGTCCCCAGCACGGCGAACGTCAGCGAGTGGCCGGGGATGACGTTCGTCGAGCCGTCCTTCGCGTAGCGGTCCATCCGCGGACCGAGGACGGCCGCGGCCGTGAGGCCCGCGATACCGCCCATGCCGTGGACGATCATGCCGCCCGCGAAGTCGTGGAACGCGACGCCGGTCAGCTGAGCGACGAGCCCGTCACCGGAGGCCGACCAGGTGAACGCGATGACCATCGGGTAGATGACCGCGGCCAGCAGGAACGTGTACGTGACGTACGCGCGGAGCTTCGCGCGCCCCGCGACCGCCCCGGAGACGATCGTCGCGGCGGTCATCGCGAAGACGGCGCCGTAGAGCCAGTTGACGTACGGGCCGACGACGCCGGACTCGACGGCCATCTCGCCGCCGGAGAACAGCGCGCCCGCCGCCGACGTGATCCCCGCCGACCCGTTCACGAGGCTCGTGAACGCCGTGCCGATGAGGAAGAACACCGTCACCCCGACGCTCCAGGTCAGGAGGTTCTTCGTCAGCTGGTTCGCGACGTTCTTCGAGCGTACCTGGCCCGCCTCCAGCATGGCGAAGCCGGCGTGCATGAAGAAGATGAGGAAGGTGACGACGAGGATCCACGTTCCGTTCATCGCGGACGCGAACGTGCTCGGGTCGATCGCCGCGAGGACGCCGGCCGTCACGCTTCACCCACCTCTACTGAACGCGCGTCTGGTTCGAACCGTGTTTCGCTCGTGTTCATGCGTTGAATCACGTCTCGACTCCCGGGAACGCCCACATATAAACGTTCGAGTTGGGTTTCTCAAAAAATGCGTTTGATAATACGCCGCACGTCAGATATAAAGACGAAGATATGTAATATAAGGATGTTTAACGCGAGATTCCGCGGCAATCGTTGCGAGAGAACCGAACGGACGTATTATCAAAAAGTTGCTATTTCACCGCCGATCGGGTGGAATCCGGCGCATCGCGCCGAGGCGCGGGCGGTCGTGGCAAAAATCGCCACAGCCAAATCGCGTCTACCGGTGAAAAAGGCCCCCTACCTGTCGATATCGGGCGTTTCGGCGGCGTTCGAAGAAAGTTGACGTTCGTCAACCGGCCGCGCGGTCGGGCGACCGCCCGTCCGATCCGCGCGAGCCGCCCGCCCGACGCGCCGCCCGCGGGGAGACCGACCCGCCGGTCACTCGGGCTTCAGCCCCTCGTTCTGGACGCGCATCACGGCCTCACCGTCGGCGAGGTTCGGCGCGTCGACGAGGCGGACGATCCGCTTGTCGCCCTTCGACTTCCGGAGGTAGATCCGGAAGGTGGAGGCGTGCCCGAGGATGTTGCCGCCGATCGCCTGGGTCGGGTCGCCGAAGTAGGAGTCCGGGTTCGACGCGACCTGGTTGGTGACGAGGATGGCGGTGTTGTACAGGTCGCCGAGGCGCATCAGGTCGTGGAGGTGCTTGTTGAGCTTCTGCTGTCGCTCGGCGAGCTCGCCGCGGCCGACGTACTCCGCGCGGAAGTGCGCGGTGAGCGAGTCGACGCAGACGATCCGGATCGGCCACTCCGTCTCCTCGTGTTCGCCGGCAAGCTCCTTCGCCTTCTCGGCGAGGAGGATCTGGTGGTTGGAGTTGAACGCCTTCGCGACGTGAATCTGGTCGAGGAACGCCTCGACGAGCGCCGCTAACGCCTCCTCGTCCGAGGGCGTGCCCTCGATCTCGCGGCGCTCCATCTCGTCGGCGAGGATCTCGTCGTCGAGCCCCCGGACCATGTCGTCGATCCGCTCCGGGCGGAACGTGTCCTCGGAGTCGACGAAGATACAGCCGCCGTCGAGGCCGCCGTTCTCCGGCTCCAGCTGGACGTTGACCGCCATCTGGTGGGTGACCTGCGACTTGCCGGACCCAAACTCGCCGTACACCTCGGTGATCGACTGGGTCTCGATGCCGCCGCCGAGGAGGTCGTCGACCTCGTCGATCTGCCAGGAGAGCTTGCCGATCTCCTGGCGGCGCTCAAGCACGCTCGCGCCCGTCTCGAACCCGCCCACGTCGGCGGCGTCGCGGGCGGCGTTGATGATGTCCGCGGCGGACGACTCGCCGATGTCGGCGGTGTTGGACATCTCGCCGGGGCTCGCGACCGCGATCGACTGGTAGCTCTCGAATCCGTTGTCCACGAGCTTGTCCGCGGTCGCCGGGCCGACGCCGGGGAGGTCCTCGAGTTCGTCTTCAGGCATGTACACGGTCCTTGTTCGCCATCGGGTATAAAGACTGGTTTACACCCGAGTGAAAGTGAAACGGACGCGGCGAGTCCGCTCGCTCGCGGTTCGCTCGCTCTCGAACGGACTCGCCGGAGCGGACGCCCCGACGGGCCGGTGAAACTGGTCGGAGGGGCGCCGCCGCGGCGGGTGCGCGCCTCGGGCGTCGCCGCCGCGAAAAGGACGTGACGCCGACCGAGGGGGCCTCAGAAGCCGACGCGGCGGACGTAGTCGAGGTCGCGGATCTCCACGAGCAGGTCACCCGACAGGTCGGCGTCGGTGATCACGTACAGCTTCGGGTCGTCGGTGAACTCGGGGTCCTCGCTCAGCACCTGTCGGATCGAGACGCCACGGTCGGCTAAGATTCCGGTCACCTCGGCGACGATCCCGGCCTCGTCGGCGGCCGCGACCTCGATGGTGAGCACCGTGAGGTCCAGGACGGGCGCTAAGTCCATCAGGCTCGGTACCGACGAGATGTTGGTGAAGATGCGCTTCAGCTCGGGGTCGGCCAGGATCGCGTCCGTCGTCGAGTCGACGACGCGGCGGTCGACGTCGAGCTCGCGCGCGATGCCGGTGTACGGGATCTCGATCCCGCCGGAGACGACCCGACCCTCCTCGTTGACCGAGAAGCCGCGCTCCAGGAACAGCCGGATCACCGCCTGCTGGCTGGGTGACCCCTCGAACTTCTCGAGGATCTCGTCGAACATTCGTTGCTACGGATCGGCGATACGAGGGGTTAAAAATGGGGTCCCGTCGCAGCGGTCAGTTCGCCATCGCCGAGTAGACGCCCCCGAGGACTGCGCCGTAGACGACGTGGCCGACGAGGCTCTCGACTCCGACGTTCGGCAGCGGAGGCGCGCCCGCGAAGCCAACGGCGCCCAGCCAGATCGGCATCACGACGACGGCGAGCGCGACCCACACGACGAGGCCGTAGCCCGCGCCGGCGCCGACGCCTGTCCCGATCGAGTCGCCGAGAGCGGGTCTCAGGCTCGCGATCGCGACGAGTCCGAGACCGATGATCGCGCCGTGGGACACGTGGATCACCCAGCCGAGGGCGCCGGCGGGCCCCGCGATGCCGTACATCGCCGGGATCCCCATCTCGAGGACGCCGGGCGTCAGTATCGACATCATCGCGCCGAAGGCGAGCGCTCCGACGATGCCGCCGGTCACGCCCGCCTGCCAGCGTCCGGTCTCGGTCGGTACGTCGGTCGCAGTCGCAGTTTCTGTGGCCATGTCACTACCGAGGTGGCCTGAGAACCGGTGATAGATGCCGGAATAATGCGACTCGCTCGCACCGACCCCAAAGAAATATATATTTGTTGAAGCCTCAAATACGGACTAAAATCGGCTCGCCCCCGCCGGACCACTTCCGCCTCGCCACCCCACCCCTTTTGGCCGGTGGCGCCGAACCCCACCCCGTGTCAGAGTCGCCGCACCTGCGGTTCTTCCCGTACGAGGAGCCCTACCCGAACCAGCGCGAGGCGATGGACAGGGTCGCCAACGCGTTAGACCGGGGGCAGGACGTGCTGTTCGAGGGGGCGCCCGGGACGGGCAAGACGCTCTCCGCGCTCGTGCCCGCCCTGGAACACGCCCGCGAGCACGACCGCACGGTCGTCATCACGACCAACGTCCACCAGCAGATGCGGCAGTTCGTCGAGGACGCCCGCGCCATCACCCGCGAGGAGCCGATCCGCGCCGTCGTCTTCAAGGGGAAGTCGTCGATGTGCCACATCGACGTCGACTATCAGGAGTGTCAGACCCTCCGGGACACCACCCGCGAGATGGTCGAGACGGAGTCGGAGGTCCGCGAACTGGAGTCGCGACAGCGCGAGCTGTTAGCCGAGAGCCGCGAGGGCGACGCGAGCGCCGCGGAGGCCCGCGAGGCGATCATGGACGAGCTCGACGAGCTGGAGGGCGAGCTCGACGAGTACGAGGCCGCGAACGTCTGCGAACACTACCGGAACAACCTCACCCGCGACACCGACGAGTTCTTCGGCTGGCTGTTCGAGGACGTCCGGACCCCCGAAGACGTGTACGCGTACGCCGACGAGCGCGAGCTGTGCGGCTACGAGCTGCTGAAGGAGGGAATGGAGGGCGTCGACCTCGTCGTCTGTAACTACCACCACCTCCTCGACCCGAACATCCGCGAGCAGTTCTTCCGCTGGATCGACCGCGACCCGAGCGAGATAATCACCGTCTTCGACGAGGCGCACAACATCGAGGACGCCGCGCGCGACCACGCCACCCGGACGCTGACCGAGAACACCTTAGACGCCGCGCTCGACGAGCTGGCCGACAGCGACGACTCCCGCGCCGAGCCCGCGGAGAACGTCCTCCGCGCCTTCCGCGACGCCCTCGTCGAGACCTACGAGGACGGGCTCGGGTTCGGCGGAGTCGACGAGAACTGGGAGGACGTCTCGATCGCCAACGACGACCGCCGCGACGACCTCACGCTGGCGTTCCTCCGCAACTACGAGGGGCGAGGGATCGACGCCGAGGCCGAGCTCGCCGTCCAGCTCGGCCAGGCGATAGACGAGGAGTACGAGCGCCGCTACCGCGACGGCGAGGCGACGACCCGCTCGGAGTCGCAGACGCTCGCGGCCGCCCGGTTCGTCGCGACGTGGATGGACGAGGGGGCCGAGTTTGGCCAGTACCCGGTGGTCTCCGTCCGGCGCGACGCGGGCACAGACGAGGTGTACGGGCGGGCGGAGCTGTACACCTGTATCCCGCGGAGCGTCACCGGCGAGCTGTTCGACGAGGTGGCCGCCTCGGTCCTGATGAGTGCGACGCTGCGCCCGTTCGACGTGACCGAGGACGTGCTGGGGTTGGAGGACGTCGCGTCGATGGCCTACGAGATGGGCTACCCCGAGGCGAACCGCCGGACGTTCGCCGCCGACGTGCCGCCGCTTTTCGCCTCGGACCGCAACGACCCGGAGACCCAAGAGGCGGTGTCGTCGCTGCTCCGCGACGCGATCCGATTCACTCCGGGCAACGCGCTCGCCTTCTTCCCCTCGTACGCGGAGGCCGAGCGCTACCACGAGCGGCTCACCGGCCCGGGCGGGGCGGCGTCCGGCGGCGTCGCCGAGGGCTCCGGCAAGGCGGGCGCGGCCGACCTCGGAACCGTCTACCTCGACGGCCCGGGCGTGGACGAGGAGCGGCTCCGCAGCGAGTTCGTCGAGAGCGACGGCGCCGCGCTGTTCACGTCGCTGTGGGGGACGCTCGGCGAGGGGGTGAGCTTCGACGGCGACGACGCCCGCACGGTCGTCGTCGTGGGCGTCCCGTACCCGCACCTCTCGGACCGCACCCAGGCCGTTCAGGACGCCTACGACCGGGCGTTCGCGGACCGCGACCGCGCCCGCGACCCGGGGTGGACCTACGCGGTCGAGATCCCGACGATCCGCAAGACGCGGCAGGCGCTCGGGCGCGTGATCCGCGGGCCCGACGACTTCGGGGTTCGAATCCTCGCGGACCGCCGCTACACGACCGCCGACATGGGGAAGTACTCGGTTCGGTCCGCGTTCCCGCCCGAGGAGCGCGAGGAGCTGCTCGACGTCGACCCGACGAAGCTGAAGTTCGCGATGCTGAACTTCTACCAGGACCACGACGCCTACGACGGCCAGCCGCCGTCGCCGTGAGGCGGTCGCGGGCGGGGTCCGCCGCCGCCGCGCCGCGGTCGTTCGCGAGGACCGCCGGCGACCCTACCCCGGCATCGACGCGATCAGGATCGAGGCCAAGAGCAGGAGCCCGCTGAGCAGCGTCGTGACCACGCCGTGGATCAGCGTCATCGCGAGCACCGTCCGCCGCGGCTGCTCGTAGCTCCACCAGAACATCGTCCCGTCGACGAGGAGCGCCGCGAGGAGGATGAGCGCCCCGGAGAGTTCGAACGCGTTCCCGACGACGCTGATCACGGCGGGCAGGGGCCCGACGTAGAGGGCGCGCCGGGGGTCGACGTCGCCGAGGACGTTCCGGGCCGCGATGTGCGCGGTCACGGAGAGGAACAGCGCCAACAGGACGGTCGTCCCGAGCACGGAGACCGGCGTCACCGTCTGTAAGAGCATGGTCGGTCTACGGGGCGACGACTAAAAGTGGTCGCGGAACGCGGCCGCGTCGGTCCCGCTCCCGTCGCGGGGTCGCGGCGTCACCCCAGCAGTCCGAGCCCGTTCAGCTCCTCGACGATCACGTCGACGGCGGCGGCCGCGTCGTCGGCGCTGGTGCCGCCGGTGACGACGACCTTGCCGCTGCCGAACAGCAGCGCGACGACCTCCGGCTCGTCGAGGCGGTAGACGAGCCCGGGGAACTGCTCCGGCTCGTACTCGATGTGCTCCAAGCCGAGGCCGATCGCGATCGCGTTCAGGTTCAGGCTCTCGCCGAGGTCGGCCGAGGTGACGATGTTCTGGACCGTTATCTCCGGGTCCTCGATCGGGATCTGGAGCGCGCGGAGCTCCCCGAACACGGTGTCGAGGCTCTCGTGGACCGCCTCGATCGAGTTCGCCCCCGTACAGACGATCTTCCCCGACCGGAAGATCAGCGCGGCCGATTTCGGGTCCGTGGTCCGGTAGACGAGCCCGGGGAACTGCTCTGGGTCGTAGTCGGCGCCCTCGAGGTCCATCGCGACGCTCTGGAGATCGAGTTCCTGTCCGATCCCCGTGGAGGCAACGACGTTCTCTACGGTGATCGTCTCCTTCGGGTCGGCCGTCATCACCTCGATTCTCGCCCGAACGCACTTAAATGGTGGCCGGCCGGAACCGCCACGCTATTGCCGCCGCCGCGCGGAGCCGTCGGCGTGTACTGGCTCGAACTCGCCGGCGAGACGGACGCCTTCGCGGCCCGCGAGGCCGCGACCGCCGCGACCGGCGTCGACCTCCTCGCGCCGGGAGTCGCGCGCACCGGCGGGATCGATCCCGATCACGCCGGCCGGCTCGCGTACACTCGCGCCGCGCACGAGGCGATCGCGCGGACGGACGCCGACGTCGACGCCGCGGCCGCCGCGCTCCGGGCCGCGTCGCTCGACCGATCCGGGAGCGTGGCGGTTCGCGCCCGCGACGTCCGGGCCACCTCCGGCGTCTCGACGGGGGCGGCCGAGCGCGCGCTCGGCGGCGTCCTCGTCGACCGCGGGTTCGAGGTCGACCTCGACGACCCGGACCACGTCCTCCGCGCGCTGTTCGCGGCCGGCCCGCGCGCCGAGCACGACGCGGTGGCCGGCGCGGACGGCGGCGACGCGGACCTGTGCGCCCTCGGCTGGGTCGCGGTCGAGGCGGCCCGCGACTTCGCGCCGGACCCCACCGACCGCCCCTTCTTCCAGCCGGGGAGCATGGCTCCGGCCGACGCCCGCGCCTACGCCAACCTCGCGGGCGCGGCCCCGGGCCGGACCCTCCTCGACCCGATGTGCGGCACCGGCGGCCTCCCGCTGGAGGCCGGCCTCGTCGGCGCCGACGCCGTCGCCTGCGACGCGCAGGCGAAGATGGTCCGCGGCGCGCGGCGGAACCTCCGCGAGTACCTGGGCGAGGCCGGCGGCGAGGGGTCCCCCGACTGGCACGTCGCGCGCGGCGACGCGACCGCGCTCCCCCTCCCCGACGACGCCGTCGACGGCGTCGCGTTCGACGCCCCGTACGGCCGGCAGTCGAAGATCGCTCGCCACGAACTGGCGGACCTCGTCGGGGGCGCGCTCGACGAGGCCGCCCGGGTCGCGCCGCGCGCGGTGCTGGTCGCGGACCGCGACTGGCGCGCCCCCGCCCGCGCCGCCGGCTGGACGGTCGACGCGGCGTTCGAGCGCCGGGTCCACCGCTCGCTGACGCGGCACGTGCTGGTGCTGCGCCGCGGCGACGCGAGGTGATCGGCGGCGAGCGCGGCGGGGATCCCGCCGGACCGAGAGTGAACGACCGATCGGCGGAATCGATTCTCTCCGGGGCTCGCGCGACAAGTTTCAGTTTCGCCCCGGCGCCGGGCAACGGTTAAGTGCGCGGCCTCTCGTGGTACTCGCATGACCGGGGACGCCGGGGACATGCTCTCGTGGGACGAGTCCGTGTTCCGCGACGAGTCGGTGTTCGAGATCGACCACGTCCCCGAGACGTTCCGCCACCGGGAGAGCCAGCTGGAGAACCTGAAGTACGCGCTCCGCCCCGCGGTCCGCGGCTCCCGCCCCCTCAACACGATGGTCCGCGGCCCGCCCGGGACCGGCAAGACCACCGCGGTCCAGAAGCTGTTCGGCGAGCTCGGCGCCCGTACCGAGGTGCGCACGGTCCGCGTCAACTGCCAGGTCGACTCCACGCGCTACGCGGTGTTCTCCCGGCTGTTCGAAGGGATATTCGAGTACGAGCCCCCCTCCTCGGGAATCTCGTTCAAGAAGCTGTTCGGACAGATCACGGACCGGCTCGTCGAGGAGGACGAGGTCCTCGTCGTCGCCTTAGACGACGTGAACTACCTGTTCTACGAGAACGAAGCCTCCGACACCCTCTACTCGCTCCTGCGGGCCCACGAGGCGCACTCCGGCGCGAAGATCGGCGTCATCGTCGTCTCCTCCGACCTCGGGCTCGACGTGATCGACGACCTCGACACCCGGGTCCAGTCCGTCTTCCGCCCCGAGGAGGTGTACTTCCCGGTCTACGACGCGACCGAGATCTACGACATCCTCGCGGAGCGCGCCAAGCGCGGCTTCCACGAGGGGGTCATCGGCGACGCCGAACTGGAGCGCGTCGCGGACCTCACCGCCGAGAGCGGCGACCTCCGTGTCGGGATCGACCTCCTGCGCCGGGCGGGACTCAACGCCGAGATGCGCGCCTCGAAGACGGTCTCGGAGGCGGACGTCGAGGACGCCTACGACAAGTCGAAGCACGTCCACCTCTCGCGGTCGCTCCGCGGCCTCTCCGACTCCGAGCGCGACCTCGTCCGCGTCCTCGCCGAACACGACGGCGAGCGCGCCGGCGCGGTGTACGACGCCTTCAACGACGCGACCGACCTCGGCTACACCCGCTACTCGGAGATCATCAACAAGCTCGACCAGCTCGGCGTGATCGACGCCGAGTACGCCGACGTCGACGGCCGCGGCCGCTCTCGCGAGCTCTCCCTCGCCTACGACGCGGAGGCGGTGCTGGACCGGTTGGAGTGAGCGGTCCCGCCCGCCCCGTCCCGCCGTCTCCGCCTCGTATCGCCCTCTCTGCCCCGCCGTCTTCCTCCCCGACGCCTTTTCAACGCCGCCGCACGCACTCGACCACATGAAGACGAGCGGCGGGAGCGACGCGGCGAAGCGACGCGCCGGCGAGTCGGCGGCCGAGGCGGTGACCGACGGGGACGTGGTCGGGCTGGGGACCGGGTCGACCGCGGCGCACGCCATCCGGCGCCTCGGCGAGCGGGCCGACGCCGGCCTCGACGTGCGCGGCGTCCCCACCTCCTTCGCGAGCCGCGAACTCGCGGCCGAGGCGGGGATTCCGCTCCTCGATCTCCCCGACGCGGTCGGGCCCGAGGGCCCGGGGATCGACGTCGCGATCGACGGCGCCGATCAGGTGGCCACCGGCGCCGCGGGCGACGACCCCCTCTCCGGCGGCGCGCTGATCAAGGGGGGCGGCGCGGCCCACGCCCGCGAGAAGCTCGTCGACGCCGCCGCGGACCGCTTCCTCGTCGTCGCCGACCCCTCGAAGGAGTCGCCGCGACTGGACCGGTCGGTGCCGGTCGAGGTGCTGTCAGCGGGGCGGACCGCGGTCGCCGCGGCGGTGCGAGACGCGGGCGGGGAGCCGACGCTGCGCCGCGCGGAGCGGAAGGACGGGCCCGTCGTGACGGACAACGGGAACCTCGTGACGGACTGCGCGTTCGGCGAGATCGCCGACCCGGCCGCCCTGTCGGCGACGCTGTCGGCGGTCCCGGGCGTCGTCGAGCACGGGCTCTTCGTCGGGCTCGCGGACGAGGTTCACGTCGGTACGGAGTCCGGCGTCCGGGTCGACGAGGTCTGAACCGTCGCCGAGCGGCGACGCGAGCGACGGCGCGGCCGCTGGCCGGTCGGCGTCCAAATAAAGTGGAACGGAAACGGGTCCGCCTTACAGGTCGCGCGGCTGGACCGTCTTCCGGTCGTTGGCCTCGGCGCGGCGCGCGGCGTCTTCGAGCAGCTCGTCCACTTCGTCGTCCAGCGCGTCGTAGAAGTCCGAAGCGACGTTCTTGTCGTCCAGGGCTTCCTTGACGGCCGCTTTGACAATGAGGTCTGCCATGCGATCGGGCCTACCCGGTGATGGTTAATAAGAGTTCCTGAATTCGCCCGCGAGGGGCGCCGTGACGCCGGTTCGCGGGGGGTTGCGAGGATAGTCGCTTATAAGCCTTGTGGGATTCTCGTCCGCGCTCCGCCTCAACGACGCTCGGAACCGCCGCTGACCCCGGGTCGGTCCGGCCTCGCTCGGGCCGCGTCCCCCGTCGCGTGACGCCCGGGGGCCCGCTCCGCCCCCGGCCGAAGTCGGCGCGCGGCGGGCCGGACCCGAACCGACAGGTTCGACCGGGGCCGCCGCGCACCACCGTCCATGCGAGAGACGCTGGCGGCGCTCGAGGCGGGCGACATCGGGATCGAGGAGGCGGAGTCGCGGCTCGCGGGCTACGCGACCACGGACGCGGGGCGGTTCGACGCCGCCCGCGAGCGGCGGCGCGGGATCCCCGAGGCGATCCTCGCGGAGGGGAAGACGCCCGCGGGGGTCGCCGCGCTGGCGACCACGGCGCTCGACACCACCGGCCGGGCGCTCGTGACCCGCGCGGACGAGGCCGCCGCGTCCGCGGTCGCGGCGGCGGTCGGCGACGTCGAGGCGGACGCGACGGTCGACCGCGACGACCGCGCGGGCACCGTCGTCGTCCACGCGGCCGACTTCGAGCCGCCGTCGCTCGACGCCGCGGTCGCGGTCGTGGCCGCCGGCACCGCGGACGCGGCGGTCGCCGGCGAGGCGGCGGTCGTCGCCCGCGAGGTCGGGGCCGCGGTCGACCGGGTCGACGACGTGGGGGTCGCCAACCTCGACCGGATCCTCGACCAGGTCGACCGGGTCCGCGAGGCCGACGCGGTCGTGGTCGCGGCCGGCCGCGAGGGCGCCCTCCCGACCGTCGTCGCCGGCCTCGTCGACGCCCCCGTGATCGCCGCCCCGGTCTCGACCGGCTACGGGGTCGGCGGCGAGGGGGTCGCGGCGCTGGAGGGCGCGCTCCAGTCGTGCTCCGTGCTCACAACCGTCAACGTCGACGCCGGGTTCGTCGCCGGCGCGCAGGCCGGCCTGATCGCCCGCGCGGTCGACGCGGCCCGGGCCGAGTAGGGGGGCCCGCCGACCGCGGGCTCCGGCCCGGATCTCGGCTCGCATTAAACGCGCGAATACCGGAAGTCGACGGGCCCGAGAAAGGGTATTTGTTCGTCCAGCCCCTACCAATGGTGCCGACGCACGTCGGCATCACATGCCACGCTGTGACCACTGCGGGTCGCACGTCTCGGACCGCTTCGCGCGCGTCTTCGCGGACGAGCACGGCGACCTGAACGCGTGCCCGAAGTGCTCCGCGAACGCGGGCATCGCCGAGGTGTCTCGCGAGCGGACGCGAACCGGGGACTGACCGCCGAACCGCCGGTGTGAGACCGAGCGCACGGGGAGCGGCGGCTCCGTCCGGGTCCCCCCGCCGGGCACATCCCTACTCACTTTGCGCTCGCGCTCGCACGGCCGTTCGTGGCCGACCACTACGTGTACGTGATCGAGTGCGCCGACGGCACCCTCTACACCGGGTACACGACCGACGTCGAGCGCCGCGTCGCCGAACACGACGCCGGAGAGGGCGCGAAGTACACCCGCGGTCGGACCCCCGTAACGCTGCGTCACGTCGAGTCGTTCGACTCGCGGTCGGCGGCGATGTCGCGGGAGCACGCCGTCAAGTCGCTGTCGCGCGCCGAGAAGGAGCGGCTGATCGACGACGAGTAGGGCCCCGTCCCGGCCTCACTCCACGAGCCGTTCGATCTCCGTGACGAGGATGCCGGTCGCGCCCACCGAGCGCAGCTCCGAGATGGTCTCGAACACGTCGCGCTCGTCGACGACGGCGTGGACCGCGACCATCCCGTTGCCGTTCTCGTCGGCCTCGACGTCCATCACGGTCGGCCCTCCGAGCCCGGGGATCACGTCCTTCACCTCGTCGAGCCGCGCCTTCGGGGCGTTCATCATCAGGTAGCGGCGGCCGTCCGCCGCGAGGACCGACTCGAAGGCGGTCAGCACCTGCTCGACTTTCGGGCCGTCGACCACGTCCGGGCGGGCGAACAGCCGCACCGAGGAGTCGAGCACGTCGTCGATCACGGCCAAGCGGTTCACCTTCAGCGTCGTCCCCGTCGAGGTGATGTCGACGATGGCGTCGGCCATGTCGACGTGCGGCGTGAGTTCGGTCGCGCCCGTCACGGTGACCACGTCGGCGTCGACGCCCACGCGGTCGAGGTACGCCTCCGTGACGCTCGGGAACTCGGTGGCGACCGTCCGTCCGGCAATGTCCTCGACGGCCGCCACGTCGCCGTCCTCCGGCGCCGCGAGGACGAGCTTACAGGAGCCGTAGCCCAGGTCGAGCAGGTCGACGAGGTCGCCGTCGGCCGCCTCGTCCGCGGAGCCGACGACGCCGCCCGACTCGGCCGCCTGGTCGAGGCCGGTGACGCCGAGGTCGGCGGCGCCGTCCCGGACGTACTCCGGGATATCGGCCGCCCGCGCGAACAGCACCGTCACGTCCTCGTCGACGGTGTCGGCGTACAGCTGGCGGTCGGCGGTCTCCTCGACGTGGAGCCCGGCGCGCTCCAACAGCGAGAGCGTCGGCTCGTGTAGGCGGCCCTTGTTGGGGACGGCGATGCGCATACGCCACGCCTCGCGGGGACAGGGGGAAACGTTTTCGTCCGGAGCGCGAGGAGCACGCGCGAGGTCGTCGGGCTCCGCCCGGCTGCCAGAGGGACCTTCGGTCCCTCACTGGAGAACGAAGTGAGCGACAGGGCGAGAGCGAAGCTCTCGCTTGAAACCGGACGTAGTCCGGTGACGAGGCTGGGGAGGCGTGAGGTGCGGGGCTGTGCGTTCCCGCGAGCGCAGCGAGCGGGAGCACGGAAGTCGCTGCCCGCGCAGCGAACGGAGTGAGCGAGCAGGACCGTCTTCCGGAGGGGCGGGACTCGAAGGGGCAGTCGCGGGGCCAGCGTAGACGAAGTAAGCACCGCAACGAGGGAGCGAACGGAGTGAGTGACCGAGTGAGGAGCACAGCGAGTGTACGCGGCCCCCGCGGCTGGGGCTTTGGAGGTGTTCGCGGCCGGTCCGTGAGCGGCCGTTTGTGAGCGAGCGACCGGCGCTTTGGGGTGTCTGCCGTCGATCTACAATCGATTATTCATAGGCGAGCCGCCGGTCGCGTCGAACCTCCTCCCGACCACCAAGTACGCGAGGGGGAGACAGCCGGCGAACGCGACCGGCCAGACGGTCAACTGCGAGGCCGGGTCGGGCGGCGAGACGAGGCTCGCGGCGACCAGCCCCGCGGGACCGGCGACTGCGACGGCGGCCGCCCCTCGCTCCCACCGTGACGGGGGATACCGGCGGCCCCGTCCGGGGCGCCACCACAGCAGGTAGTACAACAGTACGATCCCCGAGAGCGGCGCGAGGACGCCTCAGACACCCGGATGGTCGCTTCCGCGGGCGTGGGCGTCGAAGTTGACCCACGCGCCGATGGCGACCCAGACGAGCAGGAAGCAGAGGACACCGACGGCGACGACGGGCGTGAGTTGGAGGGACACGATCCAGCGTTCCGACCGCTCGGTGATGGCTCTTGTCCCCGAACAGTCGGTTAACCGTCTGTCCCCGCCCGACGTTGGTGCCGACCCTTGGACGAGCCTCGAATCGGCTGAGAGAGGATTCGAGCCGATCGCACCGCTACGAGGGAACTCACCCGCCCACTGCGTCGACGCTGACCCAGTAGTATTCGTCCTCGTACGCGATGTAGGCGTTGTAACAGTCCGTGTTCAACAGCGCCGGGGAGTTCTCCGACGAGTAATACCCGCGGTCGTCGGTCTCGAAGTCGACCCCCTCGATCGCGGCCTCGAACTCCTCCCGTGCCGCGTCCGGGAGCGACTCGAACTCGCAGACCACACTGTCGCCCGGGTCCGACACCGGCGCTTCGACGCCGACCGTGTACCCCGCCTCCACGTCGTCGCCTCCGCTGTCACTCGTCTCGTTGCCCTCGCCGTCGGACCCGTCGCTTCCACCACTAGACTCGCTTTCGCCACCGCCCGGTTCCTCGTCTCTACCGAGCAGCGCGTCACCGGCACAGCCCGCGATGGCCGCGGGCAGCGCACAGGCGAGGAGGGCCCTTCGTTTCACGACCCCGAATTCGCACGGAAGCCGTAAGTGCTTTCCACCGAAACGCGACGAACCCGCCGCGGACCGGCCGCCTGAGCGCGCCGCTCAAGTGTATCGCCGCCCAACGACGCGTATCGTGAGCGACGCCGACTCCCCCCTCTCGGAGGACCGCCCGACCGTCGACCGCCCCCTCCGCGTCGACGCCCCGTTCGAGCCCGCGGGCGACCAGCCCGAGGCCATCGAGGGGCTGGTCGAGGGGTTCGAGTCGGGCGCCGAGAAGCAGACGCTCCTCGGCGTGACGGGGTCCGGGAAGACGAACACCGTCTCGTGGGTCGCCGAGGAGCTCGACCAGCCGACGCTCGTCTTGGCCCACAACAAGACGCTCGCGGCCCAGCTGTACGAGGAGTTCCGCGAGCTGTTCCCGGACAACGCCGTCGAGTACTTCGTCTCCTACTACGACTACTACCAGCCGGAGGCGTACGTCGAGCAGACGGACACATTCATCGACAAGGAGATGTCGATCAACGAGGAGATCGACCGCCTCCGCCACTCCGCGACGCGCTCGCTGCTCACCAGGGACGACGTGATCGTCGTCGCCTCCGTCTCGGCCATCTACGGGCTCGGGGACCCCCAGAACTACCGCGACATGGCGCTGCGCTTGGAGGTCGGCGAGCGGATCGGCCGCGAGGAGCTGCTCACCCGGCTCGTCGACCTGAACTACGAGCGCAACGACGTGGACTTCACGCAGGGCACGTTCCGCGTGCGCGGCGACACAGTCGAGATCTACCCGATGTACGGCCGGTACGCCGTCAGGGTGGAGCTGTGGGGCGACGAGATCGACCGGATGATCAAGGTCGACCCGATGCACGGCGAGGTCGTGAGCGAGGAGCCGGCGGTGATGCTCCACCCGGCGGAGCACTACTCGATCCCGGACGACAAGCTGGAACAGGCGATCGCCGAGATCGAGGACCTGATGGAGAAGCGGGTCAGCTACTTCGAGCGGCAGGGCGACCTCGTGGCGGCCCAGCGCATCGAGGAGCGAACCACCTTCGACATCGAGATGCTTCGCGAGGCGGGCTACTGCTCGGGGATCGAGAACTACTCGGTCCACATGGACGACCGCGAGTCGGGCGACGCCCCCTACACCCTGCTCGATTACTTCCCCGACGACTTCCTCACGGTCGTCGACGAGTCCCACCAGACGATCCCCCAGATCAAAGGGCAGTACGAGGGCGACAAGTCGCGGAAGGACTCGCTGGTCGAGAACGGGTTCCGGCTCCCGACCGCCTACGACAACCGCCCCCTGACGTTCGAGGAGTTCGAGGAGAAGACGGACCGCACCCTCTACGTCTCGGCGACGCCCGGCGACTACGAGCGCGAGACCTCCGACCGGATCGTCGAGCAGATCGTCCGCCCGACGCACCTCGTCGACCCGAAGGTGGAGGTGACCGACGCGACGGGGCAGGTCGACGACCTCTTGGAGCGCGTCGACGACCGGATCGAGCGCGACGAGCGCGTCCTCGTCACCACGCTCACCAAGCGGATGGCCGAGGACCTCACGGAGTACCTCGAGGAGGCCGGCGTCGACGTGGCGTACATGCACGACGAGACGGACACCCTCGAACGCCACGAGATCATCCGCGACCTCCGGCTCGGCAACATCGACGTGCTCGTCGGGATCAACCTGCTGCGCGAGGGGCTCGACATCCCGGAGGTGAGCCTCGTCGCCATCCTCGACGCCGACCAGGAGGGGTTCCTGCGCTCCACCACCACCCTCGTCCAGACGATGGGACGGGCCGCCCGCAACGTCAACGGCGAGGTCGTCCTCTACGCCGACGAGACCACCGACTCGATGGAGGAAGCGATCGACGAGACCCAGCGCCGCCGCGAGATCCAACTGGAGTACAACGAGGAACACGGCTACGAGGCGACCACCATCGACAAGCCGGTCAGCGAGACGAACCTCCCCGGCTCGAAGACGGACACCTCGAACGTCAGCGTCGGCGACGTGGAGAGCGAAGACGAGGCGAGAGCGCAGATCGAGGCGCTCGAAGACCGCATGGACGAGGCCGCGAGCAACCTGGAGTTCGAGCTGGCGGCGGACATCCGCGACCGGATCGCGGAGCTGCGGCGCGCCTTCGAAATCGACGCGGGCGACGAGGGCGTCCCGGCGCCCGCGATGGACGAATAGCGGGTCGCGGCCCGCCGACCGCGGACCGCCGCTCCGATTCTCAGTCCGCGTCACTACGACGGCGGGGTTTTTACCCTGGTGTGTCACACTCGCGATCGTGTACCGTCGCGCGGTGGTCGCCGGAACGTTCGCCGTCGCCACCGCCGGGTGCGTCGACCGCCTCCACGACGTCGCCGCCTCCACCCCCCGCGACCTCGGCGTGCGGAGCCGGTTCATCGACGGGAACCCGTTGGTCGACGGCCGGAGCGTCCTCGACCGCCCCGAGGAGCTGGTGACGCACGCGGCCTCCTTCCGCTCCGTCGCCGCGGCCCGCGGCGCGCTCACGCCCGACGCGACCGAGTCCCGCGAGTTCGTCGAGCGCACCGACTTCGTCGACGACGGCGGCGACGCGGTGCTGGTGATCGCCCAGCGGCTCACGGCGCCCGAGGTCAAGCTCCGGCTCGGCGGGATCAGCCGGACGGGCGACCACTCGCTCCGGATCGCGGTCGACCAGAGCGGGGTCCGCGGCGAGGTCGAGACCGACGACCCGGTGGTCAAGACGCTCCTGTTGCGGCTCTCGGACGAGCGCGGCCCGCCGGAGCGGGCGATCGTCGTCATCGGGGACGGCCGCGCCGGGATCACGATCTGACGGTCGGGATCGCCTCGCCTTCCCCACCGACCGCGCCTCCGTCCCGCGATCGTTTTGTGGCCGGAACGTCTCTCCCCGACCATGTCACTCCGCAGTCGGCTCCTCGGCTCGGCCCTCCTCGTCGCGTCGCTGGCCGTGTTCGCGGCGACGGTCTCTCTCGCGCCCACGGTCCCGCCCGAATCGGCGACCGACTCCGTGTCGCTCATCGCTCCCACCCCGTACTCGTTCCTCGCCACGCCGCCGCTCCTCGCGGTCGGAGCGGTGCTCCTGATCGGCGGCGCGGCCGCGCTCGCGAGCGCCGACCTGTCGGCGCGCGCGGCCCTCCTCGCGCCGGCGCTCGGCGGCGTCGCCGCGTTCGCGCTCGTCGCCGGCGTCGCCGCCGCGCCCGCGGCGATCCTCCCGGTGCTGGCCGATCCCGCCGCGCTCGCTGCCGCCGTCGCCGGGGCACCCGGCACCGTCGCGACCGGCGTCGTCGCCGGGGGCGCCGTGGCACCGGTGATCCGCGCGACGACGACCGAGGACACGGCCGCGCTCCTCGCCGGCGCGGTCCTGCTGCTCGCGGCGCTCGCGGCCGGGGCCTCTGACCCCGTCTCGCTGGCCACCGGCGGCCTCGGCGGTGCGGTCGCCGTCGGCCTGCTCTGGGCGGTCGACCCCGAGCGCTGGCGGCCCTGAGAACGCGCCCCGTCGCGCGGCCGCGACCCCGCTCCCGGCCTAATCGCTCGGCCGCTCGCTCTCCGTTTCGAGGTCGATGTCGGCCTCGTCGACCTCGAACTCCTCCACCTCGGCGTCCGGGATCTCCTCGCCGTCGCGGCTCGCCGAGAGGTTCTCGTCGGAGTAGCTGTCGAGCTCCTCCAACGCGGACTCGATGTCCTCCAAGCCGAGCATCTGCTCCGTCTCCGCGTCGAACTCCTTGCTTTCGAGCCCCTCCATCTCCTGGACGTCGGAGCCGGAGAGGGCCTTGCCGTAGCGGCCGACCAGACTCGTCAGCTCCTGCGGGAGGACGAAGGTGGTGGACTCGCCCTTACCGATCTCTTCGAGCGTCTCCATGCCGCGCTCGATGATGGCGCGCTCGCCCATCGACTCGGCGGACCGCGCCCGCAGCACGGTCGAGATGGCGTCCCCCTGCGCTTCGAGGATCTGGGACTGCTTCTCCCCCTGTGCGCGGATGATGTTCGACTGCTTGTCACCCTCCGCCTGCTCGACGGCGGAGCGGCGTTCCCCCTGCGCTTCGAGGATCATCGCGCGCCGGCGGCGCTCGGCGCCGGTCTGTTGCTCCATCGCGCGCTGGACCTCCTGTGACGGGCTCACCTCGCGGACCTCAACGGCCTCGACGCGGATCCCCCACTCGTCGGTGGGCTCGTCCAGCTCCTCGTTGATCCGGTCGTTGATGAGCTCCCGCTGCGAGAGCGTGTCGTCGAGCTCCATGTCGCCGATGACGGCGCGGAGCGTGGTCTGCGCGAGGTTCGAGACGGCGTTCTTGTAGTCGTCGACCTCTAAGAACGCCTTCTTCGCGTCCATCACCTTGATGTAAACGACGGCGTCGGCGGTCACCGGCGAGTTGTCGCGCGTGATCGCCGACTGGCTCGGCACGTCGATCGTCTGCGTCCGCATGTCGAACGCGTACGTCCGCGAGACGAACGGCGGGATGATGTGAACGCCCGGGTCCAGCAGCTTGCGGTACTCGCCGAAGACGGTGAGCGCCTCCTTGTCGTAGGCGTCGACGATCTCGACGGCGCTGACGACCGTGACGGCCGCCAGAAGCACCGCGAGCGCCGCGACGCCGAAGACGAGGCTCTGCCCGAGGAGGGCGACCCCGACGAGGAGGGCGACGCCGAGCGCGAGGTACTGCCAGACCCCGTCCGGGACCTCCGCCAGCAGATCCTCCAGCTCGGGGGACTCGCCGCGCGGACCTTGTGTTCCCATACCCGGAGTTACAGCCGGACGCTGTTAACGGTTCGCACGAGCCCGCGCCCGATCCGCGTCGCGCCCGTCGATTCTCCCCCGCGGCGTCGGACTCCGAGATACCGGAAAGGTCGGCACGGGCCGGCCGGCTTTAATTGGGCGGCGGCCGAACCTGATAGCATGCCATCCGACGAGGAGACAGACGGCCCCAAATTCAGCACGCGAAGCGTCCACGCCGGCGAGGACCCGGACCCGGCGACCGGCGCCCGCGCGACGCCCATCTACCAGACGACCGCCTACCAGTTCGACGACGCCGACCACGCGGCGGACCTCTTCGCCCTCGAAGAGGCCGGCAACGTCTACTCCCGGCTGATGAACCCGACCAACGCCGCCCTCGAAGAACGGATCGCCTCGCTGGAGGGCGGCGTCGGCGCGGTCGCGACCGCCTCGGGCATGGCCGCGCTGGACGTGACGACGTTCCTGCTCGCCTCGGCGGGCGACAACATCGTCTCCTCGTCGGCGCTGTACGGCGGCACGTACACCTACCTCACCCACTCGGTCGAGCGCCGCGGCGTCTCGACGCGGTTCGTCGACCCGCTCGACTACGAGGGGTACGCCGAGGCCATCGACGAGGACACCGCCTACGTCCACCTCGAAACGATCGGCAACCCCGCCCTCGTCACCCCGGACATCCAGCGGATCGCGGACATCGCCCACGAGCACGGCGCCCCGCTGTTCGTCGACAACACGTTCGCGACGCCGTACCTCTGCCGGCCGCTCGATTACGGCGCCGACCTCGTCTGGGAGTCGACGACGAAGTGGCTCACCGGCAACGGCACCACCGTGGGCGGGGTCGTCGTCGACGGCGGCTCGTTCCCGTGGGCCGATCACGCCGAGAAGTACCCGGAGATCGCGCAGGACAACCCCGCGTACCACGGGATCAACTTCGCCGAGCGGTTCGGTGACGCCGCCTTCACCTTCGCCGCGATCACCCGCGGCCTGCGCGACCTGGGCGACCAGCAGTCGCCGTTCGACGCCTGGAACACGCTCCAGCAGACCGAGTCGCTCCCGCTGCGGATGGACCGTCACTGCGAGAACGCCGGGATCGTCGCCGAGTACCTCGCGGACCACGGCGACGTCGCGTGGGTGAACTACCCCGGCCTGGAGGACCACGAGACCCACGAGGAGGCGACGGAGTACCTCGACGGGGGGTACGGCGGCATGCTCACCTTCGGCCTGGAGGCCGGCTACGAGGCGGCGCGCGCGACCGTCGAGGAGGCGGACCTCGCCTCGCTGGTCGCGAACGTCGGCGACGCGAAGACGCTCCTCATCCACCCGGCGTCGACGACTCACCAGCAGCTGACCGAGGAAGAACAGGAGGCCGCCGGCGTCACCGCCGACATGGTGCGCCTGTCGGTCGGCATCGAGGACCCGGCCGACATCGTCGCCGACCTGGAGGCCGCCATCGAGGCGGCGACGGCGTAACCGCGGTCCGCCTGCCTCCGACTGGGTGGCTCCGTTACTACGCTTTCGGACTGCCACGATCTGCGTGCGAGATACAAGGGATACAGTCAGCACGAGGGCTGCGATATCTTTGTTTGACCGCTGTCTCAACCGATAGAGCGTGCCCTCTGTATCGTCCGATACCCTGTTCGACCGCGAAATCTGGATCTTCCGAACAAGAGGACAAGTAGCGTCGTGGACCAGCGAATACACCGCCTGCGAGCCGGGAAGCCGCGTCGTATATCATGGGGCAGACATCACCTCAGGGCCAGTGTCGACCCCGTGGCAATATGTGCGCGGTTCCGCGACGGTCGACGAGTTTCAGGGACACGCCGGCTTGTCCCGCTCCGTGGGTTCGCCAGTCGCCGCGGTTGCGACTGCGGTCGTTTTGGCGATGGGCTGTTCGTCGTTGACGCCGATGAAGAGGATCTCGACCGAGTCTCCCGGCTCCATCGGGCGGTCACCGCTGAAATAGACCGGATACCTGTTTTCGACCCGGAAGAAGGGCTCGTCGCCGCCGCGAGCGATGTCGTTCTGGTTCGACTCGACGTACTGCTCACCAATATCTTCCACATCGGTCCCGGTTCCCCCCGCTTGATACCGGTTGTGTGCCATCCGGATCGTCAGCGTTTCACCGACGGCGAAATCGCCGGTACAGAACTCGCCGACGTCGTCGTCGTGAAACGTCTGATTGGTGTCTGCGTCGAAGCGGTTCGGGTTCAGGAACCGGACCTGACCGCCCTCGCCGTCGCTGCCCTCCCAGCGAACCAGTATCGAACCGATCTCGTCGCCCTGGAAGGTCGGCCCCGAGACGTAGGGCACTCGAACGACGTCAATGTCTCCGCGAGGTGGGGTACTGTTCCCATCGTTCCACCCGCCCCACGCTCGGTGTTCGGGACCGAGCGTTACCTCGGCGTCGCTGAACCCGCGCAGCTCTTGCGGTTCGGAGAGCCCGCTCTCGAAGTCAAGAACGGCGACGCCGATAGTCGCAGCGATTATCACCACGATCGCAACCATGAGAATCGTGGCAACGACGGTAGTGACGCCGCGGTCACGGCTACCGTCCATCGCTCACTTCGGCGCAGGCGACCTGACTGCCACTCATATCAGCACGGCGGTCTGTCACGGTGGTATACATTCCGATCCACGTATCAGTTCTAATATCGCCCATCACTGTCCGGTCACACGCCAACTGAGGGCCGGAAATACGCGCTCTACATTCAGCGCGCCTATGGGAACGTGCCACTAGTTGCGGATTTCGACGGCGCCGGCGGCCTCTCACGGAGCGACCGTCCTTCCGGCCTACTCCTCGAACCCGCCTTCCCACCGGAACGTCCCGTTCCGCTGGACGACCTCGCCGTCGACCTCCATGCGCGAGTCGGCGCTCACGTCGGTGATCATGTCGACGTGGACCGCGCTGTCGTTCCCGGACTCGTCTTCGGGGAGGCAGGCGTCGTAGGCGCGGCCGACCGCGAGGTGGACGGTGTCGCCCATCTTCTCGTCGAAGAGGATCGAGTCGGTGAACCGGTCGATGCCGCGGTTCATCCCGATGCCCAGCTCGCCCAGCCGCCGGGCGCCCGGGTCGGTGTCGAGGATGTCCGCGAGCGCGTCCTCGCCCGCCTCGGCCGAGAAGTCGACGACCTCGCCGCCCTCGAACGCGAGGCGGACGTTCCGGACGCGCGTCGCGTCGATGGTCATCGGCACGTCGAAGAAGACCTCGCCTTCCGTGTCGTACGGCGCCGTGAACACCTCGCCACTCGGGAGGTTGTGGGAGTCGTACGCGACGGAGGCCGCGGAGTTGACCGCGGTGCGGCCCGCGATCGACATCCGCACGTCGGTGTCGGGCGCGCCGTCGCGCTCGGTGACGATCCGGACCTCGTCGCCCGCGTCGAGCACGTCTTTCATCTGCGCCATCTCCTCGGCGAGCGACTCCCAGTCGCGGAGGACGGCGTCGTAGACGAAGTCGCGGTACTCCTCGTAGGCCATCCCCGCCTGCTGGGCGAGGGAGCGGGTGGGGTGGACCGTCGACACCCAGTCGGTGTCCATCCGCGCCTCGCGGACGCCCTTGCGCGCCGTCGCGTACGCCTGCCGGGTCGACCGGCCCACGTCCGCCGACGCGGTGGTGTTGCGTCCGCCCCCGATACGGAGGTAGGCGTCGGCCGCCTCGAAGATCGCGCGGTCGACGGCGGGGTCCGACTCGAAGTCGTCGGCCTCGACGTCGCCGTCGGTCCCGGCCTCGACGCCCTTGAGGTAGGCGCGCGAGACCTCGCTCGACCCGTACAGCGTCGTGACGTTCGCCCCGTGCTCGCCGAGGGATTCGGCGACCGCCACGCCCAGCTCGTGGGCGTCCTCCGCGACGCTGACGACGACGTCGTCGCCGGCCTCCACCCGCGCGCTCCAGTCGACGAGCACCGCGGCGTGCTCGCGTACGCGTTCGTCCATGAGTACTCGTCTTGCGGGGAAGCGGTAAATCGGTGCCGGGACGGAGAGTATTCATAAGCGGTCGACGCCGTATCGGGAACGGGTCCCGCTATCCGCTCAGTTGGTGGTTTATAAACACTCGACCGGAGACTAGCGGTGAACACCGGCAAAGCCCCAGCCGCGAGGGCTCGCGCGGCTCGCTGTCGTTCGAGACGCCTCCGGCGTCTCGTGATGTCGTCAGAACGCGGAGCATTCTGACTGCTAGCCGGAAATCGGAGATTTCCGGCGATGACGAAACGGCTTCGCCGTTTCGAACCACGCGCTTCACTCGGTCGCTTCGCTCCCTCGTTCCAGTGCTTACGTCGCCGTGCTTCGCCCTCGCGACTGCCCCTTTGAGTCCCACCCCGCACCGCAACCGCAGCCTCACGCCTCCCCAGCCTCGTTGGGCGCGTCCGTCGGGCTCCCCGCGGTCGCCCTCGGTGCGCCCGACTCCCTCGCGGGCGGTTCGCGGCCGCCGGTGGCGGCCGCTCACCGGCGCGCCACCGCATTTTTATTTATAAAATGGAACGCCCGTCAGATCGCGCCGAGCCGACTATTCGAGGTCGAGCAGCGCCGCGATCTCGTCGAGGTAGTCGTCGTAGACGCCGACCGCGGACTCGACCGGGTCGGGCGAGGCCATGTCGATGCCGGCGAGTTCGACCACGTCGAGCGGGTACTCGGAGCCGCCCGCCTTCAGCATCTCGCGGTAGTCGGCCGCGGCGGACTCGCCCTCGTCGAGGACGCGCTCGACGATGGCGGCCGCGGCGGAGATGCCGGTCGCGTACTGGTAGACGTAGAAGTCGTAGTAGAAGTGCGGGATGCGCTGCCACTCGCGCTCGATGCCGCCGGTCAGCTCGGCGGGCGCGTAGTAGTCGCTCTTCAGGTCGCCGTACATCTCGTCGAAGGCGTCGGGCGTGAGCGCGTCGCCGGCCTCCACGCGCTCGTGGATCCGCTGTTCGAACGTCGCGAACATCGTCTGGCGGAAGAGGGTTGAGCGGAAGCGTTCGAGGTACTCGTCGAGGACGTGGGTGCGGAGTTCGTCGTCCTCGACGGTGTCGAGCAGGTGGTGGGTGAGCAGCGTCTCGTTGACCGTGGAGGCGATCTCCGCGACGAAGATCTCGTAGCTCGCGTCGTGCCACGGCTGGGCGTCGCCCGCCAGCTCCGAGTGCATCGAGTGCCCGAGCTCGTGGGCCAGCGTGTACATCGACGCGATGTCGTCCTGGTAGTTCATCATGATGTACGGCTGGGTGTCGTAGGTGCCCGAGGAGAACGCGCCCGAGCGCTTCCCGCGGTTCTCGTACACGTCGACCCACCGCGAGTCGAGTCCCTCGGCCAGCCGCTCCTGGTAGGCGTCGCCGAGCGGCGCGACCGCCTCGATCACCCACTCGCGGGCCTGCTCGTACTCCACGTCCGGCCCCTGGTCGCCAGTCAGCGACATGTAGAGGTCGTGGCTCTGGAGCTGGTCGACGCCGAGCGCCGCCGCCTTCAGCTCCGCGTGGCGGTGGAGCACGTCGAGGTTGTCGTCGACGGTGTCGACGAGGGTGTCGTACACCTCGACCGGGACGTTCGAGTCGTCGAGGGCGGCGGCCCGCGCGGAGTCGTAGTCGCGGATCTCGGCGCTCGTGACGTGCTCGCGGACGGCCTTCTCCAAGGAGGTGCCGACCGTGTTGCGCACGTCGGCCCACTCGTCGTAGAACGTCTCGTGGACGCGCTCGCGGAACTCGCGGTCCGGGTTCGTCTGGAGCTTCGTGAAGTTCGCCTGCGTGATCTCGACCTCCTCGCCGTCCGGGTCCTCGACGACGCCGTAGGTCATGTCGGCGTTCGTCAGCATCGAGTAGATCTCGCTCGGCGCGTCGGTGACCTCCGAGAGGTCCGCCAGCACCTCCTCGACCTCGCTCGACCGCGTGTGCGGCTTCTTTCGCAGGACGTCGTCGAGGTAGTGCTCGTACTCGGCGAGGGCGGGCTCGTCGTCGACGAAGGCCTCGACGTCCGACTCCGTGAGCGATTGGATCTCCGGTTCGAGGTACGAGACCGCGCTCGACGCCTCGGAGCCGAGCGACGACGCCCGCGCGGACATGGCTTGGTACTCCTGGTTCCGCGTGTCCTCGGCGCTGCGCAGGCGGGCGTAGGTCATCACCTGCTGGAGCTCACGGAATATCTCCTCGCGCAGTTCGAGCAGTTCGAGGAGGGTGGCGGCGTCCTCGACCGCCCGCCCCTCGTAGGCGGCCAGCTCGTCGACCCGGTCGGCGACTGTCTCGTAGGCCGACTCCCACGTCTCGTCGTCGGGGTAGATGCCGTCGAGGTCCCACTTGTACTCGGTGTCGATCTCGGACCGCTCGGGAACCGAACTCATACCGCTCAGGTCGGCCTCCCGCACACTAAGCCTTGTCAAACCCCGCGCGGCGGACCGATATGCGTGCGAACCGGAACCACCCGTGGCGTGTCAACGCGGCTCGCCCCGTCCGCCGCTTTCATCGCCCTCGGCCCACGCCGCGAGGTCGACGACGAGCACGAGCGCGTCCTCGCCGTCGCGGTAGTAGCCGCCGACCCGGCGGATCGGCTCGAACCCCTCGTCGGCGTACAGCGACCGCGCCGGGTCGTTCCCCTCGCGCACTTCGAGCCGGACGACGGCCACGCCGGTCGCACGGAGGCGGGCCAGCGCCGACCGGAGGAGGGTTCGGCCGACCCCCTCGCCGCGGGCGTCGGGGTGAACGGCGAGGTCCTTGACGTGGCCGATGTCGCGGCCGTGGTTCGGGGTCCGGTCGGCGACGACGAACCCGACGACCGCGCCCGCCCGCTCCGCCACGAGGAACGCCGGCTCGTCGAGCAGCCGCTCGAAGGCGTCGTGCGGCCACGGGTCCGAGAAGCAGGCCCGCTCGATCCGGACCACCGCGAGGAGGTCGGCGGACTCGGCGCCTCGGATCGTGACGTCGGCGGCGCTCACGGGTCAGTTTGCGGCCCGCGGGGAATAAACGCGCCGGGTCGACCGGGGCGGCGGCGCGCCGCCTCGCTCACGCCTCGATCCAGGGCTCGCCCGGGTCGGCGTCGGCGGGGTCGGGCGCGCACACCTCGAAGCAGGCGCCGTCCGGCGGCCGGAGCCGACGGCCGTCGGCGAGGCCGACGGGGCCGTCCGCGGTCGTCCGAAGGTCGACGCGCCACCCGTGCGACTCGACCACCTCGCGGACGATGTCGAGCCCGTAGCCCGTCCCGTCCGCTCGCGTCGTGTACCCGGAGTCGAACACGGACTCCCGGTCGTCGGGGTCGATGCCGGTCCCGTCGTCGGCGACGAGGAACCCCTCGTCGGTGGCGGTGACGAGGACGGTGAGGTCGTCTGCGTCGCCGCCGGACTCGGGCACGTCTTCCCCCGATTCGGGTGCCTCAGACTCGTTTGCGTCCGGATTCGCGTGTTCGGTCGCGTTGCGGAACAGGTTCTCTAAGGCCTGTCGCACCCGACCGCGGTCGCCGTACACCCGGGCGTCGCGGGCGACGACCAACTCCGCGTTCTCCTCGCCCTCGGTGGCGGTCTCCCAGGCGTCGCGGGCGACGCTCGCGAGCGCGAACTCCGTCGGTTGGTCCATGCCGGTCCCCTGTCGCGCGAGGGTGAGCAGCTCCGAGACGAGCTGGTCGATCCGGTCGACGGCGCGCTCGCCGCGTTCGAGGGGCTCCGTCTCGCCGCGCAGCCGCGCCATCTCGATCGACCCCCGGATCACCGACAGCGGGTTCCGCAGGTCGTGCGAGACGATGCTCGCGAAGCGGTCGAGCCGCTCGTTCCGGTCTGTGAGCCGCCGCTCGCGCGCCTTCCGGGCGCTCACGTCCCGGGAGTTGATGAGCAGTTCGCCCACTGGGCTGTCGGCCGGCAGCGAGCGGGTCCGCGACTCCAGCCAGACCCAGTCGCCGTCGGCGGTGCGGTAGCGGTACTCCAGCGTCGGGGACGCGTCCGGCTCGCCGAGCGCGCGATAGAACCGCTCCGTCACGCGCTCGCGATCGTCCGGATGGACGTAGCCGAGCGGCGAGCGCCCGACGGTCGACCCCTGCTCGTGGCCGAGCACCT
This sequence comes from Halorubrum sp. Atlit-28R, assembly GCF_003665955.1. Classification (NCBI taxonomy): domain Archaea; kingdom Methanobacteriati; phylum Methanobacteriota; class Halobacteria; order Halobacteriales; family Haloferacaceae; genus Halorubrum; species Halorubrum sp. Atlit-28R. The sequence continues at coordinate 152,434 of NZ_QPLS01000004.1, forward strand.
CCGCGACGGAGGGGCTCTCGTAGACGACGACCCCGTCTCCGTCGACGACTGTGACGAGGTCGCTGCCGTACTCCAGGAAGGCGCGGTAGCGCTCCGGGAAGGTGCGGTCGACGTCGACGCGCCGGACCGTGACGATCCGCCCGGCGAACTGCGGGGCGAGCTCCTCGTCGACGACGGACTCGACCCACGCGTACCCGCCGCTCGCGCGGCGGATGCGGTGGGTGACCGTCCGGCTCGTCGCCACCGCGGACAGCGCGTCGGCGACCGGCTCGCGGTCGCTCGGGTGGACGCGGTCGAGGAGGTCGCTGCCCACGAGTTCGCCGCGGTCCACGCCGACGACGTCCGGCGCCGACGGCCCCGCGAACAGGACTTCGCCGTCGACGGCCACGGCCAGCAGGAACCGGTCCGCCTCGGTGACCCGGGACCGGCTCTCGGCGGGCGTCGCGTCCGCGCCGGCCGACGCCGATGCGGTGTCCGTGCGGGGGGCGTCGACCGCCGATCGGTCGTCGGTGTTCGAAGCGTCGCCCTCGTCGGCGCCGCGGCCCGGCGTCGACGTGTCGGATGGCCGGAGGGTCACAGTCAGTTCTGCTAGATAGTACGACTACGATAGCATAAAACTGCGCGCCGTCGGAATCAGAATTGATAATTGACTATCGCGCAGCCGATGGATCCCGGCCGCGTACCACCGTTGGTGTCCGACGAAGCCTCGCGGATCGTGAGACGTCGCCGCTGCGAGGCCCACACCTCTCTGACGGCGGCGCGGACATGGTCGAACATACTTGGCGGGAGCGGCACCGAGACGTCGACGCCGAGAGCGACGCGACTGACCGCGCCCGGACCGACGGCGGTACTGACGCGGCGGTCGACGCCGGCGCCTTCGAGTGGCAGACTGATCCGCGACCGGCGGCCGAGGATCCGAGTCAGAAGGGTTAAACGCGCTCCGCGGGTATCGCCTCGTGAGGGCGCGTAGCTCAGCGGACAGAGCACTTGGTTCCGGACCAAGATGCCGCGGGTTCAAATCCCGTCGCGCCCGCTTCCTCACGAACCGCTTCACGACCACTGCCAATTCCGCCGCAGCGACTTGCTAAGCCACGGAAGCAGACGAATAGTCTTCTTCGAAACCCGGTCCTAAGATCGGGTTGAATGCGGCACCGATCGCGACCCCTTCGCGTCGGCCGATCGACCCGACCAACGTCGGGGCGATCTCCGGATGATGGACCTCCGGATCGAGTCGGACGAGTCCGGGGTCCGTCGGAAGTGCGGGTCGCACCTCCTGTCGCGGTTCGGTCGAGTTCACGGCGACGACAAGGACCTGCTCACCGGTGTCTCGAGTACGACTCGTGGGTGCGGATCTGCGGGGGGAGCGCTCGTACCTGGTGCCCTTCCCCGAGAACGGTGAACTGCAGACGCTACTCGAACTCTTGGTGCGAGCGTGAAACCTCGCGGAAGTGGGTTCTTGACGCGACCCCGTGGGGTCCGACGCGGATGTATTCACGATCCAGAAGTTCAACACCGATGTACTCGGATTGCGGTATCGAACAATAATAGAAAGCCGATCGAGGGACTAACAGCCCGGTTACGTACTGAAGTCGGCTGTTGCTTCGAAGATCACGTTCCCACTCGGGTCGTGAACAATCTGAACCGTAGCTTCTCCGGACGGGAAGTCGCCTGAGCTGTCTTCAGTGTAGGTCCTTGTCTCACCAGTTTGCCAGTCGCCGCTACCACTGACCGTGGCATTATCATACCTTACCCCGTCAATCGACAAAACGAGATCACTGGTCGGAATATCCTGTCCTCCAGTTTTGGTAATGTTGAGTGTAGTATCGCCGGCAGCATTATCGCCGGCACTATCCACATCGAAACTCGCCTGCGGAGCGGTATCTCCTAACTGATCGCCGAGTCCGAGCACGAACGTCCCGATAACGGCCGCCAGGATGACAGTGATTGCGACCATGAGGATGACACCGATAACGGGACTCACTGCCCTGTCGTCCGCGTTGGATTGGTTGCTTGGTTTCATTGTTTGAACCCAGCGGCCACCGACGAACGAGATCTCGGAGACGTAAGCGCCGCCGCCGACGCCTGTCTGTCTCTGTCTTCGTTCGGATCGGTTGCTGGTTGTACACCCATTCATCTAACTGCCTTATGTACTTATTGGCATGAGTATCAGCGCAGAAAATTGGACGGAGAGAGTCAAAATTGTTGATGTGTATTAATTTCTCTGGACCCCACGGCAAAAGTTCCTGCTCGAACTCACGGCGATCGCGTGTATCCAGACCCGTGGGAGAAGGTTCTCGATTACCGCCGTGTTCGCGGGTACGCTGCCGAACACCGGACGCCGGACGGGCCCGCGTCGGTCGCGCGCTCGACCGCCCTCCCGAGCGCGTTCGCGGGTGGCTCAAGGACACCGTTCCGGACCACGTCCGAGACCGCGACATCGGCGTGTTACTTTGACCGAAGGCAGTCGTAGTTAACACTCAGAATGAGGTCGTCTTCGCCGAGCGAGACCGAGCGTAGCGGACCGGTCACGACGAGTATATAGTCCACTGGTCAGATGCCGACGCGTTCGGTCACCTATTATAAGGGTTCAAGCACCGGCCGCCGAATGCCCCGACCGAGTAACGGATGACAACGGACACTAATCGGACGCCGACGACCCCCGAGACGACCGGACCGAAATCGACGACCCCCCCGTACACAGATCTGGTTCATCAGGTCGACAGGCGCTCGTCGGGCCCCGACCGGGTCACGGTGTTCCCGGCTGACGCGACTGACGACGAGCGGATGTCGGCGTGGGTGACGGTTGATCTCGACTCCGTCATCGAGCCGGAATGCTTCCGATAACCGCCCGAACACACCCCGAGCGCGGCCGGAGAGAAGGGCGAGGGGTTCGACGCAGTTCGCCCGGGACAGGTCCACCGCCCCGGCCGACGAGTACCCAGGTGCCTTCCCCGGTAACGGGTGAGGTTGAGGTGATCCCTCGGTGGGTCTGAAACGACGGGAACTCCTTGGCTCCGCGCTGGATCGAGTCGCGTTCGGGGCCGTCGTCTCCTCTGTGGTCGACCCGTCCGATCTGCGGTCCGTGGCGTCGTCTCTCTTCTCTGCCGAACCGACGCGGCCAGCACCCGTCGACGAGGGCGGTGCGGCCTCCCGAGAACGGACTGCGGACGGCTACGCGATGACGTACGAGTGGACGGACCGGGCGGGGCGAGAGTGGCGTCTGGAGTTTCGACTCGAGCGGTCCGCGTACAGACAGGCGGTCGACGAGACGCACGGATACCTGAGCGGCTTCGAGGCGGCGAAGGCGAGCGGTCACGCCGAGCGGCTCACGGACCTGCTCGCGGACGCGAGCGTGACGGATGACCGCGCTCACCGGTCGCTCCCCGAGTCGGTTCGGTTTGAAGGAGCGATCGGACTCGTCCACTCGCTCGAGTACGTGACCGACGCGGAATCGACGGGACTGCCGGACTACATTCGAACCGTCGAGGAGACCCTAGTCGACGGCCGTGGTGACTGTGAGGACCTCACGTACCTGCTGGCCGGAATGCTCTCCCAGCCGGCGTTCGGCTATCGAACCGCGGTGGGGGTCCTCCCCGGTCACATGCTGGCGGCCGTTCACCAAGACGACCTCCCGGGAGCGTACGCTGACGCGCCGACGCTGCCGGGAGACACGTACGTCGCAGTGGAGTGTACCACGTCTCGCCCGATCGGCGACTTCCGAGACGAGCCGGTCCTGGCGGTGTATGGCGACGGCATCGAGTACATCGATCGGTCGGCGATCGCCGACGCAGGACGGGGGTTCCTCCGAGATCCGACGCAGTTTCAGACGATCGCCGACGCGTCGGAGCTCCGCCAGCATTAGCTATCAAGACATGGGTCCTCCAACGAGGCTACCAAGGCGAATATCGTCCGTAGCACTATCACGCACGCACAGCGGTTCACACGAGGATCGTTTCGAACGTTGGGCCTCGACCGAGAGCTAGATCGCTTATTGTTACATATATCATATTGATATATAGACCTATTAATAGGGATTCTTATAGCTAGCAGTTCACCGATTGGCTATGAAACCGGCCGTGGTCCTTCGGTGTCCGATCTGTGACGCTGTCCGCGCGCTTGGAGGCCGACGAAACGAGTACTCGAAACAGAAACTGTCCTCGCAGGCGGAGACTCACTTGCGCGGCCACGATCTCGATGAACCCAAGGTGGCAATCCGGAAGTACGGGATCGTTTCGGACGCGACTGAAATTGTGGTGCCCTCGGAGAGCCACCGCCGACTCCCGACCAAAGAGTGGACCGGCCGCGACGACACATGGCTCCCGGACGGCGCACTGTCCGGCGGCGAACGGTCCCAGTCAGCGTCAACCTCTTCCGTCGAGGTTTCGTCTCTCTAGTTCGATGTTGAGGCGTAACCGTCCACGCTCAGGTGGATTCACCGACCGAGCGCCGCTCACTCGTCCAGATGGAGCCGCCGTCACCGTGTCAGCGGCGGCACGGCAGCTCACATCTCACACGTTCCGGAGTCGCTCCGCGGTATCGACGCTCTCCGCGCGGGTGATGCCGTGACCGAGAGAGACCTCACGGACTCGGAGTACTACCTCAACAGAGAACTCTCCGAGTTGGCGTTCCAAAAGCGAGTTCTCCGAGAGGGAATGGACGATCGGAATCCGCCGCTCGAACGGCTCCGGTTTCTCGCGTTCTTCACGAAGAACACTGACGAGTTTTTCATGAAGCGCGTCGGCGGACTCAAACAGCAGATCGACGCCGGCGTGACGAAGACGACGCCCGACGGACGCACACCGAAAGAGCAGTGGGTCGAGGTGCTCGACGCCGCGCGACCACTGTTCACACAACAGTCAGCGTACTGGCAGTCCGTTCTCAAGCCGACGCTCGCTGACAACGGGATCGAGATCTGTACCCCTGCCGAACTCTCCGACGAGAATCAAGCACAGCTACGGACGCACTTCGAGGAGTCCATCCTACCGACGCTGACGCCGCTCGCGTTCGACCCCGCTCACCCGTTCCCGTTCATCTCCAACCTCTCGCTTTCGCTCGCCGTTCTCTCGTCGACCGGGAGCGACGAGCCGACGTTCACTCGGATCAAGATTCCGCCGAACCAACCCCGCTTCATCACCGTCCCCGGTGAGGCAGACCGGTACGTTCTCATCGAGGACCTCATCGAACGGAATCTCGATCTGCTACTTCCGGACCTCGACATCCGTGACGTCTCGAAGTTCAAGGTGACGAGGAACGCAGAGGTGCGGCGGAACGAAGAGGTCGCCGAAGACCTCGTCGATATGGTCGAGGACGTTATCGAACAGCGACGCTTCGCGACGGTGGTCCGGCTGGAGGTCGACGCCGACATGCCCGACGAGTCGCTGGCGATTCTCAAAGATCAACTCGAGGTCGCCGACCGGGAGGTGTTCCACCGCGAGGGGCCGATCGACTTCGAGGACTTCTTCGAACTCATCGACCACGACCGGCCCGACCTCAAACTCCCGGCGTGGTCACCCAAGCCGCATCCGCGACTGGGTTCGGTGACGAGCGAGGCCAGCGACGAGACGGCGCGGATATTCGACGAGATCAAGAACGGCGACATCCTGGCGCATCATCCGTATCACTCGTTCGAGGGTACCGTTCAGCGGTTCCTCAACGCGGCGGCGACCGACCCCGACGTGTTGGCGGTGAAGGCGGCAATCTATCGAACGGCGAGCGACTCGAAGGTCATTCAGAGTCTCATCAACGCCGCCGACAACGGGAAGCAGGTCGCGGTGATGGTCGAACTCAAGGCTCGCTTCGACGAGAAGAACAACCTCGAATGGGTACGGCAACTCGAGGAGGAAGGGATCCACGTCGCGTACGGCACTGTGGGACTGAAGACGCACACGAAGACGGCACTCGTCGTGCGCCAGGAAGACGACGGCGTTCAGCTCTACTCGCACATCGGGACCGGAAACTACCATTCCGGGACCGCGAAAGGGTACTCCGACTTGGGGCTGTTGACGGCCGACCGGGACATCGGGTTCGATCTCACGAAAGTGTTCAACTTCTTTACCGGACCGACGATCGACGATCGCTTCCGGAAGCTCCTGATCGCGCCCGTCACGATGCGTGAGCGGTTCACGGAGATGGTCAGACGCGAGGCCGAGCACGCTCGCGCCGGTCGACGGGCACGGATGGTGGTCAAGGTAAACGGGCTCGAGGACCCGTCGATGGTCGAGGAACTCTACCGTGCCTCGATGGCCGGCGTCGAGATCGACTTGATCGTCCGGGACATCTGCCGACTCCGTCCCGGTATCGACGGACTGAGTGAGAACATCACCGTCCACTCGATCGTCGGTCGATTCCTCGAACACGCGCGGATATTCTATTTCGAGAACGGGGGCAGCCCCGAGTGGTACATCGGGTCCGCCGATTGGATGACCCGGAATCTCGACTATCGAGTGGAAGCGGTCACGCCGGTCGAAGACACGCAACTGCGCGAACAGCTCCGGTTCATCTTGGAGGCGTCGCTAACGGACAACCGCCGTCGATGGCTGATGCAAAGCGACGGGACCTACGAGCCGGTCTCTTCCGACGACGAATCGGTGCGAGACATCCAAGAGATTCTGATGACGGCCACGGAAGCAGCGCTTGACAACGGCTACGGTCCGGGGATGATCGTCGATACGGATCTGGTCGAGGAGGAGCTCCTCGTCGAGGATGCGGCGGAGACCGAGACAGACGCTAGCCCCGAAGGGTCGAACGAAGACTCCTCCGATACCGACGACGAACAGACCTACTCGGACGGCGGAGACGCGTCTGCGTTCGACGTGTACGCTGACCACTGGTACCGTCCTGATAGCGAGACGTACGATTGGGCTGTTCGAACGGCGGAGGGCGAACGGCGATACTTCAAAACGCGCGACGGAGCACGGAATCGGCTTCGGACAGAGTATGAGTGACCTCTGCCGGAGTTCCGTTTATCACGGTAGTGAATATTCACCGCCGGCGGACCTCCGACTACCGAGGCCGCCTGCGTGGAGTCGTTCGGGCCGGGTCGACGCTCTTCGAGCGAGCGCGCTCGATGACTCGTCGCCTCGACGGTGAGGGATTCGTCGGTTCGGCAGTCGTCGGCGGCGAGCGTTCCGCCGTAGGCGCGGCTGATAGCGAGGCCGACGGCGCGAGAACGCCCAGCCGGGGGGTCACCGGTGAGCAAAAAGCGTGTCGTCGGGAACTGTCACGTCGCGCCCTCCCGGAGGTTCCACGAGCGCAGGCGTTCGCGCTTCCGGACGGACGGACGGGCGCGGAATCGGTAGGGGGAACGGCTATGTTGTCTCAGCGTGGCCCTGCGATCATGAACGATGACGCGATGCGACGGTTCCCAGTGCCTGAGTACGAGGACCTCCCGGAGGACCTCCGCAACAGGATTGACGAGGAGACCGAGGACGCTGGATTCACTCCCAACGTGTTCTCGGCGTTCGCTTACAAGCCCAGTCACTTCCGCGCGTTCTTCGCGTACTACGACGCGCTCGTGACAGACACGCCGCTCGCGCGTGAGGAAGTCGAGATGATCGTGGTGGCGGTGTCGGGCGCGAACGACTGTCTCTACTGCGTGGTCGGTCACGGGGCGCTCTGTCGTATCTACGCCGGAGCACCGAAACTCGCCGACCAGCTCGCGACGAACCACCGACAGGCGGACATCTCGGACCGCCACATGGCGATGGTGGACTTCGCCGTCACACTCACGAACTCCCCCGAGAGCGTGGCCGCCGAAGATATCCAGCGACTCCGCGACGCCGGATTCTCACAAGAGGAAGTGTGGGACGTGGCCGCTGTGGCTGCCTTCTTCAACCTCTCTAACCGCATGGCGACCGTGGCCGACATGCGCCCCAACGACGAGTTCTACGCGATGGGCCGAGGCGACTGACCGGCTCGATTGACCTGGGACCCGACCGCCGTCGCGCTCACCGACCCCAACCGACTTGCCCGGGGGGCGCGTCGCCCCGGCCATGTCCGATTCATCGGCCGGCTCGACGAGCCTCGAATTCGGCGTCCTCGGCACCGCGTCGATCGCCCGTAAAGCGGTGATCCCGGCGATCGCCGCCAGCGGTCACGCCGTCGGCGCGGTGGCGTCCCGCGACGCCGCCCGCGCGGAGCGGTTCGCGACCGAGAACGGAATCCCCCGCAGCTACGGCTCCTACGGGGCCCTGCTCGACGACGACGCGCTCGACGCCGTCTACGTCCCGCTCCCGAACGGAAGCCACGCCGAGTGGACGAAACGCGCGGCCGACGCCGGGCTGGACGTCCTCTGCGAGAAGCCGCTGGCCGCAGACGCCGACGAGGCGCGCGACGTGGTCGCCCGTTGCGACGAGCGGGGCGTCACGCTGATGGAGGCGTTCATGTACCGCTATCACCCCCGCACCGAGCGCGCCGTCGCGCTCGCGGCGGACGACCTCGACGACGTGCGCACGGTGACGGCCACCTTCCGCTTCCCGCTGTACGACCGCCCGAACGACGTGCGGCTCGACGCCGACCTCGCGGGCGGGTCGCTGATGGACGTGGGCTGTTACCCCGTCTCGATCGCGCGGACGATACTCGGCGAGCCCGACCGCGCCTACGCCCACGCCGGCGACACCCGCGGCGCCGGGGTCGACACGGAGCTCGCGGGGGTGCTCTCGTACGACGACGGCCGCTCGGCGCGGGTCGCGTCCGGGTTCGACACGCAGCTGGTCCAGCGGTACCGCGTCGACGCGACGAACGGCTGGGTCGAAGTCGAGCGCGCGTTCGACGCGCCGACCGACGAGCCCGTCGAACTGACGTACGAGATCGACGGCCGGCACGGCGTCGAGACGTTCCCCGCCGTCGACCAGTACCGGCTCCAGGTCGAGCACTTCGCCGAGCGCGTCGCCGACGGGAGCGCCCCCCTGACCGGCGGCGAGGAGGCGGTCGCCAACATGGCGGTCATCGACGCGCTCGCCGAGAGCGCCGCCGACGGCGGCCCGGTCGACCTCTGACCGCCGGAACCGGGCCCGACCCGCCCTCGCCGGGCGCCGGCGCAGCGCCCCGAGAGTCCGTCAGTCTCCGCTCGGCGCCGCCCGGCTCACCGGTCGATCCCGCTCTCGCCGTCGATGACGCCGCGGACCTCCGCCCGGGTCGTCACCGCGAGGTCGCCGTCGGTGGTGCGTTTCAGCGCCGCGGTCGCCGACCCCCACCGGAGCGCCGCGGAGAGGTCGCCGCCGCGCAGCCGCTCGGCGACGAAGCCGGCGACGAACGCGTCGCCGGTGCCGATCGCGTCGAACGTCTCCGCCTCGTACACGTCCTGTTCGTACACCGAGCCGTCGTGGAGCGCGACCGCCCCCTCCAGCCCGCGGGTGACGACCACCGTGTCGAAGTCGAACTCCGTGGCGAGCCCGTGGGCTATCTCGACGGCGCCCCCCTCGCGGTCGAGCACCTCCCGGGCGTCCCGCCGCGGGACGAACAGCGTGTCGACGTCCTCGAACAGGTCCTCGTAGGCCGCCCGCGCGGTCTCCGGGTCCCAGAGCTTCGCCCGGTAGTTCAGGTCGAACGAGCGCGTCGTCCCCGCCTCGCCGGCGGTCCGCAACAGCGCGGCCGTCGTCTCGGCCGTCGCCTCGGAGAGCGCGGGCGTGATCCCCGTCGTGTGGAACCAGTCCGCCGCCGCGACCGCGTCGGTGGGGAGCTCGTCGGGCTCGACGGTCGTGATCGCCGCGTCGGCGCGGTCGTAGATCACGTTCGTCCCCCGCGGCTCGCCGCCGTGTTCGAGGTAGTAGGTCCCCACGCGGCTCTCGTCCGCGTCGGCCCACGCGACGCTCGGAGTGACGCCGTGGCTCCGCAGTTCGGTCGCGATCCGCCGGCCGAGCGGCGAGTCGGGGAGCTTCGAGAGCCAGCGGGCGTCGGCGCCGAGCCGCGCGGCCCCGACCGCGACGTTGCTCTCCGCCCCGCCGGCCTGGACGGTGAACTCGCGCGTCGTCTCCAGCCGCTCGCCGCGCGGCGGCGACAGCCGGAGCATCGTCTCGCCGAACGTGACGAGGTCGGTCATCGGCGCCACCCCGCGGCGCGGATCTCGGACGGATTCATATTGGGTGCTACTCTCGGCCGATTATAAGAGGGGGTGATCGCCGTCGACCGCGCGGCCCGCCCGATCCGCCGCCGCGGCGCGCGCTTACTCCGCGTCCTCTCGCGCCCGGTAGTCCGGGAGCGTGTCGTCCTGCATCACCGCGCCGCGGCCGCCGTCGACGAGCAGCGCCGCCCCAGTGACGAAGGCGGCGTCATCGCTCGCGAGGAAGGAGACGGCGCCGGCGACGTCGGCCGGCGTCCCGATCCGCCCGGCCGGGTGGATCGCCTCGACCTCCTCCAGCCGCCCCTCGGGGAGCTCCTCGCGCGTCCGCTCGACCTCCACCCAGCCGGGGACGACCGTGTTCACCCTAACCTGGGGGCCGAAGTCGACCGCGAGCGACCGCGTCATGCCGTTGATGCCCGCCTTGACCGCGTTGTACGGGAAGTGCGCCGGCATCGTCGCGTACGCGTGGTTCGACGAGACGTTCACGATCGCGCCGCGGTCCATGTGTTCGAGGGCGGCCCGCGCCGCCAGCCAGTACGCCCGGAAGTCAGTCTCGACGACGAACGCCCAGTCGTCGAGCGTCGCCTCGTCGGCGGCCGTCTCCGTCTGGACCCCGGCGTTGTTCACGAGCACGTCGACCGAGCCGTAGCGCTCGGCGGCCGCCTCCGCCAGCGCGGCCACGTCGTCCGGGTCGCGCATGTCGGCGCGGACGAACGTCGCGTCTCCTCGCTCGCCTCCCGCCGCGATCCGCTCGACGATGGCCTCGCCGGCCGCCTCCGAGCGCCCGCTGACCACGACGTTCGCCCCCTCGGCGGCCAGCCGCTCCGCGACGCCGGCGCCGATGCCCCGAGTCGACCCCGTCACGACCGCGGTCTCGCCGGCGAACCGGCCCGGGACCGCGCCCTCGGTCGGCGACTCCGGTCGACGGGTCATCGGCTCTCCCCCCGTCGCCGCGGGTCGATCGCCATCGGGATCACCACTCCGCGACCGACCCGTCGTCGTGGCGCCAGACGGGGTTGTGCCAGTCGACCGCCTCCTCGGCCTGCTCGCGCACGTGCGCCTCGTCGACCTCGATCCCGAGCCCGTCGCCGTCGGGGACCTCCACGAACCCGTCGCGGTACTCGAACACCGAGGGGTCGGCGAGGTAGTCCAAAACGTCGCTCGTCTCGTTGTAGTGGATGTCGAGCGACTGCTCCTGGATGAGCGCGTTCGGCGTGCAGGCGTCGACCTGGATGCAGGACGCGAGCGCGATCGGGCCGAGCGGGCAGTGCGGCGCGACCGACACGTCGTACGCCTCGGCCATCGAGGCGATCTTCTTCAGCTCGGTGATCCCCCCGGCGTGGGAGACGTCCGGCTGGATCAGGTCCACCGCGTCCGCCTCCAACACTTCCTTGAAGTCCCACCGCGAGTACATCCGCTCGCCGGTCGCGATCGGGATCGTCGTCGACGCCCGGATCGCCGGCAGCGCGTCGTTGTTCTCGGGCAGCACCGGCTCCTCGATGAACATCGGGTCGTACGGCTCCAGCGCGGCCGCGAGCCGGCGGGCCATCGGCTTCGCCACCCGGCCGTGGAAGTCGACGCCGACGTCGACCTCGTCGCCCACCGCCTCCCGGACGGCCGCGATCCGGTCGGCCGCGGCGTCGACCGCGGCCGGCGAGTCGATCGACTCCAGCTCCGGGGTGGCGTTCATCTTCAGCGCGGAGAAGCCGGCGTCGACCTTCTCGCGAGCGGCCTCGCCCACGTCCGCCGGTCGGTCGCCGCCGATCCACTGGTAGACGCGGACCCGGTCGCGCGCGCGACCGCCGAGCAGCTCGTGGACGGGCGCCCCGATCCCCTTCCCCTTGATGTCCCACAGCGCCTGGTCGACGCCGGCGATGGCGCTCATCAGGACCGGCCCGCCGCGGTAGAAGCCGCCGCGGTACATCGCCTGCCAGTGGTCCTCGATCCGCGCCGGGTCCTCGCCGAGCAGGTAGTCGTCGAGCAGCTCCTCGACGGCCGCGACGACCGTGTGGGACCGCCCCTCCACGATCGGTTCCCCCCAGCCGACGGTCCCGTCGCTCGTCGTGAGCTTCAGGAACAGCCAGCGGGGCGGCACTTCGAACAGCTCGTAGTCGGTGATGTGCATGGTGTGTTGGGGTCTCCGGACCGGTCCGACGGCCGCGGGACTCGGGCGTCGTCCGTCGCCGTCGCCGTCCGACGCGGACCGGTCCGTCGCCTCGGTCGTACTTGCCCGTCCGCCGGTTAAATAGCGGGCGGGTGCGGTCGTCCGCGCCCGATCCCCACACGGCCGATTTAAGCCCCCCCGCGGGCAGGTACCACGCATGCGAACCGACCGACTCGGCCGGATCACGGACGGCGGCGTGATCGCGATCCTCCGCGGCGTCGAGCGCGACGACGCCGTGCGAGTCGCGGACGCGGTCGTCGACGCCGGCGTGACGGCGCTGGAGGTGACGGCGGACACGCCGGACGCGACGGCGTCGATCGCGGCGATCGCCGACCGCGTCGACGACGCGGTCGTCGGCGCCGGCACCGTCCTCGACGCGGAGACCGCGCGCGCGGCGCAGTTCGCCGGCGCCGAGTTCCTCGTGACGCCGACGGTGAACCGCGGCGCGATCCGCACCGCGAACCGCTACGGGACGCCGATCGCGGTCGGGGCGTACACGCCGACCGAGGCGCTCGACGCCTTCGAGGCGGGCGCCGACCTCGTGAAGGTGTTCCCCGCGGCGACCGGCGGCCCGGACCACGTCGCGGCGATCGGCGGCCCGCTCCCGCAGATTCCGCTCGTGCCGACCGGCGGCGTCGGCGCGGACGACGCCGGCGAGTACATCGACGCGGGCGCGGCCGCGGTCGGCGTCGGCAGTTCGATCGCCGACAGCGAGGCGATCGCCGCCGGCGACTTCGACGCGGTCCGGGCGAACGCGCGCGTGGTGGTCGAAGCCGTCGCGGCGGCCCGCGAGTGACCGCTCCGCTCTCCGGCGCGCCGGGAGCGGCCGCTCCGCGCGCCGACGCTCCGGCTTCGGCGTCGCCGTCGCGGGCGACGCGCGCTACTGCGCGGTCGAGCGCGTCTCGTCGCCGGCCTCGGGCGACGAACCGCGAACCGCGTCCCACCCGTTGATACAGGCGTCACACAGGTAGTACGCGAAGCCGTCGACGTCCCGGTGCGCGAGCGAGGCGTCGACGCCGCATCTGTCGCAGTTCATGCCCGGCGAGTACGGCAAGACGAATATATGTCTTCTGCTCCGGATCGGACTCGTGATAATTCGTGACGGAACCGCCGAACCGGAAGTTCCGTCGTCCTCCGATCGAGCCTCCCGGCCGCTCAGCGCAGCGCGTCGAGGTCGAACTCGAAGGCCGCGACCGGGACCTCCAGGTCGTGCTCGACGAGCACCGCGGGGTGGAGCTCGCCGATGACGCCGACGCGCTCGCCGTCGATCTCGACGGTGGCGGCGCGCCCCTCGATGAACGAGGGGTGTTCGGTCCGCGGGGTCGCCAGCTCGGCGTCGAAGTCGTCACAGAGCGCTTGGAGGCGTCCCTTCGCGGCCTCGTAGGAGGCGTCGCGGCGGGCGACCGCGCCGGCGACGCGGCGCGACTCGGCGACGTTCGAGTCCGCGGCGTCGTCGCGCTCGGCGACGAAGCCGACCTCGGCGACGTCCTGCGGGTAGGAATTGTGGGTGTTCCGCTCCAACAGCATCACGAGCGACGGGAGCGCCCAGGTGCGGAGCTGGGTGTACTCCTCGCTGTACGGCTCCGTGATCTCCACGGGGTCGCCGCCGCCGAAGACGCCGTCCTCGTCGTCCGCGACCGCGGCGCCGCCGGTGCCCGGCTCGATCCGCATCCGGTCGTAGTTCTCGGTCCCGCTCGTCATGTGGAAGTTCAGCAGGTCCTCGAAGCCGAGCCCGACGAGGCTCGTGCGGACCGCGTCCTCTAAGCGGGAGCGCTCGTGGCGCCCGCCGACGGTGCCCACGTCGGGGTAGCGCGGCTCCAAGTTGTCGAAGCCGTACGCGCGCCCCACGTCGTCGACGAGGTCGAGCGGGTGGAGCACGTCGACGCGGTACGGGGGGATCTCCACGTCGTAGCGAACGTCCTCGTCGAGCGTGTAGGCGGCGTCGAGACCGGCGCGCTCGAAGCAGTCGACGACCTCCTCGGGCTCGAAGTCGACGCCGAGCAGCGTCTCGATCCGGTCGTGCGAGACGCTCTTCTCGTCGGTGTCGAGGTTCGGGCGGACCAGCTCGGCCCCGTACTCGCTCGGGTGCGTCGCGCCGTCGGCGTAGTTCACCTCGACCTCCTCGATCGTCGCGCCGCGAGCCGACAGCGCGTAACAGATGATGTTGCACATCCGGTCGATCGTCCACTGGTCGGTGCCGGTGAGCTCGACGAACAGCTCGCGCGAGCCGGTCGTCACCTCGGTCCGCTTCCCGTTGATGACGGGCGGGAACGAGAAGAGACCGAGCTCGTCGTAGATCGCCGGGTAGCGGTCGAGGTCCTCGACGAGGTCCGCGTAGGTCGTCCCCGTGTCGTGCTCCGCCAGGACCTCGGCGGGCGTCAGCTCGTCGTTCGCGTCGAGCGGGACGAACGCGTCGCCCTCGGGGTCGACGCCGCGGTAGGTGATCGACGGCTCCGCGCCCTCCTGGAGCGGCGCGCCCTTCACCATCGCGAGGTCGTGGATCCCGATGGCGCCCTTCGCGCGGCCGCGCCCCATCGTCGCGTGGAGCTTCTCCTGGAGCTGGATCAGCGACTCCAGCGCCGCCTCGTCGAGGTCGACGCCGCGGACCACGGCGCCGGTGACGAACGGCCGCTCGTCGGGCACCGACTCGTCGACCTCGATGGTCCACTCGGGGTCGTTCGCGCTCGGCACGTAGACGCCGCGCGCGTCGCCGTAGTGGTAGCGCAGCGAGCGCGCGACCCCCTCGACGGAGAGCCGGTCGAGGCGGTCGGGCGCGAACTCGAACTGGAACATGCCGTCGTCGGTCTCGCCCTCGAACTCTAAGCCGAGCCCGAACAGGTCGTCTTTCAGCTCCGCGTCGCCCTTCTCGTCGTGGCCGGTGAGCTCGCGCAGCTCGTCGGGGTCGACGTCGACGACGGGCATCAGTAGCTCACCTCCGCGTTCCGCAGGAAGTCGATGTCGGCGAGGGTGCCGTGGAGGTCGCGGATGTCCTCCGCGCCGGTGGTTAACATCGCGAGGCGTTCGAGGGCGAGCCCCCACGCCATCACGTCGCAGTCGACGCCGAGCGGGCCGGTGACCTCCTCGCGGAAGACGCCGGAGTTCCCGATCTCGATCTCCTCGCCCGTCTCCGGGTGCTCGCCGAACAGCTCGAAGGAGGGCTCGGTGTAGGGGTTGTAGTGCGGCTTGAACCGGATGTCGGTGATGCCGAACTGCCGGTAGAACTCCTCGAAGGTGCCCATCAGGTCGCGCACCGAGAGGTCCTCGGCCATCACCCACCCCTCGATCTGGAAGAACTCCAGGAGGTGCGTCGGGTCGAGCGTGTCGTTGCGGTACACCTTCTCGACGGAGAAGTAGCGCTGGGGCGGCTCCAGCTCGGCGCCCGCGACCCCGGAGAGGTAGCGCATCGACAGCGACGTGGTGTGGCCGCGGAGCGCCACCTCGCGGGCGAAGTCGGCCGACCACGGCGAGTGGTAGCCGTCGCCGTCGAGCCCCCACCCGTCGCGGTGGGCGGCCTCGACCCGGGCCATCAGCTCGTCCGGGATCGAGTCCATCGGGTCCACGTCGAGCGCGAACCGGTCCCAGTGGGTCCGCGCCGGGTGGTCCTGGGGCATGAACAGGCAGTCGTTGATCCAGAAGTCGGCGTCGGCGTGGGGGCCCTCCATCTCTTGGAACCCCATGCCGACCAGCACGTCCTTCACGCGGTCGGCGGTCCGGCGGAGGACGTGTTTGCGGCCGCCGCGGGCCGTCTCCGCCTCGGCCTCGACGTTGTACTCGGCGAACTCGGCGTCGCGCCAGTCGCCGCTCGCGAGGAGCTCGGGCGTGAGCGCGCCGACCGTCTCGGTCGCCTCCACGCCGGTCATCAGCGCGTCGACGCCGTCGTCGGTCAGCGTCACCGTCCGGGTGACCGACTCGCCGACCGCTACGAGCCCGCGCGAGTCGAGCTGCTCGATCACGGCGCCGTCGACGCCGAGGGCGTCCGCGTCGAGCCCCTCGCCGCCGGCGTCCGCGAGCGCCGCGAGCGCCGCCGCCTCGGGGTCGGCGTCCGGGTCGGCGTCCGGGTCGACCGAGAGCTCGCCGCCGTCGACGCTCCCGAGGCCCTTCCGCGCGAAGTTCGCGAGCGCGATGTCGACCTCGGGACCGTCCAGGTCCGCCTCGCCGATGACCGCGCCCATCGCGGCCGGCTCGGCGTCGGCGCCCGCGTCGAGCCCGGCCCGGTAGAGCCGCGTCTCCGGCAGCCCCGCCTCGACGTAGCGCCGCCCCTCGTCGGTGAGATCGAGCGTCTCGTCGGTCGCCGAGCCGACCTCCACGAGCCCCTCGTCGGCCAGGTCGAAGGCGGCGCCGGCGACCGTCTCCGGCCTGAGGTCTGTCCCGTCGGCTATCTCCGCCACCGTTCGTTCGTCCGTCGCGCTCGCGGCCTCGAGGACCGCGAGCTGTCGTTCCGGGAGTCGCATTCGAGTTATCCCTACACGCGGGCGGCTGGTTGGTAACGGTTCCGGGACCGGACCGCGACCTTCGATAATCATTTCTGATAAGTTGAACGACTGAGTTATATAGTATATGCGAGTAGAGAGGGTATGAGCAGCGTAACGGCCGAATCGAGCGATTCCGGACCGGTCCCGGAGACGGCGCGCGTCAGTCACGGCGGCGACGGCCCCGCGCCGAGCCTCGCCGTCGTCGAGGCGATCGCCGAACTCGCCGACGTCGACCCGACCGAACTCCCCGAGGAGGGCGTCGTGCTGTACGACCACGTCGATCCCGACGCGCTGAACGCGCTCGTCGCCGGTCGCTCCGGCGCGGACGTCGACGTCTCGCTCACGGTCGCGGGCTACGACGTCCGCGTCGGCCCCGACTCCGCGGTCGCTCGCCGGGCGCGGAACTAACTCGGGAATCGGTTCCGAACGCCGCCGTTACTCATCTTCCGCCGCCCGTTCGCGGAGCCGCGCGATCCGGTCCCCGAGCGGCGGCTGGACCTCGAACCACGTCGACCAGTCGCCGGTCTCAGGCTCGGCGCCGCGGCGCGCCGCGACCCGCTCGAACGCGTCCGCGACGCGGGCGGCGCCGACGGCGTCCGCGGCGCGGCCGTCCGCCGCGTACTGGACGCGCCGCCCGGCCCAGAAGGAGACGAGCCCGACGGCGACGAGGGCGGCGAAGCCGGACTCGAACGGGACGAGCGCCGTGACGACGGCCGAAAGCGCCGCCAGCACCGCCCCGACCGCGACCGCGCGGAACTCGGCGTAGTACGTCGCGACCCGCCCCGCCTCCGCCGCGAACAGGCCGATCGCGGCGTCCTCGTCGAGGTCGGTCAGCACGTCCTCCGTGAGGAACAACACCCGTCGGCCGGGCGGTCCCCGGACCGACACCTCCGCGGGGCCGGCGGCCGCCGAGGCGCCGTCGACGCCCGCCGCGTTTTCCTCGTCGACGGACTCGATTGCGATCCGGTCGACGCCGAGCCCGCCGGGGTCCGCGAGCGCCGCGATCTGCGCCCGCTCGGCGTCCGTCGGCTCCCGGAGGTCCCGGAAGCGGTCGGCCGCGTACAGCGGTCCGACGGCGACGGCGAGCGCGGCGACGACGGCGACGCCGACGACGAGCGCGACCCTGATCATCGCTCTCGCTGACGGGACGCCCGGAGTAAAAAGGCGCGGTGTCGCGACGTGCCGCCGGGTCGCCGCCTCCGCCGGTCACTCCGGAACGCGGCGAGCGAGCGCCCGGACCGCCGCCGCGGCCTCGCTGTCGGGCGCGGCGCCGACGACCGGCCGCTCCGCGGCGACGGACCGGCCGACGCGGGGATCGGCCGGGATCACCTCGACCGGCGCGCCGAGCGCGTCGCCGATCGCTTCGACCGGCGGCGGCTCTGTCACGCGGTTGACCGCGCAGCCGACCAGCCCGGCGTCGAGTTCGCGGGCGAGCTCCCGGGTGCGGATCGCGTCGGCCAGCGCGAACGCCCGGGGCGAGACGACGAGGAGGCAGGCGTCCGCGACCGCGAGCGGCACGCCGGCGTCGGCGCGGCGCCCCGCGGGACAGTCGAGGACGACGGTCCCGAACTCCCGTTCGACCGCGGCGACCGCCCCCTCCAACCGCGTCAGGTCGGTCGCCCGCGCCCCTGCCAGCGTCCGGCCGCACGGGACGATGTCGACCGGTCCCGGCCGCACCGCATCGACAGGGTCCGCCGCGCCGCCCAGCACGTCGTGGAGGTCGGGGCCGCGGCCGTCCGGCAGGTCGGCCATCCCGAGGTCCGCGTCGACGACGATCCCGCCGAGCGCGGCGGCGACGTTGTACGCCAGCGTCGTCTTCCCCACGCCGCCCTTCCCGCCGGCGACCGCGAGGATCACGCCAGATCCTCCAGCGCAGCGGTCGGCACCTCGCTCGCTTCCGCCCGCTCGGCCAGCGCCGCGGCGCGGTCGCGGACCGCCCGCAGCCGCTCGGCGTCTACCGCGACGCGCTCGTCGAGAGACGCGACCGCGTCGAGGCCGCCGGCCTCCTCGACGACCGCGGTCGCCGTTTCGAGGTCGGCGCCGCTCAGCCGCTCCGCCCGCTCGACCCGGTCCTCGACGGCCGCGAACCACGCGTCGACCCCGTCGGCCGCCGTCGCAGTCGGCGGTGACTCGGCTGTCGCCGACCGCTCCGTGTCGCCCTCGGCGGCCCCCCCGCTCGCGTCCGCGTCGTCGTCGGTTCCCGGGTCGCCCCCGCTTCGCGCCCGCTCGGTCTCGTCCGAGTCGCTCGCTCTCGCGCTCCCGGATTCGTCGCCGTCGCTCACGTTTCCGTCACCGTTGACCGCCCCCGCACCGTCGACCACCTGCCGCGGAGGACGATGGGAGTCGAGGTCGCGGACCGCTTCCCGCACGCGGACCGCGTCGCCTCCGGTCGCCGCGTCATCCCCGTTCGGCTCCGCGGTCGCGGGCTCGACCCCCGCGATTTCGACCGGCGGGTCGACCGGCTCCGCCACCGCCGCGAACCCGAACGCCGCGCGCTCGCCCGGGTCGATCACCGCGGTGACGCCGGTCGCGTCCCATCCGCGTTCGGGAACACCGCCGCGACGCGGCGGCAGGACGGGACCGTCCAGCCGGCTCTCGATCCGGACCCGCCGCGGGACCGCCCCGGCGTTGCGAACCCGGACACCCACGAGCGACGCCTCCCCCTCGCGGTCGACGGACCAGTCGAGTTCCATGCGCCGACTCCCGCGGAATCGTATTTAACCGTCGGGGTCGGACGCCGCGCGGACGTCGGGGGTCCGGAGCAGCGACCTCGCCGCTCGGTCGGCGGCCGCGACCCTCCGGGCCGCGTCCCCTCGCAGTTCGACGGCGCCGTCGAGCGCCGCCACCCTGACCGCCGCGAGCGACGCCGCGACCGGGTCGCCGTCGTACGCGTCGGGGGCCGCGCCGGCGGCCCCGGGATCGCCGCCCGGGACGACCGCGAGCGCGCGCCGAAACGCCGGATAGATCCCCTCGGCGAGTTCGCGGCGGGCGGCGCGGCGGCGGTTCCGGAGCCGGTCGCGGAGCCGCAGGCGCCGTCGCCGCTCGTCGCGGTTCCGGGCCGCCTCCGCCCGCGCGCGTTCGAGCGCCTGCTCGGCGGCGATCGCCTCCGTCTGCGCGGCCGACAGCTCCGCCGCCGCCGCCTCCAGGTCGTCGAGCGCGTCGTCCGCTTCGGCGTCGACCGCGCGGCGCGCCCGGGCGTCGCCGCGCAGCGCCGCCACCCGCTCTTTCAGGCGCTCTATCTCGCCGCTCGTCTCGGCGACCCGCCGCCGCGCCGCGGTCAGGTCCACCGGTTCGACTTCGATCGCCGCGAGCTCCGCCTCGATCTCGTCGATCTCCGCCGCGACCGACGCGGTCCGTCCCCGCGAGCGCGCGGCCGCCGCGAGCTGCCGACGGAGTCCCGCGTCGGTGGGGAGCCGCCGGAGCACCGCGCTCGGCTCCGACGGTCCCTCGACCGCGGCCGACTCGTCCTCGTTGCCGTCGGCCTCCTCTTTCCGGTCCGGCTCCCGCGGTGTCGGTCTCGTCTCGGTCACAGCTCTCTGCCGCGCATGGCGTCCGGGTCCGGGTGGTCCGTCCCCGCCGCGAACGCCGCGTACGGCGTCGACTCCGCGCTCCGGTCCGCGTAGGCCGCGGCGGCCTCTCGGACCGGCTCGTCGACGGCGACGAACTCGTTGAACGGCTCGGTGCGCTCGATCTGGACGTCCCCGCCGTGCGACTCGCGGAGCCGCAGCGCGAGGAACGCGGCGTACACCGTCTCGTCGAGCAGCGCGGCGCGCCCGAACCGCCGGGCGACGACCGCCTCGTGGCGGCGACACAGGTTCCGGAGGCCGGTTCGGGCGGCCGCCGAATACGTCACGACCAGCAGCACGCCCGCGGGTGGTCGATTTTCCAATTTATCCGTTCCGGACCGGAACGTTTCAGTCGGCTTCAGCGACCGCCCTCCCGGCCGACGCTCCCGCCTTCGAGGCCGGTCCTCAGAAGCGCTCGACGTCGAACGCGGGCCCGTCCCCGCCGTCCGGGTCGCGCTCGCCGTCGACGCCGCTGGCGGCGAGGACGCGCTCCCGAGCCGCCGGCTCCGAGGGCGCGACGACGACGGTGCCGTCGACGGGGTCGTCGCCGACCGCGCGGAACACGTCGCCGTCGCCGTCGAACTCGGTTGCGTACGTGCGGAGGACGGCCGCGACGCGCCGCTCCGTGGCCGCGAGGTCGGCCTCGCCGTCCTCGAACTCGCGGAGCGCGTCCTCGACGTTCCGTATCGCTGAGATGCGGTCCATCTACGTCGTCCGGAGGTGGCCCTGCTTGGGCTCGTACACCTCGCCCTTCGTCCGGAGCTTCTCGATCTCCTGGTCGGCCTTCCCCGGGTCCAGCCCGATCTCGTCGGCGCGGTCGAGCACCTCGTCGACCGGCGCGCCCTCCTCGTACTCCTCCTCGATGTCCGCGATGAGCCCCTTGATGTTCTTGATGCGGTCGCGCTGGCTCTTCGAGGTGCCCGTCTCGACCACGTCGGCGTCGAACTGCCCCGTCTCCGGGTCGACGCCGATGTCCTTGAGACACGACTCGACGATGTCGGTCGCGCGGTCGGCGTCCTCCCGCTCGACCGTGTCCGACAGGCGGACCCGCGCGCTCGCCTCCGAGAGGCGCACCAGCGCCTCCAGCTTCCGCGCGGTGACCGGCACCGGCGCGTCCTCGTCGGCGCCCTTCGACCGGAGGTCGACGTAGAACTCCTCGATGATGTCCTTCGCCTCGTCGGTCATCGTCGGGTAGCAGTTCCGCTTCGCGTGGGCGATGTACTTCCGTAACAGCTCCGCGTCGATCTCCGGCGCCACCTCCTCCGTGACGCTGTCGACCTCCTCGGCCGTGAACTCCGAGGAGGGCACCTCCGCCCGCTGGGTGTTCAACTCGCCCGCGTAGTTGGTCTTGAGGATGTGCTGGGCCAGCCGGGAGTCGTGCTCCGGGTCCGGGCTGTCCGTCACCGTGAAGATGAGGTCGAACCGCGAGATGAGCGCGGGCTCTAAGTCGATCTGCTCGCCGATCGGCTCGTACTGGTCGAACCGACCGTACTTGGGGTTCGCGGCGCCGAGCAGCGAGCACCGCGCCTTGAGGGTCGCGTTGATCCCCGCCTTCGAGACCGAGATCTTCTGCTGTTCGAGGCCCTCGTGCATGGCGGAGCGGTCCGAGGAGTTGTGGACGACGAGCCCGTTCGCGACGAAGTTGTGCGTCCCCTCGACGGTCAGGTCGTACACCCTCGGTCGCTCGCCGTCGTCGATCCGGGAGAGGATCGACCGCAGTTCCGCCTCCACGGCGCCGACCTCCTCAACGACGGCCTCGCGCAGGTCGTCGAACCGGTCCGTCTCGACCGCGCCGGACAGCCAGCGCGACACGGTCGCCTGACTCACGTCGAGTCCCGACGCCACGTCCGCCTGACTGACGCCGTGAGCGTCGAGCGCCGCCGACAGCGCCGCTCGCGTCTCGCCGACCGGACCGCGGTCGAGCAGTTCGTGAGCGCGCGCTTCCGCCGTGTCGACCGGCCCGCCGATGACGTCGACGAGGCGCTGCCGGAGCACCTCGCCGCGGTGCTCGACCGACCCGGGCGGGACCGTCTCGACCGACTCGACCCGACGCCACTTCACCTCGCCGCGGACGAACTCCCGGAGGTCGTCGAGGTCGGTCTCCGCGACGTCGGTGAGTACCTCCCGGAGTCGCGCGGCCACCGTCCGACGGACCTCGTCGCTCTCCCCCCACTCGCGGGAGACCTGCTGCTGGGACAGCGTCGTCCCCTCGGCTAACTCGGACTGCGAGACGTGGTATCGACTCCGGAGCTCCGAGAGGGTCTCCCACGTCGGCGTCGCGTCGAGCGCGCCGCGGTCGTCGGCCGCGCGTTCGCGCCGCCTCTCGAACGCCGTGAGTATCCGCTCGGCGCGGTGGAGCGAGACGTTCGCGCTCCCGGTCTCGAAGTCGTGGTACGTGACGGCGCCGATGCCGCACTCGCTCTGGTGGAGCCGTAGCGACTCGCGACACCGCGCCAGCACGCCGTCGACCTCCGGGACCACGTCGAGAATCGTGCGGTCGCCGTCGGCGGCAGCGACGACGCGGTCGAGGGATTCGGCCTTCCGCGCGGCCGTGAACCCGACGTACCGCCGGAACGCCGCGAGCGAATCCGCGTCGGTCACCGTGAGGTAGTACACGTCGCGCCCGCCGTCTCGCTCGCGGTGCTGGAGCTGGCTCGACACGCCGAACTGTAAGAGGAGGTTCCTGGTGCCGCGGAGGAGGTCTCGGCTCGCCGACGCTATCCGAACGTTGCCCGCCGACTCGTCGACGTGGCCCTCGCTGTCGGCCAGCGCGCGGACGAACGCGGCCTTCGCCGCGCGGCTCCCCGTCGTCACGGCGGTCGGGAAGCACTTCTCGTCGTACCGACCGAGGTTCATCCCCGCGTCGAGGACGGCGTCGGCGTGCTCCTTCCCGGTGACCCTGACCGTCTCGACGCCGTCGTCGCGCCGTTCGCTCGGCGGCCGCACCGGCTCCGCGTCGAACGCCGCCCGCGCCGCGCGCTCGAAGTCGTTCAGGAGTTCGTCGTCCGTGTTCGTGAACCGGACGCCGTAGACGCCCTCGTCGCGGTCGTAGTAGACGTTGCCGTCGCCGGAGAGGTACCCGAGGACGCTCGCCGTGGCGGGGTCGACCCCGTCAGCGTCGACCGTCGGGCCGTCGCCGGGCTCGGTCGCCGGCCCCCCTCCCCCGCTCGCGGCCACCGCTCCGCCGTCCGCCGCCCTCGTCGCGATCTCGCGCGGGACGTACACCCAGTCGCCGTCGTTCAGCGCGGCCGCCTCGCGCTCGACGCGCTCGCCGTCGTCGAGGACGAAGAACGGGTGGTCGGCGGTCGCGGTCAGCGACTCGCCCGTCTCCGTCGTCACTCGGGTCA
This sequence comes from Halorubrum sp. Atlit-28R, assembly GCF_003665955.1. Taxonomy (NCBI): domain Archaea; kingdom Methanobacteriati; phylum Methanobacteriota; class Halobacteria; order Halobacteriales; family Haloferacaceae; genus Halorubrum; species Halorubrum sp. Atlit-28R. Next base: position 176,043 of record NZ_QPLS01000004.1, read on the forward strand.
GTTCCGACGGCACGTCGTACTCGTGGACCGCCGAAACCGACCGCTCGACGAGGTTCCCGCCCTCGTCCATCGACCAGACGTCGAGGTCGACGTCGCGGATACGTCGCCCGTTCGAGAGCTCCTCGACCTCGCCGTCCTCGGCCGCTTCCCGCGCCAGCTCTCCGATGCGCTCGACGCGCCCGTCGGCGAGAGAAACCAGCGCGTCGCCGGTGACGCAGTCCATCTTGTCCAGCTCGTCGACAGCGGCTATCCCCTTGTCCGCGAGGACGAGCGCGCCGGCTTCGAGCGACCACTGCTGGCCGTCGCCGAAGTCGTCGCGGACGGCCGCGGCCGTGAGGCCCGCCGCAGATGATCCTTTTCCTGAGGTATAAACTGATCTTGGAGCGATATTCTCGACATAACTGATCATTTGACTCTTCCCGGTGCCAGGGTCGCCGATCAGGAGCATGTGGAGGTCGCCGCGGATCCGCGAGCCGTCGGGGAGGTGCTTCGTGACGCCGGAGAACAGCTGGAGGATCATCGCGAGCTTCTCCTCCTCGTAGCCGTAGATGGCGGGTGCGATGGACCCGACCATCGCCTCGTAGATGTCGTCGCGCTCGGAGAGCTCGATGATGTCGCGTTTGTCGGCGTCGGTGATGTCCATGTCCTCGAACTCCTCGTCCTCGATGGCGATGGAGACGCCGTCCATGTACAGGTCGAAGATGGCGGACTTCTCGTTGCCCTGCTCGACCTGTTCGATGTGGAGGACGCCGACGCAGGTGACGTGGTCGCCGGGGCTCACCTCGCCGGTGATGTCGTCGATGATGTCGACGTCGAGCGACTGGGGGGTCTCGCCGCCGCGGAGGCCCTCGGGCGACTCCTGGATGCGGAGCTTCTGGGAGTCGACGAACTCGGACTGGTCGAAGTTGACCCGGAACGGGCCCTGTCGCTCGCAGCCCTGACACTCGTGAGGCTCCTGGAAGCCACCGTCGGACTGGGGGATGTACGTCATCGTGCCGCAGCGCTGGCACTCGAAGGCGGCCTCGGTCACCTTGGGGCGGACGTCCGTGGCCTTGCGGACGATGCCCTGGATCGAGACGAGTTTGCCGATGTGGTCGTCGTGGACCCGAATGCCGCGGATGTCGACGCTCTCGGGGAGGTCCTCGATGCGGACGTGCGCGCGGCCGAGGCTCACGTCGGCGGGGAGGTCGTAGAGCCGCAGCGCCTCCTCGGCGTACTCGCGCATCTGTTCCGGCTTGTTCAGGAAGTCCTCGGCGAGGTCGCGGTCGAACTGGAAGAGGTCGTCGTAGGAGACGTACAGCGAGCGCTGCTCGTTGGGGTACCGCTGGGCGAGCTGTCCGATCTCCTCACGGTAGTAGTTGCGATAGAACTGGATGAACCGCTCCGTGAGGTCCTGGGTGCCGGCCTGAGCCATTGCGACACCACTTCGTCGGCATCACGTATGAACCTCCGGTTCGGAGCGGACGTGGTCTCGGCCGCCGTCTCGCTCTGCCGGTCCGCCCTCGGCTACGCGCGTTCGACGAACGTCGCGTCGGCGGAGGTGCGGCCCTCGTTGAAGGAGAGCACCTTCGCGCGGATCACGTCGCCCGGTTCGAGCCCGCTCGGGATCTCCTCGGTGAAGACGACGAACCCCTCGACCTTCCCGACGGCGACCTCGTCGCCGGAGTGGTGGTCGGTGAGCTCGGTGACGCCGAACTCGTAGGTCTCGCCGATCTCGACCGGCGGCTCGCGCTCCTGTGCCGCCTCGTGGGCGCGTTTCGACTCGCGCGCCTCGCTCGACGGCCCGCGGAGCCGGCGGGCGAGCACGAACAGCGCGAGCAGCGCGACCGCCACGGCGATGCCGACGACGAGCGGCGACGTTGGAATCATACCCGGGCGGTCGGCCGCGGTCACCTAAACGGTGTGGGTACGCGGCGCCGCGGGACTGATCACCTCGCCTGTGTCTCCCTCGACCGCCTCGGCTTCCCCGCGGGCGCATGAGAAACGCCTTTGCCCTCGAAGCCCCCCTCTCGATCCGAATGCGACACAGCCGCGGATCCCGACGACTCGTGCACGGGTGTGGTGTGCCGTGAAGGTCGCGGACGCGGTGCCGGAGTTCGCCGACGCCTTCGGCTTCGACGAGTTCAACCGGATGCAGCGGGAGGCGCTGCCGGGCATCTTAGAGACCGACCACAACGTGGTCGCGTCGGCGCCGACGGCCTCCGGGAAGACGGCGCTCGCCGAGCTCGCCATCTGTAAGACGCTCGACGCGGGCGGGACGGCCCTCTTCGTCGCGCCGCTGCGCGCGCTCACCAACGAGAAGGAGAGCGAGTGGGAGCGCTTCGAGGAGCTGGGCTACTCCGTCTACGTCGTCTCCGGCGAGCGGAACCTCAACCCGCGCCGCGCCGAGCGCGCCGACGTGCTGGTGACGACGCCCGAGAAGGCCGACAGCGCGACCCGGAAGCACGACTCCGCGCGCTACTCCTTCATCACCGACGTGGACTGCGTCGTCATCGACGAGGTCCACCTGCTCGACTCCGAGAAGCGCGGTGCGGTGCTGGAGGTGACCGTCTCGCGGCTCCGCCGGCTCCAGGACCCCCGCGTCGTGGCGCTGTCGGCGACGATGCCGAACATCGACGACGTCGCCGAGTGGCTGGACGCGCCCGCGGAGACGACCTACGCCTTCGGCGACGAGTACCGCCCGGTCGACCTCGAAACGGGCGTGAAGACGTACTCGCACGGCTCGAACGCCTTCGCCGACAAGTACCGGCGGCTCTACCGCGCGCTCGACCTGGCCGAGCCGCACGTCCGCGAGGACGGGCAGGCGCTGGTGTTCGTCTCCTCTCGGCAGGACACGGTTCAGGCCGCCAAGAAGGCGCGCGACGAGATAACCGAGCGGGACATCCCGATCGACTCACGCGACGACTACGACTTCCACAACGAAGCCAAAGAGCTCACCAACGACACGCTCCGCCAGTCGGTCACGGACGGCGTCGGCTTCCATCACGCCGGCCTCGGGAAGGACGACCGCGACCGCGTCGAGGAGTGGTTCAAGCAGGGGAAGATCAAGGTCCTCTTCTCGACGTCGACGCTGGCGTGGGGGGTGAACCTCCCCGCGCGCTGCGTCGTGATCCGCGACACCAAGTACCACGACCCGCTGGAGGGTGAGACCGACATCTCGCCGCTGGACGTGCTCCAGATGCTCGGGCGCGCCGGCCGGCCGGAGTACGACGACGTGGGGTACGGCTGGGTGGTCTGCGACCGCGGGGACGCCGACAGGTACCGCAAACTGTTGCGCGACGGCAAGGAGATCGAGTCGCGGCTCGCCGCCGACCTCGAGTCGCACCTCAACGCCGAGATCGCGATGGGGACGATCCGCGGGCTCGAGGACGTGATGGCGTGGCTGGAGACCACCTTCTACTACGTCCGCGCGCGGTCGCAACCGGAGCAGTACGACTTCCCGACGCTCCGCGACCGCGTGCGTGACCACCTCGAATCGCTCGTCGACGACGGGTTCGTCGCGGCCGACGACGACCTCGCGATCGAGCCGACCGCCCTCGGACGGCTCGCCTCCAAGTACTACCTCCGCTTGGACACCGCCCGCCGCTTCCGCCGCCTCGCCGACCGCGAGACGCTGACGGTCGATTCCGTGCTGGAGACCGTCGCGTCGGCCGGCGAGTTCGACTCCGTCTCGGCGCGGTCCGCCGAGTCGGACGCGATCGACCGGGTCCTCGACGGGCGCGACACCGACCTGGAGGACGGCCACCGCAAGGTGTTCGCCATCCTGCTCGCCGGCATGGCAGACTCGATCCCCTCGGACCTCCGGTCCGACGCGTGGGTGATCCGACAGAACGCGCTCCGCCTCCTCGCCGCGCTCGCGGAGTTCCTCGACCGCTTCGCCGGCCCGCGCGCCGCCAACCTCGCCCGCCGCGTCGAGGCGCGCGTCGAGCACGGCGTCTCCCGCGAGGCGGTCGCGCTCACGGCGATCGAGGGGGTCGGCTCCGGGCGCGCCGAGCGCCTCGCGGACGCCGGCCTCGCCTCCCCGGTCGACGTGGTCGACGCCGGCGCGGCGGACCTCGAACGCGCCGGCATGAGCGACTCCGTCGCGGAGCGGATCGTCGACGCCGCGCGCGACTGCCCCCGCGTCGACGTCGACTGGGGGGACTTCCCCGAGGCCATCGCGGTCGGCGACAACGAGATGTGCGAGGTCGCCGTCGAGGCCGTTTCCGGCGGCGCGCGCGCCGGGATCCGCGTCACGGTCAACGACGTGGAGATGACCGCGACGACGACGTACCTCGACGGGACGGCGACGGTCCCGGTCGGCGTGTTCGGGCCGCCGGACGCCGACGAACTGGAGTTCGTCGTCGAGGTCGCCTTCCCGGACCTCCCGCTCCTCCCCGTCACCGCGACGCGGACGGTCCGGGTGGAGTGACGGCGTCGCCCCGCCCGCTACCGGCGCTCCGCATCCCGGATAAACCCCGTCACGAGCGCTTTTCAGCCATTCCGCGGCCAGTCGCCCCATGCCGCAGCGACTCCGCGTGCTGGCCGGCGACTGCGAGGTAACCGACCGCGGCGACCGCACCCGCACCCACCGGGGACGGGTCGTCGTCCTGATCAAACCCGACGACACGACGCTCGTCCACGACGCCGACGGCTACCAGCCCGTCGCGTGGCTCACCCGCCCCGAGAGCGTCGTCGTCGAGGGCGACGGCGACGGGTTCACCGTCACCGCCCGCGACGGCTCCCGGCGACTCCGCGTCGTCGCGGCGGAGGCGACCGCGAGCCGGGCCCTCCCCGTCACCGAGGCCGGCGTCCCGGTCGGGACCTGCCCGGACGACGGCGGGCCGCTCGTGCGCTCGCGCGGCGACGTGGTCTGCCTGGACTGCGAGGAGCGGCGGGGGCTGCCGTCGGGCGCCAGCGTCACGGACGCCACCTGCGACGACTGCGGGCTCCCGAAGATTCGCGTCGAGCGCGGCGAGCCGTTTCACCTCTGTCTCGACCCGGGCTGCGACCCCATGGCGGAGGCAGTCAGCGACCGCTTCGACGGCGTCTGGGACTGCCCGGACTGCGACGGCGACCTCCGGGTCCGCTCCGCGCCCGGCCGCGTCTACCTCGGCTGCGAGAACTACCCCGACTGCGAGACGACCTTCTCGTTCCCGGCCGGGGTCGTCGTCGACGAGTGCGACTGCGGGCTCCCCGTCTTCGAGACCGCGGCGGGGCTCGGCTGTCTGGACGGGACCTGCGCCCTCGACGGTCGCGCGGCGAGGAACGAGGCGGACGCCGAGTGAGGGCGCCGCGGAACGACCGACCTACTCCGCGAGCTGCTGGCGCCCCGGCGCGATGAGGCGGTCGAGGTACTCCGCGAGCGCGCCCTTCGCGTCCGCGGGGTGGAGTTCGCCGGACTCCAGGTCGCCCTCCAGGTCGTCGTAGGCGTCGTACTCCAGGTTCCCGCCGTACTCCTCGGGGCGCTCGACGGTCACCGCGTCGAACCGCGGGAAGACGTGGTACTCGAACACCTGGAGGACGGGGTTCTCGCGCTCGGCGCCGTCGTCGGTCGGCTCGGGGTCGGCCGTCGGCGGGCAGTAGGCGTCGTTCACCTTCGACTCGATGTCCTCGCGGGAGTCCTCCATCGAGATGGTGACGCCCTCGCTGGAGGACATCTTCCCGCGGCCGGTGCCGAGGTCGGCGATAAGCGGCGTGTGGAGGCTCGTCGGCGGCTCGCGGTCGATGCTCGGGAGCACGTCGCGCGCGAGCATATGGACCTTGCGCTGCTCCATCCCGCCGACCGCGAGGTCGACGCCGAGGTACGGGATGTCGAGCGCCTGCATCAGCGGGTAGACGGCCTGCGAAACCTTCACCGAGTCGCCCGAGCTGATCTCCGCCATCGCGCGCTCGGCGCGGGAGAGGGTGGTCTCCAGTTCGAGGGCGTGGAGGTCGAGCGTGTAGTCGTCGTCGAGCTGGAAGTCGGAGCCGAGCACGAACTGCGTGTTCGACTCGTCGAGCCCGTAGGCGATGAACTGGTCGCGCATGCGCTCGGCGGTGTGGCGGATCTCCTCGAACGATCCCTTGTCGTTGAGGTAGGCGTGTACGTCGGCCAGCAGCACGGTGACCTCGAAGCCCGCCTCCTGGAGGTCGATGAGCTTGTTCGCGGTGAGCATGTGACCGATGTGGAGCACGCCCGAGGGCTCGTAGCCGACGTACGCCCGCTTGCCCTCGGGGTCGTCGGCCAGCGCCTCGATCTCCGCCTCGGTGACCACCTCGGCCGCGTTCCGGGTGATCAGCTCGTGAGCGTCCATACCTCCGAGTGTGCGTTCCCGGACATATGACTTCTGGATGCGTGCCGACGACTCACGGGGAGCGCCGCCAGCGCGGCCGTCGACCGCCGGTTCCTCGGTTTCGAGGCGACCGGGTCGGGGTCACTCCTCGGTCTCGGGCAGCGTCCGCCCCGCGCGGTGCTCGGAGATGATCCGGTCGATCCGCTCGGCCTTCTCGTCGCGGCGGCGCTGCTCGGCGCGCTCCTCCCACTCGTCGACGGCCTCGACGAGGGCCTCCTCGCTCGCGACCGCCAGCTCGTCCACCTCGCGGACCGGCACCGCGTCCGCGGGCACCACCGGAACCGCCCGCTCGAACAGCACCTCGTCGGCCACGTCCGAGAGGTTCCCCTCGCCGCGGATCACCGCGCGGGGCTCCGCCTCGGCGAGCCGCTCGGCGGTCCGGCGACCCGCCCCGGAGGCGTCCCGGAGAAACACCACGTCGCCGGCCACGAGCCCGTACGCCTCGTCGGCGGCGTCGAGCGCGTCGAGCGTGAACTGCTCGACGATCTTCACGCTCACGAGGCCCTGCCCCTCGGCGACGTCGCCGAAGTTCGAGTGGTCGAGCCGCCACAGCTCCTTCAGCGTCTCCACCTTCCGTTCGAGGTCCTCGACGCGCTCGCGGGCCTCGTCGCGCTCGCGCTCCAGCCGGTCCGTCTCGCGTTCGAGCCGCGAGACCGCCCGCCGCGTGCGGGCCTCGATGCGCTCCTCGCGTTTCGCCTCCTCCAACTCGGACTCCAGCTCCGCGATCCGGTCGTCGCGCTCGTCGAGGTCTTCCTCCAGCGACTCGGCGTGGGACTCCAGCCGGTCGACGCGCTCGCGGAGCCGGCGGATCGTCTCCTCCTCCTCGGTGCGCTCCGGCTCCGTCGGGTCCGCCTCCGCCTCGTCGCCCCCGTCGTCGCCGTCGCCGTCGTCCTCGCTCAGGTCCTCGACGACGGCCTCGACCGACGAGCCGCCGGCGACGACGCCGGCGATCACCGCCTCGCGGTCGAGCCGCGGCGGCGTCTTCGCCGCGATCCGCTCGAACTGGTCCTCGTGGTCGTCGTAGGCGTACAGCGCGGCGGCGAGCGCGTCGCGCTCGTGGTCGTTGTCGTAGCTCGCCTCGCGGGTGCGGTGGAGCTTCTCGTCGACCGGGAGGTCCGTCGTGGGGCGCCACCCGGCCGCGTCGAACGAGCGCCGGAACTTCTCGACGGTCTCCGGCATCGGCTCCACGTCGGCGGCGACGATGATCGGCCGCCCCTGCTCGACGATCCACTCGGTCACCTCGGCCGTGTCGCCGGTACGCGAGGAGTAGAGCGCGTGGACGGTGCCGTCGAGGCCGACGACCGCGGCCGCGGTGGTGGTGCCGGGGTCGATGCCGACGATGACGCGGTCGCGCCGCTTCACCAGCGGCTCGTACTCGATGCCGTCGCGGCGCTCGCGCTCGACCTCGACGCGCACGTCGCCGGCCCGCGAGTCCGAGACGGGGATGTCCTCCGGGCGCGCCGCGACCGTGAACGTCGCGTTCGCGTAGCCGCCGTACTTCTCGGTCACGTCGCGCTCGAAGTCGAGGTTCGCCTCGTTCAGCTTCGACTGGACCTGCCGCGTCCGCTTCCGGACGTTGCCGTGGATCCGCCGGGTGTAGCGGTCCTGGCTCCACCCGCCCTTGCCCGTCGAGCGGCCGCGGGACACCTTCACCGTCGTCTCGTCGGTGAAGGCGGTCACCTCGTGGCCGACGTTGGCCGCGGCGAGCCGCGCGGCCGCCTCCGCCTCCTTCATCGGCTCCTTCCCGTAGGGGATCCCGTGCCGGGAAGCGACCCGCGAGAGCGGCTCCGGGCGCTCGGCGCCGGTCACCTGGACCAGCCGCGTCCCGTCCGGCAGCGACCGGAGGAAGCCGACCAGCTCGTTCTTGTCGGCCGCCAGCTCGTAGGCGTTGTCGGTGGCGACGTAGAGGGGCTCGCGGTCGTCGATCAGCCGGCAGAGCTTCCGGAAGGAGACCACGTCGCGGGTGACCCGGGCCATCGGCCCGTCCGCGTCCGGGGCGTCCGGGTCGTCCTCGTCGACGGGGTCGAGGATGACGAGCGCGTAGGAGGGGCTGTCGCCGCGGACGTCGCCGCTGTGGACGTCGACGCCGAACACCGGCCGGTCGCGGGCGCGGATAGTCCGGGTTGTCACGTACCGAGGTAGGTCGTTGCCGCGTATATACCCCACGCCGGGGGGTGCGGCCGGCCGTCGCCGGGGCGCGAGCGGTCAGAGGATCCGCGACTCGTCGCCGGCCCCCTGTCGTCGGCCGCTGATGACGCCCGGCGTGCCGCCGGTCTGGATGATGTTGAACGCGGTCATCAGGTCCGACCGCGAGATGAGCCCGACGAGCGCGCCGTCGGCGTCGACGACCGGGAGGCGCCCGACGCCGTGCTCCTGCATGGTCTGGAGCGCGGTCAGGGCGTCGGCGTTCGGGTCGGCGGCGACGAGGTCGGTCGCCATCACGTCGTTGACGCGGTAGGCGTCGCGCTCCACCTCGCGGACCGACCGCGCGTCTTCGAGCGTCACCATCCCGACGAGGTCGTCGCCGTCGAGGACCGGGTAGCCCGTGTGGCGCTCCTCGAACATCCGGCTCATCAGGTCGGCGACGGAGGTGTCTTCAGTCACCGTGTGGAGGTCCTCGCGGGGCGTCATCACGTCGGTGACGCTGACGCCCTCGAAGGCGGCCTTCAGGGTCGTCTGCTGGGCCTCGCCGGAGGCGGCGATGTAGACAAAGAAGGCGAGGACGATGAGCAGCAGCTGGAAGGTGAACAGGCCGATGATCCCCATCAGGAACGCGAACACCTTCCCCACGGCGGCGGCCCGCTGGGTCGCCTGCGCGTGCGGCTGGTTCCGCGCGAGCAGCGCCCGGAGGACGCGGCCGCCGTCCATCGGGAACGCGGGGAGCATGTTGAACACCGCGAGCACGACGTTCAACAGCGCGAGGTAGCCGAAGACGAAGAGGACCGCGTTCGAGCCCATCGGCGCGACGAGGACGACGGCGTAGCAGGCCGCCCCGACCGCGACGCTGACGAGCGGGCCGGCGATCGCGATCCAGAACTCGTGTCTCCAGTCCTCGGGGAACTCGGCGAAGCTGGCGAGGCCGCCGAGCAGCCACAGCGTGATCGACTCGATCTCGTAGCCGTACCGCATGGCGACGAGCGAGTGCCCGAACTCGTGGAGCAGCACGCCGGCGAACAGCCCCACCGCGGCCGACAGGCCGAGGATCCACGGCGTGGTCCCGGTCGCGACCGCGGCCGTGTCGATGCCGAGCCCGGCGACCTCGTTCATCACCTCCGCGATGGTGCTCACTTCTCCGCCGATGAGGTACGCGAACAGCGGCAAGACGAGCAAGAACGTCCAGTTGAGGCGGATCGGAATACCGAACGCGCTCCCGACCTTGATTCCACGCATACCCTCCGGTTCGGCCGGTGATCGGTTAAGTCACCGGGTCAGTGCGGTGATCGGTTAAGTACCTCCCGCCCGTCACGGACGCCCATGAGCGACACAGCCGATCCCGGGGCGGTCGTGAAACGCGCCGACGCGGTCGCGTCCGAGCCGGTCGACGCCGCCGAGGGGCTCTCGAAGGCCGTCCTCCTCGACGAGTCCGACGGCGCCCCGAACTTCGCGATGCGCCGGTTCGAACTCGCGCCGGGCGCCGAGGTCCCGCGCCACACCAACGCGGTCGAACACGAGCAGTACGTCCTTTCCGGCGAGTACGTCGTCGGCGTCGGCGACGAGGAGCATCGGGTGTCGCCGGGCGACGCCCTCCTCATCCCCGCGGGCGTCGAACACTGGTACCGGAACGCGGGCGACGAGCCGGGCGCGTTCATCTGCGCGGTGCCGAACGGCGACGACGCCATCGAGCTCGTTGAGTAGCTACTCCAGCGTGCCGACCCGGTCGGCGACGTAGCCGAACTGGTCGCGGTAGCCGTTCGGCGACAGCAGCACGGGGTAGAAGGGCTCGTCGGCGAGCAGCGGCTCGCCGTCCGCGGCCGCGAACCGCTCGCCGGACTCGACGCGCTCGAAGTTGCGCGCGAACACCTCGTACGCCTCGGCGTCGGGCTTCGGGATCCGCTCGCGGAGCCGGAACACGGACACGTCCTCGCGGCCCCCGGCGTCGAGGACGTCGTCCGCGCCGGGCGCGGTGATGGCGCCGGTCGCCGCGAGGAACGCGCGGGCGAGCCAGTAGGCGTTGTCGGCGGCGCTCTCGGAGCCCTGGAGCCCGGCCTCCACTTCGAGCGTGTGCGGGTGCTCGATGAGCCGGCCCTCGGTGAACGCGTCGGTCTGGATCACGGCGTCGACGGGGAGGTGCGGCGCGACCGCGCGGGTCACCTCGTCCATCGAGTCGATGACGGCGAACGGCTCGGCGTACGACTGCGTCGAGTGGATCGCGAGGGTGGTACACCCCGCCAGCGCGTCGACGAGGTCGGCCGCCAGCCGCACCTCGTGGGCCGCCGCGTCGGGGTTGCCCGGAAACGCCCGGTTGAGGTCGGCGTCGAGGTACCGCTCGCCGGCGTCGAGCGCCGCCTCGTTGGCGACGATCAGCCGCACCGGACGCTCGGGGGCGAGGTCGGCGCCGAGCAGGCGCTCGACGGCGCGGGCGCCGCAGGGCTCGTCGCCGTGGATCGCGCCGACCACGGCGACCTCGGGCTCCCCGTCGCCAAGGTCGTGAATCTCCATACGACTTCCAGGCGGGCGGCTGATAAGTGGCGTTCGGATCGGCGGCGGCCGCGAGCCCTCGCCCGCGTCGTCGGCCCGCCCTCAGTGCCTCTCGTCGACCCGCTCCGCGTACTCGTAGTCCGCGGGGTACGCCGGGGGCCGCGCGCCGTCGAGCGTGATCTGCCAGCCGTCGACCGCGTTCGGGTCGTCGAGCGCGGCGCGGAGCGTCTCTCGGACGTCCGCGACGTCGACGCCGTAGAAGTCGCTCGGGACGCCGTCGAGGTACTGGAGGGCCGTCTCGAACAGCGACCGCATCCCGGCGTCGTTCTCGAAGTCGACGCGCTTGTACGCGCCGGCCGCGACCTGGACCATCCCGTGGAGGAAGGCGCTCTCCGCCGTGCCGCTCCCGTAGTTGTACCACTCGTCCTCGAAGCAGTCGTGGCTCTCGTGGTAGGCGCCGTCGTTGAACAGCCGGACCCCGTGTTCAGTCGCGCGCCGGAGCGTCGCGTGCTCCCAGTACCCCCCGACGGCCCCCGCGTCGGCCGCGCCCTCCGCCGACGTCTCCCCGTCGCCGGACGGCTCGTCGCCCGCGTGCCACCCGGTCGGGTTCCCGAGCGGCGGGGCGACGCCCGGGTCGCGGGTGTGGTCGTCCATGTGCGCGGCGTTCACGCGGGAGCGACCTAACGGTTTCGCGGGGACGAGAGAGAGGCCGCTGTCGCGGCGAGGGCGCCGGTACGGGGTCGCCACCGGATCGAACCCTTCTTTTCGCCGGTCGCGCTCGGGGCGAACGAATGGACGCCGGGCTCCTCTTCGCCGTCGCCGCCGCCGTCGTCTGGGGGACGTACCTCTTCGTCCTGAAGCGCGCCTTCGCCGACTATCCCCCGGCGGCGCTGACGGTGGCGGTCAACGCCGCGGCGCTCGGGTGGTTCCTCGCGGGCACCGGGCTCACGGTCGGGTTCGGCGACGCCGCGGCCGGGCTGGCCGGGATCGCCGTCCCCCGGCGGTTCGCCGTCGTCGCCGGCACGTGCGTCGCGACGGCCGCGGCCTTCGTCCTCTTCCTGCGGGCCATCGAGGACGGGGCGGTCTCGTACGTCGCGCCGATCAACAAGGTGGTCCCGATGTTCGTCCTCCCGCTGGAGGTCGGGCTGCTCGGTCAGGTGTTGGCGCCGATCCAGGTCGCCGGCGCCGTCGTCACCACGCTCGCGGTGTACGTCGCGAACTACGAGCCGGGGAGCTTCTTCGCGCCGCTCGCGCGGGCCGCCCGCTCGCGGCCCGCCCAGCTGGCGCTCGCGAGCGCGGCCTGCTACGCCGTCGGCGACGTGGGCAAGCGGGTCGCGCTCCAGGAGCTCGCGATCCCCGGCACGCTCTGGGTGCCGCTGCTGCTCGCCGGCGTCGCGGTCGTGCTGCTCCCGGCGGCGGTGCAAACCCCGATCGACGCGAGTCGCGAAGACGTTCCGAAGTTCCTCGCGGCCGGCGCGCTCGTCGCCGTCGGCGAGCACCTGACCACGGTCGCGTTCGCGGCGCTGCCCGCGAGCGTCGCCTCGCCCGTGATCAACACGCAGGCTATCGTCGCGGTCGTTCTCGGCGGCGTGCTGCTCGGCGAGCGCCACTTCCGGCTCCGGCTCGTCGCGGCCGTCCTCGCGGTGGTCGGCGTCGCCATGATAGCCGGGTGACTCGCCGGGCGCGCCGTCGGTCACCCGAGAGGACTTTACGGTTCGCCCCGTAGCGACCGCATGGAACCCCCGTCGGAGTCGAGTCCGATCGACCACGCCGAGTCGATCGTGAACGCCCTCGGCGACGGGGCCTACGTCCTCGACGCCGATCGGACCCGGGTGTTCGTCAACGAGCGCCTCCGCGAGGTGACCGGGTTCGACGAGGCCGTCCTCCACGGGAGACACCCGGAGCGGCTCGTGGAGGCGGGGTACTGGAGCGCGGAGACGGGGGACCGCTACCGGGCGGCGGTCGAACGGGTCCTCGACGGCGAGGTGGACGACGAGCGCGTCCAGCTCACGACGACGCTCGCGGACGGCAGCGACGTCACCACCGAGACGCGGCTGACGCCGATCGAGAACGACGGGTCGATCGTCGGCGCGGTCGGGGTCATCCGCGACGTGACCGAGCGGGTCGAACGCGAGCGCGAGCTGAAGCGGCTCAACGAGCGGCTCGAACGCCTCGCCGGCTTCCTCTCGCACGACCTCCGGAACCCGCTGTCGGTCGCCCGCGGCTACGTCGACCTCGCGCGCGAGACCGACGAGACGGAGGGGCTGGCGGCGGCCGAGGACGCGCTCGACCGGATCGAGACGATGATCGACGAGGCGCTCGTGATGGCCCGCGAGCCCGAAGCGATCGAGACCGAGGACGCCGCGGTCGACCTCGCTGAGCTTGCGGCCGACTGCTTGGAGTCGGGCGACTTCGGCGACTGCCCCCCCGACGCCGACCTCGTCGTCGACGAGGCCGGTCCCGTCACCGGCGACCCGACGCTGCTCCGGCGCGCGGTCGGGAACCTCATCGGCAACGCCTTCGAGTACGGCGGGGACGCCCCCACGGTCCGCGTCGGCGTCGACGACCGGGGGGTGTACGTGGCCGACGACGGCCCGGGGCTGCCGGACGACGAGCAGGCGCGCGCGGCCCTGACCGACTTCGGCGTCTCCCCCGGAGGCGGAACCGGGATCGGGCTCGCCATCGTCCAGCGCGTGGCGGCCGCGCACGACTGGACGCTCGAAATCGACGAGTCCGCCGCGGGCGGGTTCCGCGCGACGCTGGTCGGCGCGGAACCGACGGCGTAAAGGAGGCGCCCATCTAACGCCAGCCCGCGTGCGAGGGTAGCCAAGCCCGGAAACGGCGGCGGACTCAAGATCCGCTCCTGTAGAGGTCCGTGGGTTCAAATCCCTCCCCTCGCATCGCCGGGGTCCACCCCCCGTGATGCGGAAGACGCTCTCGGAGCGCTCTTCCCTCGCAAAACCTCTCGACGCGACCGCGACTCGGAGAGCGACGGCTCCGTGCGGAACCGTCCGCGCTCGGCGCTCACCCGGCCGTTCGCAGCCGCCCGAGCGAGAGCCCCGCGAGCGCGACGACCGCCAGTTCGACCCCGACGCCGACGGCGGCGCCGACCGTTCCGACGGCGACGATCACGTTTTGTGGGCCGATCCACGCGAGGACCGCGCCGGTCGCGAGGAGGAACGAGACGCCCCCGACGAGGCCGGTGGCGAGCGCCGTGGGGCCGACGTCGAGCGCGTCGCCGCGCCGACCGACGCGGTACGCGACGCCGCCGAGCAGCCCGTAGACGAGGACGAACCCGACCGCGCGCCCGCCGAACCTGTACAGGGCGAGCGCGCCGGGACCCGGGACGTCGATCGCGGTGCCGACGGCGATCGTCGTGACGCTACGCGTGAGGCTGACCGCGAGCGCGACGGCGGCGGCCGTCGCGGGCGGGAGCGGGGACCAGTCCATGCGGCCGGGCCCTCTCCCCCGCGCGGTGAGTGCCTTTCGCTCCCGGTTCCCCGACTGCGGCCGCGTCGGCGCGTCGCCGCGCGCCCGGATCGCCGAGCGGCATGCCTTTTTACCCTCTCCCGCGAACCGGGGAGCATGACCGAACGGACGCGCCGCGACTGGCTCCGCGTCGCCGGCGGCGTCGGCGTCGCCGGCCTCGCCGGGTGTAGCTCGCTCGGCGGCGACTCGCCGGGCGACGGCGACTCGCCCGCCGCCGGCGCCGGGTCGGGATTTGACGGAGTCGACCTGCCGCTGGACCTTACCGCCCGCCCGCAGTCGTCGGACGGGCTCACGTCGCAGTTCCGACAGGGGCTCCGGAACCACGGCCACATCGACGCGACGATACCCGAGAGCGTCGAGGTGCGGTGGTCGGTGCCCGCGAACCGCGGCGAGCACTCCGCCTCGAAGGGCAGCCCGATGCCGACGCCGGCGGGCGACGTCCTCGTCGCCGACGACACGGGCCGGATCCAGTCGATCGCGGTCGACGGGACGACGAACTGGGCGACGGACCTCTCCGACGCCAAGTGGGGGAGCCACGGCACCCCCGCGGTCGCCGAGGGGTCGGCGTACGTCGGCACCTACGACGGCGTCGTCTCCGCGGTCTCGGTCGCGACCGGCGATATCGAGTGGCAGACCGACGTCGGCGACGCGGCCGCCGCCAGCCCGACGTACCACGACGGGACGCTGTACCTCGCCGTCGAGTTCACGCCGCCGAGCGGCGCCGCCGTCGCGCTGGACGCCGAGAGCGGCGAGGAGGTGTGGCGCGACGGCCGGCCGACCGACCACCCCCACTCGACCGTCGCGGTCGACCTCGACCGCGACCGCTTCCTGTTCGGCGCCAACGACGGCCGCGTCTACGCGTGGTCCGTCTCCGACCGCGAGCGCGCGTGGACCTTCGACACCGGCGGCGACGTCAAGGCCCCGATCGCGGTCAGCCGCGGGATCGCGGTGGTGCCGTCGTGGGCCGGCACCGTCACCGCCGTCGACGTCGCCGACGGCTCCGGGCTCTGGGCGTTCGAGACCGACGAGTCCGTGTCGCCGTCGGGCGATCCCGACCCGATCCGCACGGGCGGCGTCATGTGCGCGCCGGCGGTCCACGACGGGACGGTGTACGTCGGGAGCCACGACACGAACGTCTACGCGATCGACTTGGCGACCGGCGAGGAGCTGTGGTCGACCCCGACGGACGGGTGGATCACCGGGAACGTGACCGTGACGAACGGGCACGTCCTCGTCGGCTCGTACGACCACCACCTCTACGCGCTCGACCGCGGGGACGGCTCGGTGACCTGGGCGGTCGAGGGCAACGGCGAGGTGACCAGCGCCCCGTTCGTCACCGACGACGGGGTCTACTACACCGAGCGCGCCCCTGAGGACACCGACGAACCCGGCATGTGCTACCGGCTCGCCGCGCCGGAGTGAGCCGGCCGCACCGCCGTCGAACGGTCGGGCGGAGCCTCGGCAGATAGCCACGAACGTCCAGCGAAACGCGGGGTCCGAAACGGTTTTGCCCCGGCCTGCCGGACGGTCGATATGCCAGCAGATCCCGACACGGGGTACGACCCCTCGCTGGGTCGGAAGTTCGTGTTCGTCACGGGCGGAGTGATGTCCGGGCTGGGCAAGGGCATCACCGCCGCCAGCACCGGGCGCCTTCTCGCCAACGCGGGCTTCGACGTGACCGCCGTCAAGGTGGACCCGTACCTCAACGTCGACGCCGGGACGATGAACCCGTACGAGCACGGCGAGGTGTACGTGCTCAAGGACGGCGGCGAGGTCGACCTCGACCTGGGCAACTACGAGCGCTTCCTCGGCACCGACATGACGTTCGACCACAACGTCACCACGGGGAAGACGTACGAGCACGTCATCGAGCGCGAGCGCGCCGGCGACTACCTCGGGAAGACGGTCCAGATCATCCCGCACGTCACCGACGACATCAAGCGGCGGATCCGCGAGGCCGCCGAGGGCTCCGACGTCTGCCTCGTCGAGATCGGCGGGACCGTCGGCGACATCGAGTCGATGCCGTTCCTCGAGGCGCTCCGCCAGTTCGCCCACGAGGAGGACGACGAGGACATCCTCTTCACGCACGTCACCCTGGTCCCGTACTCGAAGAACGGCGAGCAGAAGACGAAGCCGACCCAGCACTCCGTGAAGGAACTGCGCTCGATCGGGCTCCAGCCGGACGTCCTCGTCGGGCGCTCCGAGGACCGGCTCGACCCGGAGACCAAAGAGAAGATCGCCCTGTTCTGCGACGTGCCCACGGACGCCGTCTTCTCGAACCCCGACGTGGAGGACATCTATCACGTCCCGCTGATGGTCGAAGACGAGGGGTTAGACGAGTACGTGATGGAGCGGCTCGGCCTCGCCGACGAGGCGCTCCCGAAGGCGGAGCGCTCGACCGAGTGGCGGGACCTCGTCACCCGCGACCGCGACGAGGAGATCGACGTGGCGCTCGTCGGCAAGTACGCCCTCGAAGACGCCTACATGTCGATCCACGAGGCGCTGAAGCACGCCGGCATCCAGACCGGCACCGAGGTGAACGTGCTGTGGGTCGACGCCGACGAGACGCGGGCGGAACACGAGCAGCGGCTCGCGACGGCCGACGCGGTCGTCGTCCCCGGCGGGTTCGGCTCCCGCGGCACCGACGGGAAGATCGAGGCGGTCCGCTACGCACGCGAGAACGACGTGCCGTTCCTTGGGCTCTGCCTGGGCTTCCAGATGGCCGTCGTCGAACACGCGCGGCACGTCCTCGGGCTCGACGGCGCCCACTCCGCGGAGATCGCCCCCGACACGCCCCACCCCGTCATCGACCTCCTCCCCGAGCAGTACGAGACGGAGGACATGGGCGGGACGATGCGGCTCGGCGCCCACGAGACCGACATCGAGCCCGACACCCTCGCGGCCGAGGTGTACGGCGCCGACGCCTGTACGGAGCGCCACCGCCACCGCTACGAGGTGAACCCCGAGTACATCGACGCCCTGGAGGCCGACGGCCTCGTCTTCTCCGGCCGCGCGGACAACCGGATGGAGATCCTCGAACGCGCCGACCACCCGTTCTTCTTCGGCACGCAGGCGCACCCCGAGTTCCGGTCGCGTCCGGACCGCGCGAGCCCGCCGTTCGTCTCCCTCGTCGAGGCGGCGCTGGGATCGACGGACACAACCGAGCGGAACGCGGACGTGAGGCTATAGATGGTCGAGACGGAGGACTTCATCGCGGAGGCGAAAGCGGAGATCCGGGAGGCGATCGGCGACGCGAACGCCGTGATCGCCCTGTCCGGCGGGGTCGACTCCTCGGTCGCGGCGACGCTCGCGTACGAGGCGGTCGGCGACCAGCTCACCCCCGTCTACGTCGACACGGGGCTGATGCGGAAGGGCGAGACCGACGAGATCCGCGACACGTTCGAGTTTATGGAGTCGCTGCGGGTGATCGAGGCGCAGGACCGCTTCTTCGACCGGCTCGCGGGCGTCACCGACCCCGAGGAGAAGCGCCACGTCATCGGCGAGGGGTTCATCGACGAGTTCGAGACGGTCGCGCGCGACGTGGACGCCGACTACCTCGTCCAGGGGACGATCTACCCCGACCGCATCGAGTCGGAGGGGAACATCAAGTCGCACCACAACGTCGGCGGGCTCCCCGAGGTCGTCGACTTCGAGGGGATCGTCGAGCCCGTGCGCGACCTCTACAAGGACGAGGTCCGCGAAGTCGCCCGCGCGCTCGGCCTCGAAGCGATCATCTCCGAGCGAATGCCGTTCCCCGGGCCCGGTCTCGCGGTCCGGATCGTCGGCGAGGTCACGCCCGAGAAGGCCGCGGTCGCCCGCGAGGCGACCCACGTCGTCGAGGAGGAACTGGCGGAGTACGACCCGTGGCAGGCGTTCGCCGCGGTCCTCGGCAAGGCGACGGGGGTCAAGGGCGACAATCGGGTCCACGGCTGGGTGGTCGCGGTGCGCTCCGTCGAGAGCCGCGACGGGATGACCGCCCGGGCACAGGAGCTGGACTGGAGCACGCTCCAGCGGATCCAGAGCCGGATCACCGGCGAGAACGAGAACGTGGCGCGCGTGGTGTACGACGTGACCCACAAGCCGCCCGCGACGATCGAGTACGAGTGATGGCGGGGACCCCCGCCCGCCCCGACGGCGGCCGCACAGAGGGCCGACTCGCGGTCGTCGCCGGCCCCGACCGGCACGGCCTCGGCGAGGAGCTCGCCGCGCTCGGCGTCGAGGTCCGTCGGGTCGAGGGGCTCGTCACGGCGCCGAAGCTCGAGGACGCTGGCGTCGCCGACGCCGCCTACTTCGTCCTCACCGACGTCGAGGAGGCGACCGGCATCCCGGTCGCCAAGGAGCTGAACCCCGAGGTCCGCGTCGTCACCTACGCGAGCCGGTCGCTGCCGGAGTTCGTCGCGACGGTCGCCGACCTCGCGGTCGACCCCGACCTGCTGGGCGCCGCGACGGTCGCCGAGGAGCTGCTCTTCGACGACGGCGAGCCGTGAGCGGGGACGACGCCGGCGACCCGGCCGGACGCGAGGACGCCGCGGACGCGACGACCGTCCCGGTCACCCTCTACACCCGCGAGGACTGCTCGCTGTGCGTCGTCGCCCGCGAGGCGATCGAGTCGGTCGCGGCCGACCTCGACGGCGTGACGGTCGCCCTCGACGTGGTCGACGTGGACGCCGACCCCGAGCTCGCCGACGAGTACGGCGAGCGCGTCCCGTACGTCCTGGTCGACGGCACCCCGGCGTTCAAGTACGAGGTCGACGAGCGCGACCTGCGGCTGAAGCTCTTGGCGGCGACCTGACGCGGTCGGCGTCCCGGGCACCGTCCGCCCCTCCTACCGCGACCCGACCCTTTACCTTCGCGTCTCCCTCTCTGATCGGCATGGCACACAGCGGCGCACACCTGTTCACCGGGGGTCGAGTCGCGGACGCAGAGGGAACGCGGCTGGCCGACGTGGCGGTCGTGGACGGCGAGATCGCGGCGGTCGGCGACCCCGAGGCGGTCGAGCGCGCGGTCGACGACGTTCCGGACGCGGACCTCGAACGCGTCGACGCGAGCGGCCGCGTGGTCGCGCCCGGGCTGATCGACGCGCACGTCCACGTGATGATGGACGGCCGCCCGGACGTCTCGACCGCGGTCTCCGAGAGCGACTACACCGCGAGCTACCGGGCCGCGGGCAACCTCGACGCCGCCCTCTCGGCCGGCGTCACCACCGTCCGGGACCTCGGCAGCCGCGGGACGCTCGCGCTCGACGCGGGCGAGGCGGTCGCCGCGGGCGAGATCGACGGCCCGCGCGTCCTCGCGTGCGGCCGCAACGTGATCATGACCGGCGGCCACGGGAACTGGTTCGGCCGCGAGGCGGACGGCCCCGCCGAGGTGCGGAAGGCGGCCCGCGAGCAGCTGAAGGCCGGCGCGGACGTGCTCAAGTGTATGGCCACCGGCGGCGTCCTCACCGAGGGCGCGGTGACCGGCGCGCCGGAGCTGACCCCCGAGGAGCTGGCCGCGTTCACCGACGCGGCGGCGCCGACCGACACGCCGACCGCGGCCCACGCCCACGGCGAGGAGGGGATCAAAAACGCCGTCGAGGCCGGCATCTCCAGCGTCGAACACGGGACGTTCATGGACCGCGAGGCCGCCGAGATGATGGCCGAGCGCGGCACCTACTGGGTCCCGACCGCGAGCGCGCTCCGCGGCATCGCCGACCACGGCGTGGAGGCCGGCATCCCCGAGGACGCGGTCGCGAAGGCCGAGGACGCCGTGGACCGCTTCGACGACGCGTGGGACCACGCCCTGGCGGCCGACGTTCCCATCGCGATGGGGACCGACGCCGGCACGCCGTTCAACTTCTTCGCCGACATCCCGCAGGAATTGGCGTACATGGTCGACTACGGGCTCTCGCCGGAACGGGCGCTCGAAGCCGCCACGGTCAACGCGGCCGACCTGCTCGGCCTTGACGACGTCGGCCGCGTCGCGGAGGGGTACGCGGCGGACCTGGTCGTCCTCGACGCCGACCCGACCGAGGACGTGACGGCGTGGCAGGACCCCGCGGCCGTGTTCGCGCGCGGCGACCGCGTCGCCTGACCGAGGCCGACCCCGGACCGCCCGCTCACCCACCGCCGCCGGAACGGGCATTTTTACCCCGAGTCGGCCCCATCTCCGGTCGATGACGACTCCGTCGACCCGGCACGCGGACCCGGCCGAGAACCCGTACGTCGAGGACCCGCCGACCGACTTCGACCCGGTCGACGACCTCTCCGCCGACGAGGCGGCAGAGCAGGCCGAACTGCTCCGCGCGGCGGTGCGCGAGCACGACCACCGGTACTACGTCGCGGCCGACCCCCTGATCTCGGACGCGGCGTACGACGCGCTGTTCGCCCGGCTGGAGGAGCTCGAAGCCGCCTTCGACCTCCCGACGGAGGGCTCCCCGACCCGGCGGGTCGGCGGCGAGCCCCTCGAGGAACTGGCGACCGTCGAGCACGTCGCGCCGATGCGCTCCATCGACAACGCGACCGACGCGGCGGCCGTCCGCGAGTTCGACGAGCGCGTCCGCGGGGGGCTCGCGGACGCCGCCGAGGCCGGCGACCTCACCGATTTCGACCCCGCCGACCTCGCGTACGTCTGCGAGCCGAAGTTCGACGGGCTCTCGATCGAGGTGATCTACGAGGACGGCGAGTACGTCCGCGCGGCCACCCGCGGCGACGGCCGCGAGGGCGACGACGTCACCGAGCAGGTCCGGACGATCCCCTCCGTCCCCGGCCGCCTGCGCGGCGACGACCGCCCCGCCCGGCTCGCCGTTCGGGGGGAGGTCTACATGCCCCGCGACGCCTTCGAGGCGTACAACGAGGAGCTGATCGAGCGCGGCGAGGAGCCGTTCGCGAACCCGCGCAACGCCGCCGCCGGCACGCTCCGCCAGCTCGACCCCGCGGTCGTCGCCGAGCGCCCCCTCGACGTCTTCTTCTTCGACGTGCTCGCGTGGGAGGCCGGCGAGGACGGCCCGGAGCGCCCCGCGCGCCACCGCGACGTCCTCGACGCGTTCGGGTCGCTCGGGCTCCGCCGGAACGACCGGGTCGAGATCGTCGACGACGTCGAGGCCGCGATCGAGTACCGCGACGCGGTCCTCGACGCCCGCGACGACCTGAACTACGCGGTCGACGGCGTCGTGATCAAGGTCGACGCCCTCGCGCACCGCGAGGCGCTCGGGAGCACGTCGCGCGCGCCGCGCTGGGCGTTCGCGCACAAGTTCCCGCCGCGGACCGCGACGACGGCCGTCGAAGGGGTGACGGTCCAGGTGGGCCGAACCGGCCGGCTCACGCCCGTCGCCGAGCTGGACCCCGTCGACGTCGGCGGCGTCACCGTCTCGCGCGCGACGCTCCACAACCCCGCCGAGATCGAGGCCCTCGGCGTGAACGTCGGCGACCGCGTCCGGATCTACCGCGCCGGCGACGTGATCCCCTACGTCCCGGAGGTCGTCGAGAAGCGCAGCGAGGGGACCTACGAGTTCCCCGACGAGTGTCCGGTCTGCGGGGCCGCGGTCGAGCGCGACGGCCCGCTCGCGTTCTGTACCGGCGGGCTCGGCTGTCCGGCGCAGCTGGAGCGCGCGGTCGAGCACTGGGCGCGCCGCGACGCGCTCGACGTGGAGGGGCTCGGCCCGGAGCGCGTCGAGCAGCTCCGCGAGGCCGGCCTCGTCGAGTCGCTGCCGGACCTGTACGACTTGACCGCCGCGGAGCTCGCCGAACTGGAGGGGTGGGGTTCGAGGAGCGCAGAGAACCTGATCGCCGAACTGGACGCGACGCGGAACCCGCCCCTCGACGACTTCCTCGCCGGGCTCGGGATCCCGGACGTGGGCGCGACGACGGCCCGGGCGCTCGCCGCGCACTTCGGGACGCTCGACGCGCTCCTCGACGCGGACGAGGACGCGCTCCGCGAGGTGGACGACGTCGGCCCCGAGGTGGCCGCCTCGATCCGGTCTTTCCTTGACCGCGAGGAGAACCGCGCGGCGATCGCGGGGCTCCGCGAGCGCGGGGTCGACCCCGAGCCGTTCGAGACCGACGCGGCCTCCGGCCCGACCGACGCGCTCGACGGGCTCACCTTCGTGTTCACCGGGTCGCTGTCGGTTCCCCGCGGCGACGCGCAGGCGCACGTCGAGGCGCACGGCGCGAACGCCACGTCCAGCGTCTCCGGGAACACCGACTACCTCGTCGCGGGCGAGAGCCCGGGTCGGTCGAAGCGCGACGACGCCGACGCCGAGGGCGTCCCCGTCCTCGACGAGGACGCGTTCGCCGACCTGCTCGCCGAGCGCGGCGTGGCGTGGCCGCCCGCAGGCGACGCGTGAGCGCCGCGACGCCCGCGCGACGCTCGCCCCGACCCGCAACCCTTTATCAACTCACGCCGGAACCGGAAGGCATGACCGCCATCGAGCTACGGGGCGTGACCAAGCGGTTCGACGAGGTCACGGCCGTTCGCGACCTCGATCTCACCGTCGAAGACGGCGAGGTGTACGGGTTCCTCGGGCCGAACGGCGCGGGCAAGTCCACGACGATCGACATGCTCCTCGACCTCGTCCGCCCGACCGCGGGGACGGTCCGCGTGCTCGGCGCAGAGGTCGCGACGGACGGCGTCGAGATCCGGCGGCGGACGGGCGTGCTCCCGGACGGCTTCTCGGTGTACGACCGGCTCTCCGGGCGAAAACACGTCGAGTTCGCCGTCGAGTCGAAGGACGCCGCCGACGACCCGGACGCGCTGCTCGACCGCGTCGGCCTCGCGGACGCCGCCGACCGCGCCGCCGGCGAGTACTCGAAGGGGATGCGCCAGCGGCTCGCCCTCGCGATGGCGCTCGTCGGCGATCCAGACCTGCTGATCCTCGACGAGCCCTCCTCCGGCCTCGACCCGGCCGGCGCCAAGGAGATGCGCGAGATCGTCCGTGCCGAGGCCGAGCGCGGCGCCACCGTCTTCTTCTCCTCGCACATCCTCGAACAGGTCGACGCCGTCTGCGACCGCGTCGGCATCCTCCGCGACGGCGAACTCGTCGCCGAGGACTCCGTCGAGGGGCTCCGCGAGGCCGTCGGCGGCGAGGAGACGCTCGAAGTCGCGGCCGCGGGCGCCGACGGGGACGCGGTCGCGGCGGTCCGCGCCGTCGCCGGCGTCTCCGGGGTCTCCCGCGACGGCGACGAACTGGTGGTGAACTGCGCCAGCGAGGCGAAGACGGGGGTCATCGCGGCGCTGGAAGACGCTGGGGTCGCGGTCGACGACTTCCACACCCGCGAGGCCTCGCTGGAGGACCTCTTCTTGGCGTACACTGAGGGCGACGCGGCCGGTTCGGCGCCCGACGGGACCGACTCGGAACCCGCCGCCGCCGACTCGGCGGCCGATCCCGACCCGGCGGCCGATTCCGACTCGACGGCCGATTCCGACTCGACGGCCGATTCCGACTCGACGGCCGATTCCGACTCGACGGCCGATTCCGACTCGACGGCCGATCCCGACCCGACGCCCGAGGACGGTCCGGCGACCGAGGAGGTGGACCGATGAGCCTCGCCGCCGTCGCTCGGAAGGACTTCCGCGAGACCGTTCGGTCCCGCGGCATGATCGCGCTGGTGGTGCTGTTCTCGCTGCTCGTCGCGGCGTTCGCGTACGCGGTGCGGCCCACCGGCGAGAGCGAGCAGTTCGCCACGGAGCTACTGTTGAGCGCCTTCGTCGGCCGCTTCCTCGTCACGACGCTGATCCCGCTCGTCGGGGTCGTCGTCGGCTACAACGCCGTGAGCGGCGAGCGCGAGTCCGGCTCGCTGAAGCTGCTCCTGTCGCTGCCGCACTCGCGGGCCGACGTGGTCTTAGGCAAGGTCGCCGGGCGCGGCGCGGCGCTCGCGCTCGCGGTGTTCGCCGGGTTCCTGCTGCCTGCGCTGGTGTTGATCGCGGCGCCGGTCGTGTTCAACGCCGGCGCGTTCCTCGGTTACACCGTGTTCGCGGCCGCGCTCGGCGTCGTGTTCGTCGCCATCTCCGTCGGCTGTTCGGCTGCGTTCTCGACCCAGCGGCGGGCGCTCATCGGCGGCGTCGGGGTCTACGTCCTCTTCGTCCTGCTGTGGGGCCCGCTCACCGGCCAGCTCGTCGGCGCCGTCGGGCCCGCCCTCGACGCCCTGCCAGTGTCCGCAACCCAGGTCGACGTGTTCCTCCGGGCCTCGAACCCGACCACCGCCGTCGAGGCGCTCGCGAACGCTTTCCTCGCGGAGCGGCTCTTCAGCGGCGAGACCGCCAACCAGCAGCTGTCGGCGGCCGCGATGTTGGTGTTCTGGACGCTCGCCCCGCCGCTCGCCGGACTCCTGAAGTTCGACGCGGCCGACCTGTGACGGACCGGCTCGGGCGCTGTCCGCGGCGCCGATAGTGGGCTCGGGCGGGTTCGAACCTCACTCACTCCGCTCGCTTCGCTCGCTCCGTTCCCTGCTTCGAACCCGCCCTCAGACACGCACCTCGCTGTCGCTCGCGGTTTTGCTCGCGACAGCAACAGTGGGCTCGGGCGGGTTCGAACCGAAGAAAGACGGTCGTCTCGCTTCGCTCGACGCTGCGTCTTTCAGGGTTCGACCGCCCTCGGGTACATTTCTGTGACTCACTTCGTTCGTCCCAGAAATGGGCTCGGGCGGGTTCGAACCGCCGATCTCAGCCTTGTAAAGGCCGCGTCATAACCAGCTAGACCACGAGCCCTCACCCGTCTGAACCCGCCGGGAGCGGAAAACGGTTTCTTTCTCGGGCGCGAGGATCGACCGTGAATCGCCGCCTCGTCGGTGTCGCGGCCGCGCTCGCGCTGATCGCCCTCGCCGCCGTCGGCGCCGCCGCCGCGAACCCGGCCCTCCTGATCACCGGGTACGACACCGCCACGGTCGAGGCCGTCGACGGCGAGACGGGCGAGACGCTCGCGACCGTCGAGGTCCGCGTCGCCGACGGCTTCGTGAAACGCTACGTCGGGCTCTCCGCGACCGACGACCTCCCCGCCGGCGAGGGGATGCTGTTCGTCCACGACGAGGCGGCCGAGCGCGCCTACGTGATGCGCGACATGGCGTTCGCGCTCGACATCGTCTTCGCCGACGCCGACGGGACCGTCACGACGGTCCACGAGGCGGCGCCGGAGTCGCCGCCGCTCACCCGCTACGAGGGGCCGGGGCGGTACGTCCTCGAAGTGCCGCGCGGGTGGAGCGAGCGCCACGGCGTCGGTCCCGGCGACCGACTCGTGATCGACCGGGAGTGACCCCGCCGCGGCCGCCAGGTCGGTCGACGAAACCGCTTTGGGCCTCGCCGGCGTCGCCTCGACCATGACCGGACTCCCCGGCCGGATCGCGTGGAACCTCCGCCACCGCTGGCGGCGGGTGTTCGCCCTCTGCGTCGTCGGCGCCGGCGTCGCCGCCCCGCTCCTCACCGGGGTCTGGTGGTGGCTCCCGCTCGTGTGGTTCTTCGGGCTCGTCATCGTCCTGCCCGTCTTCCACGTCCTCACGAAGCCGGTCCCCGAGGACGACGCCGACGACCGCGCGGACGCCACCGGCGACCCCGCGCTCGACGCCCTCCGCGAGCGCTACGCGCGCGGCGACATCGACGAACGGGAGTTCGAGCGCAAGCTCGACCGCCTCCTGGAGACCGAAGACGCCGAGACCGTCACCGACTCGGGCGGCGACGTCGCCGCCCGAGTGCGAGAGAGCGTCCGGCGAGAAGTGGACCGCATCCGGGAGTGACGGCGCCGGGACAGCCGTCGACGCCGACGCGGAGGGAGACCTCCGGGACTACTCGTCGATCTCGCGGTTGTGGACCGCGTCGCCGGTGGTTCCGTCGAAGAGGTGGATCGTCTCCTCGGGGATCTCCACGTGGACCTCGTCGCCGACCGAGATCTGCTGGAGGCCGCCGACGGTGGCGATGAACGTTTCGCCCTCGGGTGCGTCCTCGAACCGCAGGTAGACGGTGTTCTCGTCGCCCATCGGCTCGACGACCTCGACCACCGTCGAGAAGGTGTGCTCGCCGGTCGGGTCGTCGGCCAGCGAGATGTCCTCGGGCCGGATCCCGAGCGTGAGGTCGGTGATGTCGCCGACGTCGCCGAGGGTGGGCTCGGAGAGCGGGTAGTCGAAGGCGTCGCCGAGGAGGGTGTCGGCGTCGCGCTCGACATCGAAGAAGTTCATCGACGGCTCCCCGATGAACCCGGCGACGAACCGGTTGGCCGGCTCGTGGTAACACTCCAGCGGCGTCGCGACCTGCTGGAGCTCGCCGGCGTTGAGGATCGCGATCCGGTCGCCCATGGTCATCGCCTCGGTCTGGTCGTGCGTGACGTACATCGTCGTCACGTCCAGCTCGGCCTGGAGCCGCTGGAGCTCCGTCCGCATCTCCGAGCGGAGCTTGGCGTCGAGGTTGCTGAGCGGCTCGTCCATGAGGAACACCTCGGGGTCGCGGACGATCGCCCGCCCGAGCGCGACCCGCTGCTGCTGGCCGCCGGAGAGGTCCGACGGTTTCCGGTCCAGCAGCTCGCCGATCCCCATCGTCCCCGCGGCGTCGGTGACGCGCGTCTCGATCTCGTCGTCCGAGAGGTCCGTCGACTCCTCCAGTCCGAACGCCATGTTCTCCTGTACCGTCATGTGCGGGTACAGCGCGTACGACTGGAACACCATCGCGATGTCGCGGTGCTGGGGTTTCACGTCGTTGATGACGCTCCCGGCGAGTCGGATCTCGCCGTTGGTCACCGTCTCCAGCCCCGCGACCATCCGGAGGGTGGTCGACTTCCCGCAGCCCGAGGGGCCGACCACGACGAGGAACTCGCCGTCGCGCATCTCGATGTCGACGTCGTCGACGGCGACGACCTCGCCGTCCCCGTCCGGGAACACCTTGCTCACGCCGTCGAGTTCGAGCGTCCCCATGCTATCGCCCCCGCGGAACGGCGCGGCGGTTTGAGAGCGATACCTTCGGTCGGCTGCGTGGTTGCTGTCGAGTCATGGATTGCTGCCCGCGAGCGGCGCCGTTCATGTCGCCACCCCCTCGGCGAACTCCTCGCCGAACGCGATGTAGACCGCGAGCGTCGGGAGGGCGGCGATGAACGCGCCCGCCATGCGGAGCGCGAAGTCTTGTCCTTCGAGCGACGTGCCCAGCCCGGCGAGGATCAACACGATCGGCGCCGCCGCGCTGGATTCGGTCTGGACCAACACGAGGGTGAACAGGAGGTCGTTCCAGATCTGCGTGAACTGGTAGATCAGGACCACCGCGAACATCGGTCCCGAGAGCGGGAGCACGATGCGGCGGTAGATCCGGCGGATGGACGCGCCGTCCAGCCGCGCGGCCTCGATCATCTCCTCGCTCATGTTCTTGTAGTACGACCTGAACAGGACCGTACAGATCGGGAGCCCGTAGGCCACGTGCGTGACGATCAGTTCGAATATCCCGGTGTAGTCGTTGTTGATCCCGAGCGCCCACAGAAAGCCGAGGGCGTCCTGGAGCGGGATCATCGACCAGAACTGCGAGAGCGGCACCAGCACCGCCTGGTACGGGATGAAGATCCCCGCGACGAACAGCGCGAGGACCGGCGCCTTGTACCGCTGTTTCCAGTCCGACTGCGTGAGGCCGTACGCCGCGAAGCTCCCGAGCAGCGCCGAGATGACGGTCGCCGGGATGGCGTACAGCGCGCTGTTTATCAGGCCGCGTCCGAGCGCGTCGAACGCCGTGCGCCATTTCTCTAAGGTGAACGTGCTCCCCGTGGGCGGCGCGAACGGGAGCGACCCGGTGACGCCGCTCGACGTCTTGAACGAGGTGACGAGCCCGGACTCGATCGGGATCATGAAGAACGCCAGGATCCCGAGGAGCCCGAGGTACAGGAGGACCCGGTACCCGTCGACCTCCGCGAGCGGCCCCGCGGACGCGCCGGAGTCCGTCGCCGATGCCGTGCCGCCGTCCGTTCGTGCGTCGTCGTTCATAGGTTCCCCCGGTTGTACTGGTAGTAGAGGTACGGGCCGACGATCCCGAGCGTCATCACGAACAGGGTGATGGCGATCGCCGACGCGTACGCCCAGTTCAGGTTCGCGTACGCCTCGCGGACCATCTTCGTCGCGAGGATGTCGGACCCGTTGGGCGGTCGGTAGCCGCCGACGAGCGAGTAGAGGAAGTCGAACGCCTTCAGCGCGAACACCATCAGGACGACCGAGGCGCTGATGGTCGACCCCTTCAGCTGCGGGATGATCACGCGCCAGTACATCCGCGCCGTCGAGGCGCCGTCCACCTTCGCCGCCTCGTAGTGCTCGTTCGGGATGGCCCGCAGGCCCGCGAGGAACACGACCATCGCGTACCCCGCGAACTGCCACATCAGCGCGAACATCACCGCCCAGAGGACGATGTCTGGGTTGCCGATCCAGTTGACTCGGCCGAAGCCGAGCGACGTGATGACGATGTTGATGACCCCGTTGTTGAAGTTGAACATCCACGCCCAGAACTGGGCGGTGACCACGAACGAGAGGCTCATCGGCAACAGGTAGATCGTCCGGAACGTGTTCTCGAACCGGATGTTCCGGTCTATCAGGATCGCCAGTCCGAGCCCGATCGCGAGCGTCACTAGGGTGAACCCGACGAGCAGGATGAAGGTGTTGATCGCGGCGTCGACGAACCCGCTGTCGGCCAGCGCGCGGCTGTACATCTCGAGGTCCAGGTCGCCGTAGTTCGGGGTCCCGAAGCCGCTGAAGTCCGTCAGCGAGATCAGGAGGTTCCAGATGATCGCCCCGTAGACGAAGAGGCCGACCAGCAGGAACGGCGGCAGCCAGAACTGCGAGGACTCGACGAAGTCGCTGCCGAAGCGCTCGTTCAGCGCGTCGATCGGACTGAACCCGGACCCGCCGCGCTCCTCGGCGACGCCGCCGTCCGTGACCGCGTCGCCACTCTCGTCGCCGGTGTCAGTGTTCCGTGTCATGTGGGTCGTCGTGTGCCGAAACCGCTAAAATCCGGTCGCATCGAGGACCGGTGTCAGTTAGAGACCGCGTCGACGAAGCCCTGCGTGGCGGCGTCGACGTTGTACGGTCCGGAGAACTCGCTGGAGATCACTTCGTTCAGCGCCGTCATCGTCTCCGAGGGGACGCCGAGCCCGTGCTGTAGGTTCGGCGGCCGCTGCTCGGCGCTGGCGAAGTCTTCCTGCGTCTCCTGGAGGTACGGCCCGAACTCGCTCATGTCGACGTCGGTCCGCGTCGGGATCGAGCCCTTGTACTGGTTGAACGCGACCTGCGCCGCCTCGCTCCCGACGAACGAGAGGAAGGTCTTGGTCGCCTCCGGACTCGGGTTGTCCGACGGGTAGAGGAACGAGTCGAAGTGGAGCATGTACATGTTCTCCGAGCCGGGGTACGTCTTGAAGCCCCAGTCCTCGTTGTAGCTGAAGTCCTCGGCGTTCCGGTAGGCCCCGGCGGCCCAGTTACCCTGGTGGATGAACGCCGCGTTCCCCTCGATGATGTTCTGGTTGGACTCCGTGAGTCCGATCGAGGAGGCGTCCTCGTTGATGTAGTTCCCGAGGATCTCGGCGAGCGACTCGAAGGTCGCGCGGACGGCCGCCTCGTCCGGGCTCCCCTCGATGAAGCTCATGTACGCGTCGTACCCTTCCTGCCCGAGCATCGTCGAGGCGAACAGCTGGGTCGTCGTCCAGGTACCGCTCGCGCCGTGCGTCATCGGGATCGCGTCGGTCTCGCTCTGGACCGTCTCCAGCGCGTCGATGAGCGCCGACACGCTCGTCAGCGAGTCGGGGTCGACCCCCGCCTCCTCGACGACCGAGGTGTTGTAGAACAGGCAGTTCAGGCGGTGCGAGCCGAGGGGGACGCCCCGATAGGCGCCGTTGTACTGGTGGAGGTCGACCGCCTCCTGTACCATCACGTCCTCGAAGCCCTCGGACTCCCAGATGTCGCCGACCTCGCCCAGCACGCCCTCGTACCGCTGGAGGTTCGGGCCGGGCCAGTTCGCGAACGAGCTCGGCGGGTCGCCGTTCTGGAGCCGGTTCGCGACGACCGCGTCGAGGTTCTGGTTCCCGCCGCCGCCGATCGGGTTGAACTCGTGTTCGACGTCCGGGTGCTCCTCGTCGAAGGCGGTGACGAGCGCCTCCGCCGCGCGGGCGCCGTCGCCGCCGGTCCACGCGTGAAGAACTTCGAGCGTGTTGCCGCTTCCGCCGTCGCCGCCGTCGCCGCCGTCGCCGCCGCCGGAACAGCCGGCGAGCCCCGCGAGCGTCGCCGCCCCCGTCGCTCCGACGAAGTGTCGCCGCGATAACCGCTTGTCTTGGTCTGTCATGGTACTTCACGATACACAATGGATGATTGCCATATATACTTACTCATTCTTTGAGAACTATTTTCGAAGTATCTATCCGGCGTCACCCACAGTCGTAATCGGAGTTCTTTACGTCCGGTCGGACGGCGACGGACCGACGGGCATACTACGGTCCGGCGGATGGGCGTACGCATGCGCCCCTCGACCGCCGCCGTCACGTATCCCGTCGCCGGCGACGCCCGGGAGCGGCCCCTCCTCGCCGTCTGGCTGCTGTTCGCGCTGGCCGTCGTCGTGCCGGTCCTCCCGGCGCTGCCGGTCGTCGGCTACCTCGTCCGCGTGCTGACCGCCAGCGAGCGGGGCGACTCGATGCCGCCCTTCCTCGCCGACGGTCGGACGCTCCTCCGCCGGTCGCTCGGCGGGACGGCCGTCTGTCTGGTGTTCCTCGGAGTCCCGTTCGCGGCCCTCCTCGTGACGCTCTACGGCGTCGTCACGCTCGACCCCGGCGCGAACGCGCCGGTCGGCCGCATCCTCGCCGGCTCGACGGCCGTCCTCTTCGTCGGCGTCCTCGGCACGTACCTCGCGCCCGTCTCGCTGATCACCTACGGCCGGGAGGAGTCGCTCCGCCGGGCCTTCTCCCCGAGCGCCCTCCGGCCGGTCGCCGGTCACGCCGCCTACTTCTTCGGGTGGACCCTCGGCTTCACCGCGCTCGTCGTCGCCGTCGGCGTCGGCGGCGCGCTGTTCACCGTCTCGCGCGCGGGGCCGCTGTTCGGGACGTTCGTCCTCGCGTACGGCCTCCTCGTGGCCGCGTACCTCTGGGGTCGCGCGGTCGAGCGCGCCCGGCGACGGTAGGGCGACGACGCGGCGCCGCGACCGACCGATTCTTGACCGCCCGGCCCGGATCCGCACGACATGGACGGACCGCTGTGGACAGACGCGCACGCGCCCGACCTCGACGAGATCCGGCAGGACGAGGCCCGCGACCGCCTGCGTCGGGCCGTCGACGAGCCGATGAACCTCGTCGTCCAGGGGCCGCCGGGAGTCGGGAAGACGGCGGCGGCGCGCGCGCTCGCGGCGGCGTCGCACGCCGACCCGGATGCCGACCTGATCGAGATCAACGTCGCCGACTTCTTCGGGCGGACAAAAAAGGAGATCCGGACCGACCCGCGGTTCGAGGGGTTCCTCGCGGGCCGAAGCTCGATGGCGAAACGCGACATGATAAACCGCGTGCTGAAGGAGTCCGCGTCGTACGCGCCGATGTCCGGCGAGTACAAGACGGTCCTGTTGGACAACGCGGAGGCGATCCGCGAGGACTTCCAGCAGGCGCTGCGCCGCGTGATGGAGAAGCACCACCGCACCACCCAGTTCGTGATCGCGACGCGCCAGCCCTCGAAGCTCATCGCCCCGATCCGGTCGCGCTGCTTCCCGGTCCGCGTCCGATCGCCGACCACCGACGAGGCGATCGACGTCCTGGAAGCGATCTGCGAGCGCGAGGGCGTCGACTACGACGGCGACGGGCTGGAGTTCGTCGCCAGCGCGGCCGGCGGCGACCTCCGGGAGGCGATCCTCTCGGCGCAGGCGACCGCGGTCGAGGGCGGCGAGATCACCATGTCGACCGCCTACGAGACGCTCGGCGACGTGGGCGACGACGACGCGATCCGCGCGGCGCTCGCCGACGCCCGCGCCGGCGACCTGGCGGACGCCCGCTCGGCGCTCGACGACCTGCTCGACGAGGGGTACGACGGCCAGGAGCTGCTCCGCGAGACGCTCCGCGTCGCCCGCGCCGGCTCCGAGTACGGCGGCGACGACCTCGCGCGCCTCCACGCGCTCGCGGGCGAGGCCGACCTCGACCTGTCCGACGGGCTCCACGACACGACCCATCTCGTCCACCTGCTCGCGGCGTGGGCGGCGGGGCGGACCGAGCTCTCGCCCGGTCTCCGGGACGCGGAGGCGGCGCCGTGACCCGCCGCCCGCCGCTCTCGCGGCTGCTCCCCTTCCCGGTCGTCGACGCCGCGTGGGACCTGGCGCTCGTCCCCGCGCTCGCGGGCGCCGTCGCGCTGCCGTTCGTCCCGCCCGTCGGCGCCGCGCTCGTCGCGCTCGCCGTCGTGGTCCTTTGGTTCCACCGCGACCCGGCGCGCGACCCGCCGAGGGGCGACGAGACGGTCGTTTCCCCGGCCGACGGCACCGTCTCCGTGGTCCGCGAGGAGGGCTCGCGGCTCCGCGTCGGCGTGTTCATGAACGTCACCGACGTGCACGTGAACCGCGCGCCGCTCGCGGGCGAGGTGCGCGAGGTCCGCCACCGTCCCGGCGCGAACCGCCCGGCGTTCGACAAGGAGTCGGACCGCAACGAGCAGGTCGCGATCGACTTCGGGGAGTACGAGCTGCTCGTCATCGCGGGCTGGTTCGCCCGGCGGATCCACCCGTCGGTCGAGCCGGGGGACCGCGTCGAGCGCGGCGACCGCGTCGGACACGTCTCGTTCGGCTCTCGCGCCGACGTGGTGCTGCCCGCGGACGTGAGCCGCGACGACCTGCTCGTCGCCGAGGGCGACGGCGTCCGCGCGGGCGAGACGATCATCGCGGAGCGGCCGGACGCGGCCGACCCCGCGGCGTGACCGTCGAACACCGATCGACTGAGATACCACGCGAGACCCCGGATTTCGGGCGTACACTTTTCTTTGGCGGCGGTGACGCTTCTCGCGCATGCCCGACGACACCATCCACGAGTCGAGTCGGTCGCGGACCCGACAGGGGCTGGCCACGTACCTCCGCCGGATCGCCCGCGCGCTCGGTCGCGGCGAACCCGTACCGGTCGACGAAGGCGGGACGGTGACGGTCGACGCGGCCGGGACCGGCGACGTCGAGGTCGAACTCGAACGGGAGGACGGCACGGTCCGCTTCGAGATCGAGGTGGAGTGGCCCGACGAAGAGGTCGCCGTCGACGAGGACGCGAGCGCGAGCAGGGCGACGTTCGAGCTGTTCCGTGACAAGGCCGACGAGTACCGCTGGCGGCTCCGCCACGAGAACGGCAACATCATCGCCGACGGCGGCGAGGGATACGCCGACAAGCGCGACGCCAGCTCCGGGATCGAGAGCGTCCAGCGGAACGCGGCGGGCGCGCACGTGATCGACGATCTCGCGCGACGAGGAGGCGCCCGAGGAGGGCGGCAGCGACGCCGCGTTCGAGCTGTTCCGCGACAAGGCCGACGAGTACCGCTGGCGGCTCCGCCACGAGAACGGCAACATCATCGCCGACAGCGGACAGGGGTACGCCTCCAAGCAGAAGGCGAAACAGGGCCTCACCAGCGTCAAGTCGAACGCGCCGGGCGCGGCCGTCGAGGAGCCGGACGAGTAGGTCTCGGTCCAGCGGCGAGGCGCCCGCGGTCCGACCGCCGCCCCGCCGGCGGCGCGACCGCGGACCGCACCGCTTATTCGCCGGCCTTCACTACCTCTGAGCGACATGGACGCGCTCGACGCCAAGTACCCGTTCTTCGCGAGCGCCCGCGAGGCGGTCGCGTCGGCCGCGGTGTCGCTGCCGGAGCTCGTCGCGACCGACGCCCCGGCGGTCGACCGCGCCCGCGAGCGCGTCGAACGCGCCCTCCTCGAGGGGACCGTCGCCTCGGAGAGCGGCGCGTTCCCCGGCGAGTCCGCGTACGACGCCCAAGCGGAGCTGCTCTCGTACCCCATCGCGCGGATCCTCGTCTCGCTGCTCGACTCCGACCCCGCCATCGAGAAGTACGCCGCCGCGGAGGCGGCGACCGCCGTGGAGCGGGTCCGCCGCGACCTGGAGACCGACGACGAGCTGCGGTCCGTGTCGACCGCGACGGTCGGGCTCGACGACCTGCTCGCCGAGTTCGACCTCGCCGACGCCGTGCGACCGGACGCGACCGCGCCCGCCGGCGCCCGTGGCGCGGGTGCGGCGGCGGGCGGCGGGGCCGGCCGCGACCCCGACAGCTACCGGATCGACGTCGGCCCCTACCTCCGGCTCACCTCCCCCGAGTGGGGCGACTCGTGGCGGCTGGTCAACCGGGCGCTCGCCGACGGCGCGGTGCGGGTCTCCCGCGAGGAGCTGCTCGCGGCGCTGGAGGCCGCCGTCGAGGCGCGGGTCGCCGAGGGGCTCCCCTTCGAACTCGGTGCCGACGAGGAGATCGCCGCGGCGCTGGAGTCGCGCGTCGCCGACCTCCGCCGGCTGCTCTCCGAGCGGACGTACGCCGAGCCGCCGGATGTCATTGATCGAGACCTCTTCCCGCCGTGTATGACTAATCTCATTCACAAAGCCGAGAACGACACGGAACTCTCCGCGGCCGAGTCGTTCGCGCTGATGGCGTTCCTCGTCGGCATCGGCATGACGCCCGACGAGGTCGTCGCCTTCTGCGCCGACACCAGCCTCGACGCCGAGGGGATCCGTTACCAGACCGAGTTCCTCACCGACGACCGCGGGACCCAGTACCCCCCGCCGACCTGCGAGACGCTGGCGAACTACGGCATCTGTCACAACGAGGGCGACCACATGCAGGTCGCGCCGGACCCTCTCTCGTACTACGAAAAGCGAGTGGCGGCGGCCGACGACGTGACCGACTGGCGGGCGGACCGCGAAACCGACGGGACGGGAGCGGCGTGAGCGCGGCGAATCGAACGCGGCGACAGAAACAGCGGACCGCTGCGGCTCGACGGCCTTACGAGCCGCCGTTCGCCCGCATCAGGAAGGTCCCGACGCCGGCCATCAGCAGGACGAACCCGGTCAGGAGCCCGACGAGCGCGATCGCCCCCGCCTCCGGGAGGACCGTCGACCCGCCGAAGGTGACCCCGATGGCGACCAGCCCGACGATGAACACCGCGGCCGCCGCCAGCGAGACCGCGATCTGCCGACGGAACTCCGCATCGATTTCCATGTCCGCGGCTTCCCGTCGCCGCTAAAAAAGGACTTCGATGAGGGCGGCACCCCGCTCTGGGCGCGAACGGGGCCGAACCGGGGCGAAACGCCCGATTCTCCGCGGTTCGCCGGTGCGTTTACCAGTCTCGGGTCCCTATCTTCGGTCGAAGCGAGGCCCCCGCCTCGCGGTCGCCCATGACGCACACCCGAAACACAGCCGCGTCACCCGCCGATCCGAACCGCTCCGACACGCCCCGAGCGACGCGTTCGTCCCCGGCCGACGAGCGGGCCGAGCGGGCCCTCTCGGAGCCGATGACCGTCCGCCAGCTCCCGGACCGTCGGTACGTCGTCGACACCGACGGCGGCACGTACGTCGTCGCCCTCGACGCCGGGCGCTGTACCTGTCCCGACCACGCCATCCGCGGCGCCCGCTGTAAGCACCTGCGCCGCGTCGCGCTGTCGGTGACCGCCGGCGTCGTCCCCGCTCCCGACGAGCGCGTCGGCGCCTGCGCGGTCTGCGGGACGGCGACGTTCGTCCCCGCCGACGAGGGCGGGTCGTACCTCTGTGACGCCCACGCGTTCGACCCGGGAACCGTCGTCAGCGACCGCGAGACGGGCGACCGGCTCGTCGTGACCGCGGTCACGACCGAGCGCGCCGACGAGTACCGGACCGACGACGGCCGCCCCCTCGTCGACTACGCGTCGAACGCCGCGTACGGCGCCCACGAGCCCGCCGTCGAAGCCGTCTACGTCTCGTCGCTCCGTCCGGACTTCGCGCCCCGCGACGCGCGGACGTACGCCTTCCCGGCCTCGCGGCTCACCGCGCCAGAAACGTGATGTCCCGCCGCAGCGAGTACCCGCGCGGCACGCCGACGACCTCGACGCACTCCTCGCAGAGCACCCGCTCGTAGTCCCGGTTCGTGTCCTTCTCCAGCAGCGAGACGTCCGCGAGCGGGTACACCTCCCCGCACCGCGCGCACTCGGCTTTGTCTCCGTCGACGATGTTCATTACACACGTCTATCAGAGATTGACATATAAATTCGCGGACGACGTTATCACTCCGGATAGCGGGTCGTTGAAAAATCGGTACGGGTCGACGCGGTCGGCGTCGAGGGAGTCGCGCGCCGGCTCAGCCGAACAGCTCGCCGAGCCCTTCGCCGCCGTCGCCCTCGTCCTCGTCGTCGTCCGCCTCGTCGGCGGCGTCGGCCTCGTCGGCCTCGTCCTCGTCGTCGTCGTCCGCCTCGTCGGCGGCGTCGGCGTCGGCGGCGCCACCGGCGGACGCGCCAGCGGCCGGGGCCGCGGCGGCCGTCTCGATGGCCTCCTCGATGTCGACGTCCTCCAGCGCGGCGACGAGCGCCTTGACGCGGGACTCCTCGACGTCGACGCCGGCGGCTTCCAGCACGCCGGTGACGTTGTCTTCGTTGATCTCTTCGCCAGTCTCGTTCAGGATGAGCGCAGCGTAAACGTATTCCATTGGTGTGTACCTCGTGTTATCCGAACATCGCGCCGAGTCCTTCGCCGCCGTCGTCGCCGTCGTCGTCGGCGTCGTCGTCGGCCTCCTCGGCGTCTTCCGTGTTGTCGTCCGCCTGTTCCTCTTCCTCGTCGGCGTCGTCCGTCGCCGGCTCCGCGGCCGGCGCGGCCTCGACGCCCTGGAGCTCCTCGGGGAGCGCCTCCTCGTCGTCGATCTGTGCCGCAAGCGCGCGGAGCTGGGCGTCGGCCTTCCCGATCAGGTCGGGCACGACGTCCGGGCTCTCGATCTCCGCGAACAGGCCGACGGACTTCGCCTCGCCGGACGCCTTCGCGATGAGGGCGCCGGCGGTGGCGGCCGTCGGGTACGCGGCGTTGATCGAGAGGTTGCGCGCGGCGGCCGCGGCGGACCGGATGTCCGCCTCGTACTCGTCGACGTCGAGTTCGAGCTCGTCGGGCTCGAACAGCACGCCCTCGGAGTAGACGGCCTTCAGGTCGAGGCCGACCTCCTTGGGCTCGATGCCGAGCTCGACGAGGACGTTCGCGAGGTCGTCGTCGACGACCTCGCCCTCCTCCAGCACGGTCGAGTCCTCGGTCACCTTGATCGAGCCGTCCATGATGCGGGCGGCCGCGCCCACGGTCTGGAGCTCGCCGACGAACGGCCCCGGGTCGACGCCGGTGTCGCCCTCGGGGATCACGATGTCGTTGGGGGCCACCTCGCCCGCGTTGATCGGGGCGGGGGTCTTCGAGGCTTCGAGCTGCTTGAAGAGGCCGAACGGGTTGTCGTTGGTGCCGACGAGCGCCACCTGGCCGCTGACGTACTCCGTCAGCGCCTCGACGCCGTCGCCGACCTCCTCGAGCGCCCGGTTCGTGAGCGTGTTGCGGCTCATGCGGACGGCGGCCGAGCCGTGGAGCTCCCGGCGCATGGCCTGGAGCTGCCGGCTCGGGATGCCGGACACACCGACGATCCCGACGGACTGGTAGGAGTCGATGAACTCGACGAGCTCGTCGACCTCCTCCCGCTTCCACTCGGGGATCGTCTCGGTCTTGCGGACCGAGCTCATACGGGCACCTCCTTCGCGGGACCCATCGTGGTCTTCACGTAGATCCCGTCGATGTTGAGCGGGCCCTTCTCGAGGTTCGCTTCGAGTCGCCGGATGATGACGTCGATGTTGTCCGAGATCGCGTCGGCGCCCATGTCCTCGGCGCCGACGCGGGTGTGGAACGTGCGCCGGTCGCGCGACCGGAGCTGCACCGTGTTCTTCATCCGGTTGACTGTGTCGACGACGTCGTCGTCCGGCTGCAGTGGGGTAGGCATCTTCCCGCGCGGACCGAGGACGGTACCGAGGTACCGACCGATGTCCTGCATCAGGTTGGCCTCGGCGACGAAGAAGTCGGTGTCGTCGGCGAGGTCCTTTGCGCGGTCGTCGTCGTCTCCGAGGTCTTCGAGGTCGTCGCTGTCGAGCACTTCGTCAGCGACCTCCTCTGCGCGGACGGCGGTTTCGCCCTCCGCGAAGACGACGATCTGTGTCTCCTGCCCCGTTCCAGCCGGCAGCACGACGGACTCGTCGATACGGTTCGACGGATCGTTGAGGTCGAGGTCTCGCAGGTTGATCGCGATGTCCACGGTCTCGCGGAAGTTCCGCTCGGGCGCATCGTCGAGTGCGAGGGTTACGGCCTCTTGTATTGTGTCTGCCATTTTCACCTCCGTAGTACGCAGGTCGCTCCTACGGGTCAGTGAAACAGGCGAAGCCTGTCTCATCGGAGAGTGGTTCATCGGAGGTTTAAAAGCGTCGAACCGCCGGTCGCCGTGTGAACCGGCGACAGGGCCGCTCCGGGTCGTTCGCGCGCTCACGTTCGGATCCGGCGCCCGTCGTCGGCCGCCGCGGGACGGATTCGACGGGCGTCGAAGGCCGAAACGTCGGATAGGGGAACCCTTTTGACGGCGGTCGCCGACCCACGAGGTAATGACGCAGGGTGGTCCGCCGTGACGATGGACGACCGTATCGAGGACCTCCGCGAGCGCCGCGAGCGGGCGGCGAAGGGCGGGGGCGAAGACCGGATCCAGTCGCAACACGACAAGGGGAAGATGACCGCCCGCGAGCGGATCGACTACTTCCTCGACGACGGCACCTTCCACGAGTTCGACCGGTTCCGCACCCACCGCAACCACACGTTCGGGATGGAGGAACAGCAGATCCCGGGCGACGGGGTGGTGACCGGCTACGGCGAGGTGAACGGCCGGAAGACGTTCGTGTTCGCGCACGACTTCACCGTCTTCGGCG
Source organism: Halorubrum sp. Atlit-28R (assembly GCF_003665955.1). NCBI lineage: Archaea > Methanobacteriati > Methanobacteriota > Halobacteria > Halobacteriales > Haloferacaceae > Halorubrum > Halorubrum sp. Atlit-28R. The sequence goes on from NZ_QPLS01000004.1 coordinate 215,334, forward strand.
GGTCGCTCGGCGAGGTGTTCGCCGAGAAGGTGTGTAAGGTGATGGACAAGGCGATGGACGTGGGCGCGCCGGTCGTCGGCCTCAACGACTCCGCGGGCGCCCGGATCCAGGAGGGGGTCGCCTCGCTCGGCGGCTTCGCGGAGATATTCCGGCGCAACACGGAGGCCTCGGGCGTGATCCCCCAGATCTCGGCGATCATGGGGCCGTGCGCGGGCGGCGCGGTGTACTCCCCCGCCATCACGGACTTCACCTTCATGGTGAAAGAAACCTCCCACATGTTCATCACCGGGCCGGACGTCATCGAGACGGTCACCGGCGAGGAGGTGAGCTTCGAGGAGCTCGGCGGCGCGGTCACTCACTCGTCGACCTCCGGCGTGGCGCACTTCGCCGAGGAGAGCGAGGAGGAGGCGCTCGACAACATCGCGCGGCTGCTGTCGTACCTCCCCGCGAACAACGTGGAGGACCCGCCGCGCGTCGAGCCGTGGGACGACCCGGAGCGCGCCGACGAGGAGCTCGCCGAGATCGTCCCCGACGCGCCCCGGAAGCCGTACGACATGAAGGACGTGATCGCGAGCGTCACCGACGAGGGCTCCTTCTTCGAGGTGCACGAGAACTTCGCGAAGAACATCGTCGTCGGCTTCGCCCGCCTCGACGGCCACTCCGTCGGCGTCGTCGCGAACAACCCCCGCGTGAACGCCGGCACGCTCGACATCGAGGCGAGTCAGAAGGGCGCGCGGTTCGTCCGCTTCTGCGACGCGTTCAACATCCCCATCGTCACCTTCGAGGACGTGCCCGGCTTCATGCCCGGCACGGACCAGGAGCACAACGGGATCATCCGCCACGGCGCGAAGCTGCTGTACGCCTTCTCGGAGGCGACCGTCCCCCTGCTCACCGTCATCACCCGGAAGGCGTACGGCGGCGCCTACTGCGTGATGTCGTCGAAGCACATCGGCGGCGACGTCAACTACGCGTGGCCCACCTCGGAGATCGCCGTGATGGGGCCGAAGGGCGCGGTCAACGTCCTCTACCGCGAGGAGCTGGCCGAGGCCGACGACCCCGACGCGCGCAGGCAGGAGCTCATCGACGAGTACCGCGAGGAGTTCGCGAACCCCTACACCGCCGCCGACCGCGGCTTCGTCGACGACGTGATCGAGCCGACCGAGACGCGCGCGCGCCTCGTGGAGGACCTGAAGATGCTGAAGGGGAAGAACTCGGACCAGCCCGCCAAGAAGCACGGCAACATCCCGATCTGATGGCGGCCGACGACCACCCGGACGAAAGGGGGGCGACCGACCCGGCGGCGACCGCCGACCCGGCGGCCGCGCTCGCCGGGCTCTCGATCCCCGACGACGCCCGCGACGACGAGGCGGCCGCCATCGCCGCCGCGGTCGCCGCCCACCTCCGCGACGGCGAACTCGCCGCCGCGGCCGCCGCGAGCGAGGCGGACGACGGCCGCGACGAGGACCGCTGGGCGTTCGCCGGCCGGATCGAGCGACTCCGCCGCCGCCGGGTGCGCGTCCCGGCCGACGCGCCCGCGGACCCGTGGACCGCGGCGGGCAGGAGCGACCGGTTCTGACGCGCCGACGCGCCGCTCCGCCTTTCGGCGTTCGTCCGCCCGACCCGTCCCTGGTCGAGTCCTCGACACGTCGAACGGCGCCGCCGGACGCGGCGGCGTCCGACCGCGTACATTCCCCCGACAGCGCGGCGTCGGTCCGCCGCGCCGTCGATCCGGCCTCTACTCAGAGCGCGTCCGCAGATACGTCCGCTGACATATATACCTGTGGTAGCGGCTCACGCGGTCGGCCGGCGCGCCCGCTCGTCGCCGGCGAGGACGCCGGCGGTCGCGCGGCCCGCGTCGGTCGCGTCCGTCGCCGTTACTCCGCCGTCTCGTCGCCGTCGTCGGGGTCGGTCGGGCCGCCTCGGCCGCCGAGGAGTCGATTGAGGACCACCGGCACGACGGCCACGAAGACGAGGAGCGCGCCGATCCGGACCGGCAGCGAGGCGTCGGTGGCCGCGGTGAGTCCGAGGTAGACGGCCGCGCCGACCAGCACGGACGGCAGCACGTACGGGTTTCCCGCGTCGAGCATGCCTCAACCTGGCGCCCGCGGTCCCCTTAACCGTCTCGGCACGGACCGACAGAGTTTGGTAGCAGTTGGTGGAAGAACCGACAGGAATGTTCGATAAGGTTCTCGTGGCGAACCGCGGCGAGATCGCGGTCCGGGTGATGCGCGCCTGTGCGGAGCTGGGCGTCGACACCGTCGCCGTCTACAGCGACGCCGACAAGCACGGCGGCCACGTCCGGTATGCGGACGAGGCGTACAACGTCGGGCCCGCCCGCGCGGCCGACTCGTACCTCGACGGCGAGGCCGTCGTCGAGGCGGCGCGGTCGGCCGGCGCGGACGCGATCCACCCCGGGTACGGCTTCCTCGCGGAGAACGCCGACTTCGCGGCCCGCGTCGAGGCCGCCGACGGGATCACCTGGGTCGGGCCGTCGAGCGACGCGATGGAGCGGCTGGGCGAGAAGACGCACGCGCGGCGCGTGATGGACGACGCCGACGTGCCGATCGTCCCCGGGACGACCGAGCCCGTCACCGACGCCGAGGCCGTCACGGACTTCGGCGACGAGCACGGCTACCCGGTCGCGATCAAGGCCGAGGGCGGCGGCGGCGGCCGCGGGATGAAGGTCGTCGAGGGCGCGGACGAGGCCGCGGAGGCGCTCGAGTCCGCCAAGCGCGAGGGCGAGGCGTACTTCTCGAACGACTCGGTGTACCTCGAACGCTACCTCCAGACCCCCCGCCACGTCGAGGTCCAGGTCGTCGCCGACGACCCGAACGGCTCGGTGAGCGAGAGCGACGTGGTCCACCTCGGCGAGCGCGACTGCTCGCTCCAGCGCCGCCACCAGAAGGTGATCGAGGAGGGGCCCTCCCCGGCGCTCTCCGACGAGCTGCGCGAGAGGATCGGCGAGGCCGCCCGCCGCGGCGTCGCCGCCGCCGACTACACCAACGCCGGGACGGTCGAGTTCCTCGTCGAGGAGGACCCAGACCGCGACCCGTCGGAGCCGCTCGGCCCCGACACGCCGTTCTACTTCCTCGAAGTCAACACCCGGATCCAGGTCGAACACACCGTCACGGAGGAGCTGACGGGGATCGACATCGTCAAGGAACAGCTCCGGGTCGCCAGCGGCGAGGGCCTCTCGGTCTCGCAGGACGACGTGGAGCTCGAGGGCCACGCGATCGAGTTCCGGATCAACGCCGAGAACGCCGCCAACGACTTCCAGCCCGCCAACGAGGGGTCGCTGGAGACGTACGACCCGCCGGGCGGGATCGGCGTCCGCGTCGACGACGCGCTCCGCCAGGGCGACGAGCTGGTCACCGACTACGACTCGATGATCGCGAAGCTGATCGTCCGGGCCGGCGACCGCGAGGCGTGTCTCGCGCGCTCGAAGCGCGCGCTCGCGGAGTACGACCTGGAGGGCGTCGTCACCATCGTCCCGTTCCACCGGCTGATGCTCGACGACGAGCGCTTCGTCGACGGGACGCACACGACGAAGTACCTCGACGAGGAGCTCGACCGCGAGCTGGTCGCCGACGCGCAGGAGAAGTGGGGGACGGAGTCGGCCGCCGCGGGCGACGACGAGGAGGAAGCGGTGACCGAGCGCGAGTTCACCGTCGAGGTGAACGGCAAGCGCTTCGAGGTGGAGCTAGAGGAGCGCGGCGCGCCCGCGATCCCCGTGCCCGAGAGCGGCGGCGGAAGCGGGAGCGGCGGACAGCAGCGCCCGCCGCAAGCCACCGACGACGACGGCGGCGACGATTCGGGCGTCGACGTGGCCGAGGGCGGCGAGGCCATCGACGCGGAGATGCAGGGGACGATCCTCTCGGTCGACGTCGACGAGGGCGACGAGGTCGCCGCCGGCGACGTGGTCTGCGTCCTCGAGGCGATGAAGATGGAGAACGACGTGGTCGCCGAGCGCGGCGGCACCGTCGCGAGCGTCCACGTCGGCGAGGGCGACAGCGTCGACATGGGCGACGTGCTGATCGTGCTGGAGTGAGCGGGCTACCGACCCCGGAGCCCCAGTAGCTCCCGCGTCTGCTCGGGCGTCGCCACGGGCCGCCCGAGTTCCTCGGCGAGCCGCGCCGCCCGCGCCACTAACTGCTCGTTCGTCGCCGGCTCGCCCCGCTCGTAGTTCCGGTTGTCCTCTAAGCCCACCCGGACGTGCCCGCCGAGCAGCAGCGGCTGGGTCGTCATCGGGAGCTGGTGCGGGCCGAACCCGACCACGTTGAAACCCCGCGTCGGGGCGCACGCTCCGCTCCGTTCCGAGCCGATTCGATCCGGTCCGATCTGACCGACGCTGTTTAACCGACCGCCCGAGAACGGATGGCCATGGAGCCGGTCGACGACTGGCGGTCGGCGATCGACGAGGCCGGAGAGCTGACCGGCCCGATCGCGGCGGCGATCGTCGATGCCCACGGCGACCGGGGACAGCGCGCCATCGAGGCGGTCGGCGAGGGTCGCGTGAAGCGTTACCGCGACTTCACCGTCGTCGTGGGCCACGAGGACGAGTACGTCGTCGAGGGGGGAGAGTGTAACTGCGCGGACGCGACGTACAACCTCGACGCCGACGACCCCGACCAGCGCTGCTGGCACGCCATCGCGGTCGACGTCGCGGACGCGCTCGACGCCGTCGACCACCACGACATGTGGTACTCCGAGGTCCGCGAGTTCCTGTGAGGCCGCCGGGGTCCGCGCCCCGCCGCGCTCCCCGCTCTCTCCCCGTCTCGAAGCAGCCGCCGCTCGCCCGCGTGAATCGGCCGTTTTCGCGAACTTCGGTCTGAGAGTCGAAAACGTTTACAACGGCGGCCGGTCTCCCCTACGGTATGGCGGACTGTCCACTCGCCGACGACTGCCCCAGCTTCGACGAACGGATCCAGGGGATGGGGTGTCAACACTACGGCAACAAAGGCGGCGCGGAGTGGTGTAACCACTACGACATGCCGATCTACGAGCTGAAACAGCAGCCGGTCCAGCCCGGCGAGGCGGTCGTCGTCGAGGTCGACGACATCCACGAGAGCGGCGCCGGCGTCGGCCGCACCGACGACGGGTTCATCGTCCTCGTCGACGGGCTGCTTCCCCCGGCGCGCGCCGAGGTCAAGATCCACCGCGTGAAGTCGAGCCACGCGACGGCGCAAGAAGTGGTCGAGCGCCTCCCGGACGACCCGGACGAGGAGTCCGACGGCGAGGCCGCGGACGGCGACGAGGGGGACGACGAGGACGCGGACGACGAGCGCAGCCGCCGCGACCGCCCGGACCGCGAACGGCTCGGCAGCCGCGAGAACTTCTGGGGCAAGTGACGGCGTCCCGGGGGAGCCCCGCCCCACGGACAGTCCGGACGCCGTCGATTCTCCGCGCGACACGCGCCCGTCTCCGCCCGCCCGCGAATCCGCCGTTTTTTGACGGCCCGGCCCGTCGGTGACCACATGGTGGCAGACGAGGAGCGGCCGGATCCGGCGGACGTCGACGCCGATTCGATCCTGGAGCGAGCCGGCTTCGACGCCGACGAGAGCGTGCTCACCCGTCGGCAGGCCGAAGTGCTGGCGCTCCGCGAGCGCGGGCTCCGGCAGTCGGACATCGCGGACCGCCTCGGCACCTCGCGGGCGAACGTCTCCAGCGTCGAGGCGAGCGCCCGCGACAACGTCGAGCGCGCCCGCGAGACGGTCGCGTTCGCGGAGGCGCTGTCGGCCCCGGTCCGCGTCGAGATCGACGCCGGGACCGACCTCTACGACGCGCCCAAGCGCGTGTACGACGCCTGCGACGAGGCGGGCGTGAAGGTGAACCAGACCGCGCCCGAGCTGATGAAGTCGATCGGCGACCGCGCGGGCGACGCGGTCCGCGGCCGCGAGGTCCGCAACCGGCTCTTCGTGACGGTCGCCGCCGACGGACGGATCCGCGTCCGCCGGCCGTAGCCCCTCGGTTTCGCCCGCCGGCCGCCCCGTTACTCCCCGCCGATCCGCTCCGCGACGCCGACGAGCGTCGCGCCCGCGGTGACGGTCGCCTCCCGCGCGACCGAGTACGCGATCCCGTCGCGGTCGGCCCGCGCGACCTGGAGCGTCTCGAACGTCGTCGGGTCGAACACCTCGCCGACCCGCTCGCCCGCCGCGACGCGGTCGCCGACGGCGAGGTCGGGCTCGGGGACGAACAGCCCGGAGTCGTCGGCGATCACGCGGCCGAGGTGGTTGCGCGCCACGACGCCGTCCCACGGGTCGGGCTCGCCGCCGAGCAGCCCCTCGCGTCGGAGGACGCCGAGGGTTCCCGCCACGCCGGTCTTGACCGCCCCGGGCACGATCTCCTTGCTGTGGGCGAGCTCGGGCGTGATCGTCGGGATCCCCTCGCGCGTGGCCGCGACGCGGAGCTTCCCGGCGAAGCCGCGCTCGTCCCACTCGGTGTCCGCGTCGTCGCCCGCGGCCTCCGCGAGCAGGAGGTCGGTGCCGAACGCCTCCGCGAGCCCGCGGCAGGCGTCGTCGCCGCGCATGTACACCGTGTGCGTCGCCATCGACGGCGACCCGGTGTGGAGGTCGACGATCGCGTCCGCCTCGCTCGCGAACGCCCAGAGCCGGGACGCCATCCGCTCGTGGAGCGACCCCTCGGGGTCGCCGGGCCAACAGCGGTTCATGTTCGGCTGCCGCGAGTCGAGCGACTCCGGCGTCGTGTACGAGGCGCGGTCGAAGGTGAGTGGGTCGGCGACGGGCACCGTCACGAGCGTCCCGTCGAGGTCGGCGGCGCTCGGTCCGTCGGCGCGCTCCGCGTCGCCGGTACCGGACCCCTCCGCCGCGTCGCCCGTGAGCCGGTCGTGGAGGCGCCGGAGGACCGCCGTCCCGTTCACCTCGCGGCCGTGCTGGGCCGCCTGCGCGTACACGACGGGACCGTCGCCCGGCGCGTCGAGGACGGGGCCGTCGTCGCCGTCGACGAGCCGCCCCTCGCCGTACGCGTGGACGGTCGTCCGGATCGGTACGCCAGAGGGGAGCCGCGCGAGGGTGAGGGTACGACTGGTGTGCACGGTTCGGATCGGGGCGGCGCGGAGTTATACGTCCGGGGTGCGAGCGCGACGCGGTCGCCCCGGGTCGCCGGTCGCGGCGGCCTCGACCGCGGACGCTAAGGCCGTGGCCCGCGCATCCCGTCCCATGCGGGTCACCCTCCTCGGGACGGGCGACACGACGGGGACGCCGACCGTCGGCTGCGACTGCGACACCTGCGAGGCGGCCCGCGAGCGCGGGGTGTCGCGGTCGCGCTTCTCCGTCCACGTCGCCAACGAGCGCACCGGCGAGTCGCTGCTCGTCGACTTCAGTCCCGACTTCAGACAGCAGTTCCTCGCGGCCGACGTCCCCCTCCCGGACGCCGGGCTCGTGACGCACATCCACTTCGACCACCTCGACGGGCTGGGGAACGTCTACCGGCTCGTCGACGGGCTCCCGGTCCACGCGCCGAACGAGACGGACCCCGCGACCGACGAGAGCGTCGCGGAGACGATCCGGCGCAAGTACGACTACCTCGAAGACCGGATCGGCGTCCACGCCCGCGACCCGTTCGAGCCGTTCGAGACCTGCGGCTTCGAGGTGCGGTTCGTCCCCGTCGACCACCCGCCGCTCGTCTGTTACGGGGTCGTGATCGAGGACCCCGAGACGGGCGCGACGCTCTCGCTCACCGGCGACACCAGCTACGACGTGCCGGAGCGCTCCCGCGACGCGCTCGCCGGCGCGGACCTCCTGCTCGCCGACGCCATCGTCCCCGCGTCGCTGTGCGAACACCACCCGATCGGCGGGCGCCACGAGGGGCCAGACGGCGTCCCGCGGACCTTCGGCACGAAGCACATGACCCGGGAGGGGGCGCTCGCGCTCGCCGACGAGCTCGACGCCGACCGCACCCGCCTGGTCCACCTCGCGCACTACTACCCGGCCGACGAGGCGTTCGCGGAGCCGCTGGCGGTCGACGGCGAAGTGTACGAGCTGTGAGTCACGGCGCGCCGCGGGCTGTACCCTTTTGTCTCGCTAGCGCCTATCGCGCGTAGATGGCCGCGACGGACCGCCTCCGGACCGCGCTCGACCGCGTAGAGCCGCCGCCGCGCGCGGTCGACTGGTCGCTGTTCGCGTTCGTCGTCGCCGAGGCGCTCACCGGGCTGGTCTCGTTCACCGTCGGCGTCCCCGAGGGGTGGCCGCTGTTCTGGCTCCACCGCGCGCTCGGCGTCGGCATCGTCGCGCTGCTCGCGTGGAAGCTCGCGCGCGTGCGCCGCCGGCTCACCGACCCGAACCTGTGGCGGCGGTCGACCGCGCTCTCCGTCCTGACGCTCGTCGCCGCCGTCGGCGCCATCGGGACCGGGGTCGCGTGGGTGTTCGGCCTCGACGTGCGGATCTCCTACTGGACGCTGCTCTCGGTTCACGTCGGGTTCGGCCTCGCGCTGGTCCCGCTCGTGGCCGCCCACGCGTCCACTCGGTTCCGGCTCCCGCGCCGCGTCGACTTCGAGCGCCGGCGCACCGCCGTCACCTACTTCGCGCTGCTGGCGGCCGGCGGCGCGACCTACCGGGTCCAGCAGGGGGTCAACGACGCGCTCGACACCGCCGGCGCCGACCGCCGGTTCACCGGCTCGCAGCCGCGCGAGGGCGCGGGCAACGGCGCCTTCCCGATCACCTCGTGGGTGGCCGACGACCCGGACCCCATCGACCGCGACGACTACCGACTGACCGTCGCGGGGCTCGTCAGCGACCCCGTCGAGCTGACCGCCGACGAACTGGCGGCGGGCCACGAGACGGAGGCGCTGCTCGACTGTACGAGCGGCTGGTACACGGTCCAGGAGTGGGGCGGGATCCGCGTCGGCGACCTGCTCGACGCCGCCGGCGACCTCGACGACGACGCGGCGTACGTCCGGTTCACGTCCGTGACGGGCTACCGCTGGAGCCTCCCGATCGAGGAGGCCGAGGACGCCCTGCTCGCGACGCACGTCGGCGGCGAGCGCCTCTCGCACGGCCACGGCGCGCCGGCGCGGCTCGTCGCGCCCGACCGCCGCGGCTTCCAGTGGGTGAAGTGGGTGACGCGCGTGGAGGTCCGCGCGGAGTACGACCTCGGGCAGTGGGTGGTGACGCTGGTGAGCGGGTTCGACTGAGCCCCTTCAGACGAAATCGAAATCGGGTGCGTCACGAATCCCGTCGACGTTGAAGTCGGTGTCCGACACGGCGAGCCGTTCGTCTTGTGCGACGGCGGCCCCCGCGATGAAAGCGTCGCGGGCCGCGAGGGGATCTCCTCGATCACGGAGCGCATCCTGAAGCACCGCCGCTTCGCGAGCGACTGCCGCCGACGTATCGATCACATCTATCCAGTCCAGCGCCTCGTCGACCGCGCCGAGGTCCGTCGCTCCCGACTTGAACACCTCTCCTTGATACACTTCGAACAGCACGAGCGGCGGTGCGACCGCACGCTCGTCAGCGTGAGACTCGACATACTCGACGGCGGAGGATCGTCCCGCGAGGTAATCGATGAGGACGCTACTATCGTACAGGGTCACCGCGAGTCGACCCCGCGTTTCATCTCCCGGCGTTTCTCTCGGGCGCGCTCCGGCGCGTCGCTTCCCTCCCACAGGCCGGCCCCGGACCGGATATCCTCGCGGCGCTCGCGAAGCAACCGCGTCAGCAGGTCGTCGAAGGTCTCGTCGTCGCCTTTCAGTGAGGCGAGCGCGGCGTGTGTCTCCTCGTCGACGCGGATGCTCTTGCTCATGTCTACTCGTATACTACCTCGTATACAATATTCTTTCGCCGCTGTTGTCGTTCGTCCCCTCGATCAACGCTACTCGTACTCGCTGCCGACGACCTCGCGGATGCGCTCCGCGGTCACCTGCCCGACGCCGTCGACCTCCAGGAGGTCCGCCTCGCGCGCGGTCATCACGGCCTCGACGGTGCCGAAGTGCTCCAGGAGCGACCGGGCGGTGACGGGACCGATGTCGGCGATGGAGGAGACGACGTACTCCTGCTGTTCCGCGCGGGTCTTCGTCGTCTTCTCCCCGTGGACGCTCACCTCGCGGTCGCGCGTCTCCTGCTCGCGCCCGGCGATGGTGGCGAGCAGCTCGGTGGTGTCCCCCTCGTCCTCGGTGCGGAGCACGCTCACGTCGAAGTCGACCGCGAGCGACGCCAGCGCGCCGCGGATCGCGTTGGGATCGATGTCGCGCTGCCCGTAGAGGTTCGTGCCCTCGACGACCATCACGGGACGGGCGTACGCCCGCGAGAGCTCGCCGACCTGCTCGAACATCGAGCGGTCGGCGTCGAGCATGGAGTCGACGAAGTCGGCCGCCGACTTGCGCTCGACGGCGACCCGGTCGGAGAGCACGTAGTCGCCGACCGCGAGCGTCTCCAGCCGGGTGACGAGCCCGTCGCGCGTCGAGAGGTCCTTGGCGATGGAGGAGTCGAGCTCGCGCTGGTCGACGACGACCTCGACGCCGTCCTCGACCCCGGCGGTCGCGACGACGCCGTCGTCGTCGGAATCGGCTGCGGCCTCCTCGCTCTCGCCGGTGGCGTCCCCGTCGCCTTCGTCGCTCTCGCGCACCGCCTCCGCGAAGTCGGTGAGGCCGGCGTCGCCGCCGTCGTCCGCGCCGGTCTCCCCCTCGCCGCCGGCGTCCTCGGTCGACTCCGCGTCCCCGCCGGACTCGTTTGTGAACGCGTCGAGGCCGGCCTGTCCGTCGTCGCCGACGGAGTCCTCGATGTCGTCGGTCGCCGCTTTCAGCTCCGCGAGCTGGCTGGCCATCTCCTTCTCGCGGCGGCGCGAGATCCAGAAGAACGCCTCGTCGCGGGTGTCCTCGGCCATCAGGACGACCACCTTCCCCTCGGCCTGCCGGCCGGTTCGGCCCTTGCGCTGGATCGACCGGATCGCGGTCGGGACGGGCTCGTAGAAGCAGACGAGGTCGACCTCGGGCACGTCGAGCCCCTCCTCGGCGACGGAGGTGGAGACGAGCACCTCGAACTCGCCGGCCTTGAACTCGTCGAGCGTCTCCTGCTGCTGTTTCTGGGTCATCCCGTCGGAGCCGTCCTTGTCGCCCTGCCCGACGAACTTCCGCACGTCGAAGCTCGCGGAGAGGAAGTCCACGAGCGCCTCCGCGGTGTCGCGCGACTCGGTGAACAGGATGGCGCGCTCGCCGCCGTCGATCCCGAGCGTCTCGGCGAGCAGGATCCGGGCCTTCGAGAACTTCGGGTGGAGCCCGTCGAACGACGCCGCCTTCCGCATCGCTTCGCGCACCTTCGGGTCCGCGACCATCCGCTGGCTCGCCTTCGAGGCGCCCGAGGAGCGCGCGGCCTCGCGCTGGCGCTCGAAGTAGCGCCGGACCGACTCGACCGACTGCGTCTCGACCAGCTCGGTCGCGCGCCGGAGCTTCATCACCTCGGCGTGGGTGCTCATCCCCTTGTACCCGTCAGACTGGTCGTTGTCCATCATCTGCTTCAGCTGCCCCCGCATCTTGTTGAGGTCCTTCTGCGAGAGGTCGGGGTTCGTCGTGTTCGTCACCCCGAGCCGCTTCAGCTTCTCTAACCGGTCCGTGATTACCTCGTTGAGCGCGTCGCGGATCGCGAGGACCTCGTCCGGGAGGGTGACCTGCTCCCACTGGACGTCGGTGTCGTGCGTGTACTCGTCGACGTCCGCGTCCTCCTCGGTCATCACCTCGACGTTGCCGAGCCCGAGGTTCTCACAGACCGTCTCGATCTCCTCGGTGTCGCCGCCCGGAGACGCGGACATGCCGGTGACGAGCGGGTCGGCCGCGTCGGCGTGGTACCGCTCCGCGATGTAGACGTACGCGTAGTCGCCGGTCGCGCGGTGGCACTCGTCGAAGGTGAGGTGCGTCACGTCCGCGAGCGAGATCCGGTTGCCGACGAGGTCGTTCTCGACGACCTGCGGGGTCGCGATCACGACCCGCGCGTCGTCCCACAGCGCGGCGCGGTCGGCGGGCTTCACGTCGCCGGTAAACACGACGATCTCGTCGTCCGGAATCTGCAGCGCCTCGCGGTAGAAGTCTGCGTGCTGCTGGACGAGCGGCTTGGTCGGGGCCAAAAAGAGCGCCTTCCCGCCCGCCTCGCGGAGCCGCTCGGCGGTGACGAGCAGGCTGACCGTCGTCTTGCCGAGGCCGGTCGGCAGACAGACCAGCGTGTGTTCGTCGGCGGCGGCGTCCGCCAGCTGGAGCTGGTACCGGCGTCGCTGCAAGAACCCGTCGACGAGCAGATCCCTGTCGATCCCGGCGGCCTCGGTCGCCATCGGCGGTGCTTCGCCGCCGTCGGCCTAAAGCCTTCGCGAAGCGGGGTGAAAGTTATCCGTCGGCGGAGCGCTCCTCGCGGAGCTCTTCCGGAACGTCCTCGTCGACCAGCTGTGCCCACTCAGCGAGCCGGTCGCCGGATCGGGTTTTCGCACTCATCACGCGACGGATCTCCGTGATACGTCTTAACAGTTGCCCCGATTCTACATGATTTAGCACGGGTCCGGCCGGATCTCGCCGGTCGGTCGACCGCGACGCGCGCCGCCTCCGGTCGGAAGGGCCCGCTCGGCGCTCGGGCCGACTCGCACGCCTTTTACCGCTCACGCGCCTCCGACCGCCATGAGCAACCTCGACGAGTTCCTCGCGGGCGAGCGGCTCGACGACGTGGTCTTCTACCTGAGCGACGAGTACCTTGACGACGACTCCCGGCTGCGCGCGGTCGGGACCGAGACGGCGGGCGGCGTGCGACTGATCCTCGACGGCGAGACCGGGCGGTCCGCGTTCCAGGCCGGCACGGGCATGGGCGCGATGGAGTTCGCGAAGACGGCGATGGACGCCGACGGCGAGATCGCGCGCTCGCTTGACGACGGGGCGTGCCCGGTCGCGGACGACGCCGACGCCGACGACCACGCGATCCGGTTCGTCTTCGCGTTCGTGGAGGCGCAGAACGAGGAGGTCGGCGGCCTCTACGCCGAGGGCGACGTGGTCCACGCGTACGCCCACTGCACGTGCGGCGAGAGCTACTCGCACAAGTGGGTGATCGGCGACCGCGACGACTGAAGTCTGGGCGAGCGCACGGTGCGCTCGCTGCGCGCGGCGGCGCGTTACTCCCCGTCGGGGGCGTCGTCTTCCGGCACGGCGCCCTCGACGAGCGACTGGTCGCCGTACTGCTCGCGCAGGTCCTTCTTCGAGAACTTCCCGGTGGCGGTCTTCGGTACCTCGTCGATGAACTCCACCGCGTCGGGCACCCACCACTTGGGGTAGTCGTCGCGGAGGCCGGACTCGATCCGGTCGACGAGGGCCTCGCGGTCGACGCCCTCGGCCACGACGACGAACGCCACGGGCCGCTCCTGCCAGCGCTCGTGGGGCACGCCGACGACGGCCGCCTCGCTGACGCCGTCGTACGCCATGATCGCGTTCTCCAACTCGACGCTCGATATCCACTCGCCGCCGGACTTGATCACGTCCTTCGTCCGGTCGACGAGCTGCATGTAGCCGTCCTCGTCGACGGTGACCACGTCGCCGGTCTTCAGCCAGCCGTCGACGAACTCCTCCTCGTTGGCCTCGGGGCGCTTGAAGTACTCCTTCGTGACCCACGGGCCGCGGATGCGGAGCTCGCCGAACTCCTCGCCGTCCCACGCGATCTCCTCGCCGTTCTCGTCGATGACCTCGAACTCCAGTCCGGGGGCGACGAGGCCCTGCTTCGAGCGCTTGTTCACCTGCGTCTCGTAGTCGGCGTCCCGCAGGTCATCCTTGAGGTGCGAGACGGTACCGATCGGCGACAGCTCCGTCATCCCCCACGCGTGGAGCACCTCGACGTCGCGCTCGTCGTACCACTCGATCAGCGCCTGCGGCGCGGCCGCGCCGCCGATGATCACGGTGTCGAGCGTCGAGAGGTCCACCTCGTTGCCTCCCTCGATGTACTCGCGCAGGCCGAGCCACACGGTCGGTACGCCCGCGGAGATGGTGACGCCCTCCTCCTCGATCAGCGCCGCGAGGTCGGCCGGGTCCGGCGACGGCCCGGGGTAGACGTGCTTCGCGCCCGCGGCGGCCGCGGTGAACGGCATCCCCCACGCGTTGACGTGGAACATCGGGACGACGGGCATCACCACGTCGGAGTCCTCCATCGGGATCCCCTGCGGCGTCTGGGAGGCCATCGTGTGGCTCCACAGCATCGACTGGGTGTACTCGACGCCCTTCGGCTTCCCCGTCGTGCCGGAGGTGTAACAGAGGCCGGCGGGCTGGTCGCCGTCGAGGTCGGGCCAGTCGTACTCCGTCGAGTGGTCCGCGATGAACTCCTCGTAGGCGGGCGCGTCGAGCGCGTCGATCCCCTCGGAGCCCATGGCGACGAAGTCGACGCCCTCGAACTCTTCCGCGCCCTCCGCGGCGCCCGCGATCTTCTCGGCCAGCGACGGGTCGACGAAGACGATCTCGTCGTCCGCGTCGTCGACGATGTACCGGATGTGTTCGTCCGGCAGCAGGGGGTTGATCGTGTGGAGCTGCGCGCCCGTGTTCGGGACGCCGAAGTACGTCTCGAAGTGCCGGGTGTGGTTCCAGCAGAACGTCGCGACGCGGTCGCCGCGCTCGATCCCGTGGTCGTCCAAGGCGTTCGCCAGCTGCGCGGTCCGGCCGGCGTACTCGGCGTAGGTGTGCCGCGTCCGCCCCTCGTGGGTGCGCGAGACGATTTCCGTGTCGGGGTACAGTCGTTCCGCGCGCCACATGAACGGTCGCAGGGTCTGAGCGTGTCCGCCTGGCATACCTCTCACACCACGCGGTCGGGAACTATGAACGTTATCATGATTGATCGTGATTGTAGGACGCGGGCGACCCCGACGCTGATCGGTGCGATGTCGCTGCCGCCACGGAGAACACCGCCAAAGTTTCAGTTACTCGATAATACGTAGCTGCCGCCACGGAGAACACCGCCGAAGCCCCTGTCGTGAGGACTCGCGCGGCTCGTTGTCGCCCGAAAATCGAGGATTTTCGGGATGACGAGAGAGCTTTGCTCTCTCGAACCACGCGCTTCAGTCGCTCACTTCGTTCGCTCCTTCCAGTGCCGCCGGCGGCTCCGCCGCCGGCTGCCCGTGGCGCGTCGCGCCACGCTGCTTACGTCGCCGTGCTTCGTCCTCGCGACTGCCCCTTCGAGTCCCGCCCCGCACAGCGGCCGCGCCTCACGCCTCCCCAGCCTCGTCGGCCTCCCTACAGTCGGCCGACCTCCCTCGCGCGTGCGACTCGCGGCCTTCGGCCGCTCGTCGGCACGCGCCACCGCACTCGTTCCATCAAAAAAGAGACTATCCCCGGAACAGGCTCGCGTGGACGGGCGCGTGGTCCGAGGCGGGCCGGGGGTCGTCGCCGTCGTCGCCGCCCTCGTCGGAGACGGCGCGGCCGTCAACGCCGTCCGCGAGGAAGTCTCGGACCGGCGGGCCGACGTGTTCGGGCTCGACGAGGAACGCGTCGTGGCCGTGGTCGGAGTCGACGACGTGGTGCGCGACCGGCACGCCCGTCTCGCGGAAGGCGTCGGCGAGCGACCCGGACTGCTCGACGGTGAAGTGCCAGTCGGCGGTGAAGCTCATCAGCAGGGCCTCGCCCTCGAACGCGCCGAGCGCGCCGGCGTCGGTGCCGTGGCCGGCGGCGAGGTCGTACTCGTCCATCGCGCGCGTGAGGTAGAGGTAGCTGTTCGCGTCGAAGCGGTCGCCGAACCCCTCCGCCTGGTAGTCGAGGTACGACTCCACCTCGCGGTACGGGAAGAAGCCGGCCGTCGGCTCCGGCGGCAGCCCGAGGTCGCCGTCCTCGCGCGTCAAGGAGTCGCGACCGGCCGACCGGCGCCCGAACTTCCGCTCCATCGACGCCTTCGAGAGGTACATGACGTGCCCGATCTGTCGGGCGATGGCGAGCCCCTCGGTCGGGTCCGGCCGGTCGTCGCCGTAGTAGTCGCCGCCGTTCCAGTCGGCGTCGGCGCGGATCGCCCGACGCGCGACCGCGTCGAGCGCGAGGCACTGCGCGTCGAGCCGCCCCGCGGTCGCGATGGCGACCACGCGGTCGACGTCGTCCGGGTACCGCTTCGCCCACTCCAGGGCGTTCATCCCGCCGACGCTGCCCCCGACGACAGCGCGCAGCCGCCCCACCCCGAGGTGGTCGAGGAGGCGGCGCTGCGCGCGCGCCCAGTCCTCGACCTGGACCGGCGGGAACGCGGTCCCCCACCGGTCGTGGTCGGGCTCCTCGCGCAAATCGAGGTCCGCCGGCCGCTCGCTGGCGGGGCCGGTGGTCCCGTAACAGGAGCCGGGGACGTTCGCGCAGACGACGTAGTACTCGGTCGTGTCGATGGCCTTCCCCGGCCCGACCACGTCGTCCCACCACGCGCGGGCCTGCCCGGCCGTCCCGGCGTCGCGCTCCGGCTCGGGCGACCGCGCGACGTTCTGGCTCCCCGTGAGCGCGTGGCAGATCAGCACGACGTTGTCGCCGTCGAACTCGCCGTGGGTCTCGTAGGCGACCTCGAAGTCGGGGACCGACTGGCCGCACTCGAAGGTGAACTCGCCGAGCTCGGCGACCCCGTGGTCCGTCGGGACGGCGCTCATTTCAGCTCCCCTCCTCGGCTCCGACCGCACGCTCGCCCGCCGCCAGCCCCGCGTCGAGGTCGGCGATCACGTCCTCGGGGTCCTCGATACCGACCGAGAGCCGGAGCATCTCGGGGTAGACGCCGGCGTGCCGCTGTTGATCTTCGTCCATCTGCGCGTGCGTCGTGGAGGCCGGGTGGATGACGAGCGTCTTCGCGTCGCCGATGTTCGCGAGGAAGCTCGTCAGCTCGACCGACTCGCAGAACGTCTTGGCGGCCTCGTAGCCGCCGTCGACGCCGAAGGTGACCATCCCGCCGAAGCCGTCGAGGTACTCGGCGGCGTTGTCGTGGCTCTCGTGGTCCTCGAAGCCGGGGTAGCTCACCCAGTCGACGCGCTCGTCGTCGCGGAGGAACTCGGCGACCGCCCGCGCGTTCTCGCAGTGGCGCTCCATCCGCAAGGGGAGCGTGTTGAGCCCCTGGATCGTCTGCCACGCGTCGAAGGGCGACTGCTGGCCGCCGGTCGGCCGGACGCCGCGCTGGCGGACGACGTTGGCGAACGCGGCGTCGCCGAACTGCTCGACGAAGTCGATGGGATAGGCGGGCGACTCCCCGTCCAACTCGTCGTAGTCGGCGTCTGTGTGGTCCCACGGGAACTGCCCGCCGTCGACGACGACGCCGCCGACGGTGGTGCCGTTGCCCGTGATCCACTTCGTCGTCGACTCCCAGACGATGTCGGCGCCGTGTTCGAACGGCCGGCAGCAGTACGGCGTCGCGAACGTGTTGTCGACGACGAGCGGCACCGCGTGCTCGTGGGCGATCGCGGCGAGCCGCTCGAAGTCGGGCGTGACGAGCGAGGGGTTCGCGATCGTCTCGACGTGGACGTACGCGGTGTCGTCGTCGACCGCGTCCGCGTACGCCTCGTAGTCCAGCGTGTCGACGAGCCGCGTCTCGATCCCGCGGCGGTCCGCGATGCTGGTGAGGTACGCGGCGGTCCCGCCGTACATCTCGGAGCTGGCGACGACGTTGTCGCCCGCGCTCGCGAGGACGGTCGTGATCGCGTCGAACGCGGCCATCCCCGAGCCCGTCGCGACCGCGTCAGACCCGCCCGAGAGGTCGGCGATCCGGTCCTCTAAGACGTTCACCGTCGGATTCGAGAGCCGGGAGTAGATGTGGCCTTCCGCCCGGAGCGCGTACATCTCCGCCGCAGTGTCCGCGTCGTCGAAGACGTACGACGTGGTCTGATGGATCGGCGTGGCGCGGGCGCCGGTGGCCGAGTCGGGCTCGGCGCCGGCGTGGAGGCTCCGGGTGGAAAACCCACGTGTCATGTTTGTTGCTCATACGTCTGCAAACTGCTATAACTGTCAGTTACGGCAATTGATGCCCCTTCGCCGGTGACGCCGGGCGTCGCCGGGACCGGGGCCACGCCGCGCCGGGCTCGCGTAGGCCCCGCGTCGGGCCATCCGGGCCGCGCTCGCCCCGCCGAAGCGTGCGTTTATGACCGGTCGGGCGCCAACCGGTGGTAATGGCAGTCGCCGCCCCAGTCCCCGACCTCGCCGACCGCGCGACCGACTGCGCCGACCGACTGCGCGAGGCCGGCCGGGTGCTGCTCGCGTCGCACATCGACGCCGACGGTATCACGAGCGCCGCGGTCGCCTCGACCGCGCTCGCCCGGGCCGGGATCGACCACGAGGTCGTCTTCGAGAAGCAGCTGGACGCCGACGCGATCGCCGGCGTCGCCGCCCGCGAGTTCGACGTCGTGCTTTTCACCGACTTCGGATCCGGCCAGCTCGACGTGATCGCCGACCACGAGGAGCGCGGCGACTTCGTCCCTGTCATCGCCGACCACCACCAGCCGGCCGACCGCGACACGCGCTACCACCTCAATCCCCTGTTGGAGGGGATCGACGGCGCGAGCGAGCTCTCCGGCGCCGGCGCGAGCTACGTGCTCGCCCGCGCGCTGGAGGGACCGAACGGCGACAACCGCGACCTCGCCGCGCTCGCGGTCGTCGGCGCGGTCGGCGACATGCAGGACTCGGACGGCGGACTCGTCGGCGCCAACGAGTCGATCGTCGCCGACGGCGTCGACGCCGGCGTCTTGGAGGCCCAGACCGACCTCGACCTGTACGGCAGACAGACCCGCCCGCTCCCCAAGTTCCTGGAGTATGCCTCGGACGTGAAGATCCCGGGGGTCTCGAACGACGAGGCGGGCGCGATCGCCTTCCTCACCGACCTCGACGTCGACGTGAAACGCGACGGCGAGTGGCGGCGCTGGGTCGACCTCGACGGCGGGGAGCGACGGACTCTCGCGTCGGCGCTGATGCGCCGTGCGGTCGCCTCCGGCGTCCCATCCGACCGGATCGAGGCGCTCGTCGGCACCGCCTACACGCTGGTCGACGAGAAGCCCGGCACCGAGCTGCGCGACGTCAGCGAGTTCTCGACCCTGCTCAACGCCACCGCGCGCTACGAGCGCGGCGACGTGGGGCTCGCGGTGTGTCTCGGCGACCGCGGCGATGCCCTCGCGGAGGCGCGCCGGCTGCTCCGCACCCACCGGCAGAACCTCTCCGAGGGGCTCCAGTGGGTCAAAAACGAGGGCGTCACCCACAAGGAGCACCTCCAGTGGTTCGACGCCGGATCCCGCATCCGCGAGACCATCGTGGGCATCGTCGCAGGGATGGCGGTCGGCTCCCCCGCGGTCGACCGCTCGAAGCCGGTAATCGCCTTCGCCGAGGAGAGCGCGACGGAGCTGAAGGTGTCCTCGCGCGGCTCGCACGCGCTCGTCAGACGGGGGCTCGACCTGTCCGCGGTGATGCGCGAGGCGAGCCAGGTCGTCGGGGGCGACGGCGGGGGCCATGATGTGGCCGCGGGCGCGACGATTCCGACCGACGAGCGCGACGCGTTCCTCGCCGAGGCGGACCGGATCGTCGGCGAACAGCTCTCCTGAGCCTGTCCGGCCGCCGCGCCGCCCGCGGCAACCCGCTCGGCCGTCGCTTCAGGTTGACGATCGCCTGGTCGACCGGCCTGACCACGAACGCGGGCGTCCACCCCGTGGCGAGGTACGAGCCCGCGGCCGCGCCGGCCGCCGCCGCGAGCGGCGCGTCGCGCTGTTCGGTAACGTCGATCATACACTACCTCGGGATCGCGGTCACTTGAACCACGCCCGCAACGGCCGCTGCGCCCGCGGATACTGCCGTCGTCGCGCTGCGACCGAACGCCCGGGCCGGCCATCGCGCGTCTCGTCGCGTCATGTCCCCGACGAGGTCGACGGCGGGGATATAGATTCTTCAACGACCGGACAACATCCGTTCGGAGTCCGCCTCGGATCCGTTCAAACTTCGTTCGGTATCCCGCCCCAGTCGGCGGGTTCGGGCAGTCGCTCTCGGTCGGAGCACGATAGACGTTTTCTGTCGGAGCGCGGTAACGTTCGGATCGCGCGCGAGCGAGCGACGAAGAAACGCTGTCGCGTTCGGCGCCGCGTCGGGAGCATCGAGCGAGCGGTGGATCGCGGGTCGGTCCCACTGCGGGAACGCCGGGCGGCGTCGCGTCAGGCCTCGCCGAGGTCGCGGAACATCGCGCGGTAGTCGTCGGTTGACAGCAACTCGCCGAGGTCATCGATGTCGGCGTCCAACTCCGCCAGCCGGTCGACGAGTTCGGTGTACGCCTCGCTGCCCTCGCGCTGGGCGGCCGGCTTCTGGGAGTTGAGCACGGCCCGCTTGCTGGCGAGCGCGGCGGCCTCCTGAATAAGTTCGTCGTACTCGCTGCGCGTGAGCAGCGTATCGATGGCCGCGAGCAGCTCACTGCGGCCAACCGGCTTGGTGAGGTACAGGTCGAACCCCATGTCGATGATGTCGAAGTCGGGCTCGACCGCGGTGACCATCGCCACGCGGCAGTCGTACCCCTCCTCGCGGATGTGTCCCAAGACGTTGTCGCCGCTCCCGTCGGGGAGGCGGCGGTCGAGGAGCACCACGTCGACGGTAGCGTCGACGCGGTCTATCGCGTCGGCGGCGGTCTCGGCCACGTCGACCGCGTATCGCTCCTCTAAGAAGCCGGCGTACAGCGCCGCGATGTCTGGTTCGTCCTCCACGATGAGTATCGACGGATCGGTCACCGTCGATCACCGCCGGGAGCGACCGGACACGCTTCACCGGGCATACACGAACGGGCGGCGTGTCGAGAGATAAAACTGTCGCCGTCCGTTCGCTCGGTGTACCGAACCGTCTTTTATATACTCCGGCCGTGTAAGGGGAGACGAATGTCAGAACTCGTCTCCACCGGGGTCGAGGGGCTCGACTCCATTCTCACCGGCGGCATCACCCAGCGGTCGACGGTCCTCGTCTCGGGGAACCCGGGCACCGGCAAGAGCATCTTCGGGATTCAGTACCTCCACCACGGCGTCTCCGAACACGGCGAGCGCGGCGTCTACGTCTCCTTTGAGGAGGACGAGGCGGACATCCGCGGCGCGGCCGAGTCCGTCGGCTTCGAGGGGTTCGACGAGATGGTCGACGACGGCGACATCGTCATCCTCGACAAACGCGAGATGCTCCGGGAGACCGACTTCTCGACCGCGGTCGACCGGCTACTCGACACCGTCGAGGACGGGGAGTTCGACCGGCTCGTCCTCGACTCGCTGTCGATGTTCCAGCTGTTTTTCGACGCCGAACAGGAGAAGCGCACGTACCTGCTGAAGTTCTCCGACATCCTCAAGGCGAACGGGCTCACCTCGCTGCTCATCAACGAGCAGGGCGCCGTCTTCCCCGACACGGAGGTCGGCTTGGAGAACTTCCTCACGGACGGGAACATCTACTTCATCCAGACGCCGACCGACTCGGGCGTCAACCGCTACGTGTGGGTCGCGAAGATGCGGAAACAGGACATCGACACCGACATCTTCCCGATGGAAATCGGACAGGGCGGCATCACCGTCCACGAGCGCGCGGGCGGCTTTTCGATGATGGGCGGCTCCGACGACCAGCCGTCGTTCTGACGGGTCGGGAACCGCCGGGGAACGGCGTTACTCTCGTGTTGAGAGGTCGCGCCAGACGTCATCGAGGCGATTCTTCACCGCCGACCGCTCCTCTACCTCGACCGTGAGCCCGTCGCGGAAGTCGACCTCGACTCCGTCGACCTTCCGACGGTACACCTTCACGCGCCGGTGCTCATCCGAGAGCGGGCGATCGTGTAGTTCGAGGAGGTCCGCCTCCTCTAACTCGTTGATCCGTCGGTAACACGTCGCGATCGGGACGTCCAGCTGATCGCTGAGGTCCTGCGCCGACTTCGGGTCGCTCGTCGCCGTCAGGATGTCCGTGTTGTATTTGTTACCGAGTACGGTGATCAGATCGTCCCCCACCATTCACGTTATCGAGACTGATTTTGTATCTTATAACGGTACCGGTGAGTGCCCCGGGTGGCAACCCCTGTGATCTGGCGCACGGTATGGGACCACGGGCAGTTCGGCGACTCGAATCGGTCCGCCGTGTTATCGCCGCTGATACCCACCCCCGTGGGTTTATGACCGCCGTTCGAGCAGGAGGTGTATGGAGTTCATCGAGGGGTTGTACCTGGTGACGACCACCGTGCTGGCCGGCGCAAGCGCGACGCTCGTCGCCTTTGCCGTCGCGGCGTATCGGTCGTCCGGCCGCACGGCAATGGCGTACCTGGCTGTCGGCTTCGGACTCGTCGTCATCGCGGCGGTCGGGACGCCCGCGGTCGCCTTCCGGACGGAGTTCGAGAACGCCGAGGCGCTGCTGTTAATCAACACCGGACTGCTCGCAGCGTCGATGGCGCTTGTCGCCGGGAGCCTCGTCGTTTACGAGCCCGGAACACAGGAGTTCGTGATCCCCGAATCGGAACTGTCGCGCCTGCGCGATCGGTGACAAACGAGGCGCCCTCTAGCCGGTTCTGCTGTCTCGATTCGCCACCAAGCCGGCCTCCCCGACGCGTTTTTGATTTCGCGTCACGTAGTGATATTGATGACACATCGCTGTCGTGGCGCGGGTGCGAGCACACGAACGGCGCCGCGCCGGCACCGGACGGACGAATCGATCCGACACTGGGAGCACCGGCGATGACGACCGCCGAGGCCCGCGGGGATCGCTCGATGATCGCTCGCCTCTCCGATCTTGCCGCGCGCGCCGGCGTCGGCGCCGGAGTCACGGTGCTCGTGAGCGTCTTGCCCGTCGTCGGTTTAGTTGCGCCCGCGATTGGCGCCGGCGTGGCGAGCTGGACCGACGAGGCCGAGGCGCCCCGCGGCCCGAAGATTGGGGCCGCGACGGGCGCGCTGGTCGCGCTGCTGTCGCTGCCGCTGACGTTCCTCGCGGTCTGGATCGCCGCCGCGGTGTCGCCCGCGGCGACCGTCGGCGTCCTCGCGCTCACGCTCGTCGGCGCCGCGTACGTCGTCGGTAGCGGCGCGCTGGGCGGCTACCTCGCCGATCGCATCGCCGCGGAGCGCGACGCGTCGGCGGCGGGCGTCGCTGACGACGCGACCGCGCCGGTGGAGCGCCTCAAACACCGCTACGTCGAGGGCGAGCTCACGGACGCCGAGTTCGAGCGTCGGCTCGACCGCTTGCTGGCCGCCGACCGCGAGCGGGAGCGTTCCGAGACGCGGTCTCGGTCCGGGCCTGTAACCTCGAAGACGCGTGAACGCGAGCGCTGACGCCCCTCCGGCCTCCCGACGCGGACGCGCGGCCCGACCTACCGGGCGCGTTCCCTCTTTCCCTGACCGCCGATTCGCTCCGTCACTCGCCCGCCGTTGAAGTGCGCTATCCGCCGGCCCGTTGCTCTCACCAGATCCAAAACTGATACCGTCGCGCGGATTTCGTTGATATATTCTGTAACTACCAATGTACAAATAATACTAAAACCGCATGATGGCAGTTGTTTATCAGCCTCGATAACCGGACGCGTGATCTTAAGTAGGAATTCCCCATCGTCATCGATAACGCCCACCGGAAAGGCCGGGGGCCGACGCAACACAACCAATGTTCGAAACCATACTGGACGAGGAAGAACGCGGTCAAGTGGGGATCGGGACCCTCATCGTGTTCATCGCGATGGTGCTGGTGGCGGCGATCGCCGCCGGCGTCCTGATCAACACGGCCGGATTCCTCCAGACACAAGCAGAAGCAACGGGCGAAGAGAGTACAAGCCAGGTGAGCGAACGGCTCCAGGTCGTGAGCCAGTCCGGTAACATCGCTGACAACGTCGCCGGTACCAGTGAGCGCGGCATCGGTTCACTTGAGTTCGTCGTCGCGTCGGCACCCGGCGCGGACAACATCGACCTTGACGAGGTATCGGTGGAGTTAGTCGGGACCTCCGGGCAGGAGACGTTCCAGCTTGACGACGACCCGCCGGCGACCAACGATATCTTCACCAAATCTGGGAATAGCCCCGTCCTGACGGACAACAGTGACCGCGCTGAAGTTGTCGTCGATCTTGAGGCAACTGACACGTTCGAGGACGATAATGGCTACGCGCTCACTGAGGGCGACTCCCTGACAGTGACGTTCACGACCGCTTCCGGCGCATCGACGACGACCGAGATCCGCGTCCCGACCACGCTGGTCGGCGATGACGGCGACTCAGTGAGGCTGTAACAATGTTCGAGTTCATCACTAACAACGACCGCGGTCAGGTCGGTATCGGCACGCTCATCGTGTTCATCGCGATGGTGCTTGTCGCCGCCATCGCCGCGGGCGTCCTGATCAACACGGCTGGGTTCCTCCAGTCGCAGGCGGAATCGACCGGCGAAGAGAGTACGGATCTTGTGTCCGAGCGGATCGAAGTGACGAGTTCCGTCGGGATCGTCAGCGGTGACACCTCGACGCTGAGCGAGATCCGCGTGACGACGACCGGTGCGCCCGGTGCCGACGACATCGACCTGACAGACACAACGATTCAGGCAGTTGGGCCTGGTGGACAAGAGAACCTCGTGTTCACTGACCGGGCGTTCAACGTTCCTGAGAATCCTGGTGCTGGTGGTGTGACTATTCAACAGACAATCCCAGACGACGCTGAAAGTATTCAGGTTCGACTTGGGTCTATCCCCGGTGATGCTACCGAGCTGACGATCACCGATAATAATGCTGGTGATCTTGCCGTGGTAGATGTCAGTTCCCTCGACGCAGGAGAAATCAACGAGATTCCCGTCTCTGCGAGCGATGTGACCACCAGCAGTGCTATCCAAGCATCAATTGACGGCACCCCTGGCGACACTTCTGCTACGATCACACCTGACGACGCCGTACTACCCGGGGTGTCCTCAAGTGACGGATACAGTAGCGTTACTGACGATACTGATTCAGTTGCGATTCAGGACACAATTCGCACGGACACCCGCAAGATTGAGGTCGCTTACGCCGCGTCCACTGGCACCTCTTCTCAGTACCTTCTCGTTTACAACGCAGATGACAATAACAAGGTACTCTACAAAGAGGACTTCGGTGACTCCACTGATGTGGCTGTGACTGAACAGACCATTGATATTACTGGGGAAGGTGTCGAGGACACTGACAGTATCACAGTTGCAGTAGCTGATGGGCCTGACCCCGGAAGCGCAACCACTCAGGCTACGGACTCTACTGCGGCTACTCCGGGGCTCGGGCTCTTCCAAGTCAAGAACCTCAACCCCGGTGAGTTCGCGGTCGGCTCCGACGGAGCCTTCAGGCCTGATCCCGTCCTTGACGATCAGAACCAGTACACGATCCTGTTGAACCCTTCGTCCGGCGCGTTCGCTGACGAGTCGGCGTTCGGTGAGAGCGACGACGCGACGCTCGACCTCGTCTCGCCCGCTGGCGCGACGACGCAGGTCGAACTGACCGCCCCTGACCTCTTCAGCGAGACGGGCGAAGCAGTTCGCCTCTAACGCGGACACACAGACACACAACCACTCTCACCGCGGAGACCGACTCCGCGGCGGGAACCCGCCGCAACACCTATTTTACGGCGCGCGCTACCACGATTCATGAGTGATTACGACGCGCCCACGGCCGACCCGGACGCGCCGCCCGCGGATCCCGACGAACTCGACTTCACCGACGACGAGAGCGTCGTTGAAATCGATGAAGGGCGATACGTCGTTGGGACGAACGGCCGCCCCAACGTCGGGCGCTCGCAGGACGACCGCCGACCGCCGCCGGACGACGCGGCTCCTCACGCCGACTCGGGCGAGTTCACCGCCGCGGAGCCCGCGAGTCCGGATGACCGCCGCCCGGCCGGTGACGACCCGCGGGCGAGCGCCGCCGGTCCCGGCGTCGAGGACCGCGACCAGCGACAGGCCGATGAGCGGGGTCGATCGGGGGGACGGCAGCGTGGCGGCGAGCAAGGACAGCCCGGGAGGCAGGACCGCGCAAGCGGCGAAAGCGGTGTCGGGCGTCAGGGTCGCGCTGGGTCGCGTTCAGGCGGTCGGCAGTCTCCACCCGGCACGGACGCGGTTGACCGGCAGGCGGTGAGCCGGTGGCTAGCGACCTCTTTCGACAACGACGGCTTCGACTACGGTATCGACGCGACGCTCCATGCGAACGGCGACACCACCCGCCAGCGGACCGTGTCGAACGATGTGACGGCGACGTTCGACACGCTGATCTCGTGGTTCGCCTCCAATGCGGGGCCGAACTCCCCCACGCCGGAGGCGATCGGGCTGCTGCTCGCGGCCTCCGAGACGACGGTGGATATTCCACCGGTGATAATAAAGCGGTTTGCGGCGAGTCAGGGCCTATCCGCGAGCGACAGCATCGGCGATCTGGTGCGTGCCGCCGAAGAGGAGGGCGGCTTCCGGATCGAATGATATCCTTCCACAGCTGAAGAGTGGGATACCCGGCGTTCAAGCAGAGAAGATACTGATCTATAGTTACTTCGCTAATTCACCTTCTGCCGAGTGAGTATCCACCGTAACCCCCCACCCCCCTCCCCTACTTCCCTCGGTCTTTCGGCTTCACTCGTTGAGGGAGGAGCTTTGATGTGGGACTCGCCGTCAGTTGTCGCCGGAGAGGAAGATTGTTCCTCGCCCGTACCGAACGACCTTCGGGGTCGGCATCTCCACCATTCTGGGGCCGGGCTACTGCGGCCCGTGATACCGGCGACTTGTGCGACGGTATCACTCGTTACTGGTACGGCGGTCCCAGAAAAGAGTGTATTGGATAGCGGCTCAGATGGCAGAAGCCGCATTGTCCGTTCCCCACCATGTCGGTTTCCTCCCCACCCTACTCGCTTTGTCTTTCCGACCAGCCGGAAGCCCTCGCTCCTTGAGGCTGGGGGCTCCGCCTCAAAAGATGCTGAAGCAGCACAGCAAGCGCCGCTGAGAACGCTGGACCCGGCCGGTACACGTCTGAGGCGTCTCCCTCTTGTATAACTCCAGCCTCTAGAAGTGGCTCGAGGTGCGATCGCTTGAGGTTGCGGCGTCGATTTCGAACCTCACTCGTCTCTACCCGGTCTAGTGTACAGTCCTCTTCAAATGCGGTGAGCGTCTGGGCCACCTGCTATAGATGAACCTGTGAATGCGGCGCAACCGCAAGCAACAACAAGACAGCCCGTTTGCGGTGATGGCTCAACAGATAGAAGATATCACCATCGCGAATGAGTGAGAGCTCTGACCCTTTTCCAGGCCCGTCGTACGTCTCGTCACTCATTCCAACCGTCTGTGGTTGCTTCACCCAAACGACGCGACCCACCAACTTGCCCGTCGTGGAGTCTGACATCGTCGACAGGCTCGCGACCAATCGGCCGCCATGTACAGCCAGTCCACTCGTCTTCGATCCGCCACCAGCCAGGGCCGTTCGAGCGCCGCTCAAATCGTGTTCGATGCCGACTTGCGCGTGCTGGCGTGTACTCGATCGTGAACGGCGTATCATGTGTCTGTTCCTCGTCGTCGACGCCGCAGTCCGGCGCCTCCTCTGTATGTTCGCTCATCACGTAGCGGGCTTTTCTTGATAGCCCAACGCCCCCACCAGGGCATACAAACAGAACTCTCGGCGTACCACACCGAGAAAACAGGCAGACTACAAACCCAAATATCCCAACGTTCGGAAACCTCCCGGCTTCAGACGCAGGAGGGTGTCAATCTGAGACAGGCACCGACAAATCAATGATCAACGAACCAATCGCAGCACTCCACTCTGCCTGATAGCGCTGCGTCTGGGTGTGGTGATAATTATGCTGGCGCAAAAACGAGCGACAATTAATCCGTCTCCCAGAACTCTGATAGGACAGCTCATACGTTTCTTCAGCCTGCGTCTCAACCGGCTGGATATAGATCAGCGGGTGTTCGGTGTGAGTCCCAAGTCGCACCCACGACGTATCGGTAAAATGTGCTTGATGGGCCTCACTGAGGAGAAATATCCGTTCCGACTCAATTGAAACAGCATAGTGTTCGGTCTCCATCCAAGTTCTCTCTATACTACTCCACACCGTAGAGTCAGATATACGTTTCAGGAACCTCCGGGGATGTCATCGCGATCCGCGAGCCCGTAAATTAGTGGCTCGTGAAGCACCGAATCCCCCTCCTCGAGCCACTCCGCCGGGTACGACGGCTCAGTTGAGAGCCCCGGTAACTCAGGCGAGACGAGTCCGCGATCGTACCGGAGCGCTGCGCCGACGTAGAAGTACCGTTTATTGACATTATCACGGTTAATGTATTCCGGCCGAGATTTCCCGTAGACGGCTTTTGCGGGCTTTCCCTCGTGACTGAGCTTCCCGATCCAATCTCGAATGAAGGGCCGACAGTCGGGCCTAGGAAGCTTCACGTCGTCCGGCCGATCGATAACGAATGTGTTGAAGGCGTCCTTGTGACTGGCTTCGTGACGTTCCATCGTTTTCTCATATTGATCCCAGTCAGCGACGATGTCGTGCTCGGTGAGCTCCCCCTTTTTTGGGTCATACGTGAATATTGCCTCGACGAAATCGAGGTAGCTCAGATCGACGGGCCGGTGACACGGGCTCATATGCGTATTCGAGATGAGGTCGTCGTCGGCCACATCCTGGATCACGGTGCCGTCTTCGTCTTCGACGATGAACCGCCCGTCTTCTGTATACTGACGTGGGGTGTAGTACTCGAATTCGCTGAACGGGGTCGTGGCGTCGCCTCGTGCTAGGACGGTCTCATCGTCACCGAGCAAGACGAATTCATTCTC
This sequence comes from Halorubrum sp. Atlit-28R, assembly GCF_003665955.1. Classification (NCBI taxonomy): domain Archaea; kingdom Methanobacteriati; phylum Methanobacteriota; class Halobacteria; order Halobacteriales; family Haloferacaceae; genus Halorubrum; species Halorubrum sp. Atlit-28R. Next base: position 243,994 of record NZ_QPLS01000004.1, read on the forward strand.
CCACGTCAGCCACCACTCAGATTCAGTCACTCCCTCGGGTAACAAGAGTGTTTTCCCATCTTGGACGATGTCTTTGCTGAGATTATACTGCTTTGTCTTCGCCTCGTCGATATCCTTCATCGGCTTTGCCGCCGCGTTCACAGCCCAATACCCGATGCGCTCGGCCGACTCTAACTGGCCATCGTCGTTTTCTTGTGGGACCATCACCATAATCGTCTTATATCCCCACACCGCCTGTCGAACCAAGTTCGTGTAGACGCTCGCTGCCTTGGTTCGCGTTGTTGATTCGACTTCGACGGCGAAGATTTCGCCACTCGGGTCCATCACCCAGAGGTCGGGTCGTGACCCAGTATCCTGGGTGACGATTATCACCTCATAGCCGAGTTGTCGAAACGCGACTGCTGTCTGTTTGATTCCCTCTTGGTGCGGTTCTTCGCCGTCGTTTTCCACCGAACCCATGTCCACGTCTGCCGAGTCCGGGACTGTCTGTTCGATCCGAATCGGGACGGGTTCGAAGGTCGGTTCATGTGAGACCGTCTCAATCTCGTCGACTCGGGGCCCGATGCCGTTGACGTCTTCCCATGGATCCCCAGTAGACGGCGCCCCGACGAGGCGAACGAATTGTGACAGATCCGCCTCACGGGTCATGACGCTCGTATACGCACAGAGACGCTCGAGATTATTTCCCGCACCGTAGCGTCCACGACGGATTTCGTCGAACTCAGGATCGCCATTGAGGAACGCTTTCTCACTCCGGAAATGGCCGAGCGAACTCTTCGTTCGCGGGACGGTACTTTCCCAGCTGAGGTGATCAACGTTGTACTGGTCGTCAATGCGGTCGAGGTTTGAGCTGACGCCGAGTTTCGCGAAGTTCTCGAGCGGATCGATCGTTCGGCCGTACTGGAGGACGTCTGCGTACTCACGATCAGTATTGATCCGATGGCGCGGATCAAAAAGCGTCACCCGCGGTGTAACCTGGTACGTGAAATTCTCAGGGAGTCCACGTCCGCCCTTGCGACGAATGTGTGCGTAGTACAAAAGCGGCTCATCGCGAAGGTCATCGAAGAGCGCCGAGAGCCCGCAGCCAGCGATTTTTTGACCGTGCGCGACTTTCTGGTTGGTCTCAGTCATTACCCCACGGGCGGTGACTGCTGGCTCCCCAAACATCCCGAGCGGCAGCGTTCCAATCTGCGGGTCGATCCACTCTGGGAGCTGTTCGTTGTTACACGTAGAATCCTCGCCGCTCAGCCGCTCGTACAACGACTTGAGGGGCTCTTCTAAGACACTGTCGCCGCTTTTGACATCGGTGGGGTCGCCGTATTCGCGAGTGACGCTTTTTGCGCCGTACGCGCCCATTGCGCAGACGACCGCTCCACGCGCGGTCCACGCAAAAAAATCGAGATGATCAATATGCTTTTCTCCCTCGTACAGATCCCGGATGACCCACGTCAGGTGCTCTTTGAAGTTCTCAAGTTGGTCTCGGTTGTCATCCTCGATCTCGAAGAACACCACATGTTCTCTGTCGTATGGCGTCGGTGGGTTCTTCACGGGATGGACCTCGATTAGCTGGTCATCCGGCAGGCGTGTCTCTGGATTGGCTGGCTGCGTTGTTGCCATTACTAGGTCACCTCTGTGCTCGGTGTCACGACGGGGTGTGCGCCCGCCGATTTGGGTGTCCGATGATTGTGCGTCATATTTGTCGTCGACTATCCAAACACCCGATTGTCGTATAATGTCTCTGTGAGTCAACGATTCGGAATATATTCGCCCAAATTCGACATTATACAGCAGTTACTATTTGTTCAAGAAAGAACGGTGTGGGCTCACGAGCAGTCCGTTCACAGCGAGTTTACCTTCTCACAGCACGTCGTGAGCGGTGCCAGAGCGATTCGTGAACTGTCCGTGAGCATTCTCTGAGTGGTCCGTCTTATCTGAGTTTCAAGACCGACATTCACGCGTTTTTTCTCCGTGAGAACAATCTCTCAACCGAATATCTTCTCCGTGAGAACAATCTCTCAACCGAATATCTTCTCCGTGAGAACAATCTCTCAACCGAATATCTTCTCCGTGAGGGGAGCCTGTAGTCCTCACAAAATCCTCGTGAGAGAGGCTTCAACTAGAGAGTATGTTGGTGTCAAACGATCATAGATCTGCCACCCAAACGTCCTCGAAGGACTTACGAGCGAGTCGACAGTGTTCCACTCTCTTGGCATCGGGACAGGAACGAACACCCATGTAGGGACTCCCAGTCACTTCTTCAACCGGTGGCGAGCGATGCTTCAGTTTGCGTACAACGAGCCCAGAGATTGGTGCGATCAGAGGAACTTCACCGGTGAGTCTGGTGTGTGAAGCCAGCCAATCAGGCTCACTTTCTATCGCAGAGACGGAGACAAACAGCGAACACTTCGGTGGGACATCGTCACCAGAGTCTGTTCGGTGACGCTCGTGGTGCCGATAGTGACCGACTGTGGTCCCTCTAGGGAGTCTCAACACTATTGTGTTCTCGGTGTTTTTGTTGTCCTTACAGCAGCTCAGCACGTCTCTCACACCGGATCGATATCCAAGCTACCGACGGTATTCCTTCAGATGTCGGGCCACGTTGGATGCCATGACAACCCACCAAAAAACATTTATAACTTGATAATTCTATCAGTAACCTCCATCCGATTACAGTGTTTTTCACGTCGCGATCACGCATCGTCGCGACTGACAGGCATACTGAGAGGCATTCGAGATACTGCGGGGCATGTCGTGGATAGATCGCTAGCAGTCGTGGACTTCGGGGCAGTTCTCCCCGACAGATATAATACTAATATGGGGATCAAAGTGCTGTGCGGTAGGATGAGAACATCCTATTTCAGGTGGGACCTAAGAAAGACAACACGGCAGGAGTACAAATTACCAGGACACAGAGATGTCTTGAGAGTCAGTCGAACCTCCACCACTGTTGGAGTCCAATACGTTGGTCGGCACACAGATGCGAGACGGACTCGTTTCTCGTAAGCCAGAACCAACAAAGCGAGTGACAGTACCAGTGACGCGATCCACGCATCCAGTTGCGGAATAGATAGTAGATCATCTGCGGACACGGACAGCCCATCCACTGTCTTTCTCGATCGACTATCCTTCGACAGCCACCCCCCAGATCGGATCCACGACGATGGCCGAGAAGTCGATCGACGAACATGAGCCTAATAGAATTGGTCACCAGCCAGAAGCACAGCGCCAGCACCGCACCGAACATCCGCCAGCGATGAACGAGTAGTTCCCGTGCCGACACACAGACAGTCCGATCGACTCGGCGATCGCCTCATGGATGACTTCACTGATCGTCCAGTAACTCCATCTCAAAACGGGCCCCCGCCGAACTGAATCGGAGCCGTTCACCCCGTGACTCGATCCAGTCTCTTCGAGATTGCTTGGTCAAGTCTGTAGGTGTCATCTCTGACCCCCTTCGAAGCCCAACCGCATCGGACCACCATTCCGAGAACATTCCGCAGGGGTGGTCGCTGCGATCGAATCACAAATAGGTGGTGCTGTCACACGCGCCGAATCGTCTCCACGTCGCTCCCAAGAGTGAACCTAGTCAGCCAAGAGTTGGGGTGAGAAACCACTGACAAAAGAACCCCAGATCTATCCACCCAAACGACTCCCCCTCCACAACATATACTTTTTATGATAGTTCAACGTATTGAACTGGCTTTCATAGAAAATTAATGAGAATCACTGCGGGCAGAAACAGTCCACTTCCCAACTTGGGGGCGGGATCGCATATCGAATGCGTTGCGTTCAGTAGTGTTCGGATGCTGTTTGTCATCCCATTCAACGGCATCAAGAGTGCCTTCGCGTCTCGCCACCTCCAATACGGGCATCGTGTATGAAAACCCGTGATCTGGAAGGATCCGCTCAAGATACGCGTAGTTGTAGGTTACGTTGAATTCAGCCTGGAGCAGCTGGCAGATCTGTTGTGTAGAGCATGGTTGGATCGCATGGACGTGAGATCGAAGGCGTTCCCAGTCATCCTCATCGAGTTTCGGCGGTCGGCCACCGCTTGTGTCCGGTAGCATTGCCTCAAGCCCACCAGCCTTCCACTGCTTCTTCCAACGATACCCGGTCGCTGGCGAGCGTCCCTCCCGTGTAATCGCTTCTGTCACAGAGTCGCCGTGGGCGAGGTTGAGTAGAAACCCAAGTCGCTGGAATTTCTCTACATCAGCAGTCGCACGCATCTGGTCGCGTACTGCTGTCTCTGAGAGTTGTGATTCGATTGGTGGGGAGTCAGGAGGCATACCCAACCTAGATTCTCAATTATTATGTAACTATAGGTCCCTCAAATTCTATCAATTTGGGTAACAAAGAATTCTCCTCGAAACTATCCCCAGTACTCTGTGGCTGGGATCGTGGCTCCGTTCTGTTGTGGAATCTCCTTCTCACAGCTATCGCCGCAACGGCTACACCCCTCTATTAGTATTATATCTATCGGGGGAAAATGCCCTGAAGCCGCTTTCTTCATGCGGTTTCGGGTTGAATGCCCTGCGATCTAGACCCCACGAATTCACTGCCTCGTGGACTGCCTCGCAGCGTGAGAACCCCGAAAAACGACAACTCGGAGGTAGAAGCCGGCATTATTTGTCATAAATGAGCTCTCTCAGCCTCACAATCGTGAGTTAAGGCTCCGCCCTGTCGCCGTGAGTTAACGCGCCGCCGGTCTTGTTTAGACGCGGTGCAGTTGTGTTCTACAGTCGCGATCCCACGGACGAGATCGGGTAGAGAGCTACTTTTGCAGTGATTCAGTTCATCCAACAGAGCAACTAACCTTAGCCGTCGGGAGCGTCTAAACAAGGCCCGCGCCGCCCTGTCGCTGTGAGTTAACGCGCCGCCCTGTCGCTGTGAACTGTGGCGAGAACCCTCGAGAGGCTTGTTTAAACGAGAACAAGCAGCGCGACGCCGATCAGCGCGAATATCGCGTACAGCCCTGCCATTACTTCGCGTTTTAACGGGCTTCCGAGCGGCTCGGCGGTGAGTCGTCGGATCGGCGGGAGGATCGCGATCCCGGCGAGGACCAAGGGGAATGCGCCGGCCGCCGGAACGAGGGTGAGCGCAACGACGACGGTCCCGTACCCGACGACGTAACAGCCGCGCCGCCAGAGCTGCTCACGATCGCTGAGGTCGGCCATGTCCCCGAAACTGTCGGACTCACTAGTGTCGCCGCCTCCGCCGCTACTGCCCGCGACCTGCTCCGCCTGTCGCTGGACGTACTCGTCCAACTCCTCGGCCGCGTCCTCCGTCTGCGGGGCGCCGCACTGCGCGCAGTACCGGGCCTCCTCGCCGACAGACGCCTCACAACGGGGACACGATGGCATCGTAGTCGAATTCGCACGCCGGTCGGGCTTAATTCTTCGGGGAACGCTTCAGCGACTTTTCCCGCCGCAGTCGGGTGATTCGCAATGAGGATACCGCTTCCTCCACCTCTCCGTTCACAGATGTGATAATCGGGTACGTACGTTTTAGTCGGTGAAATCCCGAGCAGTCGGTGACAGCTGACGTTCCGCGATCCGCGTGAGGTTGACGGACGCTCTCCCCATGATGACACGTAGACAAGAGGACGGCGCTGACCGCTACCGTGGCCCGGAAGATCCGGCGCCGAATACCGACTCCGACAATGGGGGCGGACGCATCCGGCCTCGTCTCCGGCGGCTCCCGACGGTCCGTACGGCCGCGGTCGCGGCCCTCGTTCTCGTCGTCGCGTCGGCCGCCGTGGTCTCCGTTCCGGTGGCGGGCGTTTCGGTGGCGGACTCCGCGTCGATGGCCGACTCTCCGGCGACCAACGCGGTTACCGCGCAACCGTCTGAACCGGGTGGTTCGGCGGACCAACATGAGCTTAGCGGCTCGTTTTCACGTCCGACGTACACCGCGACCGCCGGCGACCTCGTTGATATCAGATACACGGCCAGCAACTCCAACAACGGGAGCGCGTACCTGCTGATCGGTGGGAACCGACTCACTGATACGGGGAACCCTGTCGGGTACACCGATGTCGTGAAGCTCAGCGGCGATTTCGACGGGACGATCAACACGCGACTCCTCGGAACCGACCAGGGGACCGCCGCCAGCTGCCGTGAGGCTGACTGCGATCTTGAGTTCGTAAACGAGAACGGGAAAGAGGTCGCCGACAGCCTCTCCGAACTGTCCGGCGCGACCGGCGCCGGCGGGCTCGCACGACCGCTCGTCCCGCAGCGGTACCGACTCGCGATCACTAATGGTACGTTCGTCGTAGAGGAGCCGGGGGTCGTGACGCCGGTCGGCGCGGCCGCTTCATCCGACCTCCTGTTGACGAAACCGACGTTCCACGACGAGATTGAGGTTTTCACCACCGCAGATCCGGAGAACCTCGAAGGGGGTGGCGGTGGGGAGTCGCTCAGCGCCCTCGAACAGAACGGGGTCGAGCGAACCGCGGTGACGGAGGGCGACCGCGTCGTCCTCGGCTTCGAATCAACCGGCATCTGGGGAGCGCTGTCGCACTTTGCCGCCAAGCAAGACGAAGGTCAGCTACAGGCCGGCCAAGCGGTCAACCACTCCATACTATCGGAGTTCCTCAGGACCGAAAACGGCGTTTCGCTCGAGGTGCGACAGACAAATCCGGGGGCGAACGAGCCGCGCTCGGAGCTCGATCTCGCCGACGCCGCTCCCGAAGACGTGACGCTCCTCCTCGCCGACGCGGAGGTGTTGGAAACCGGCGACTCGACGCCAGGGCGGTTCTACCTCGTCTTGGACACGAGCGACGGCGGTCCGTTCACCGAGGACCCGGAGCCCGGCGACGAGTTCGCCGTCGAGTTCGCCTTAGAGGGGGCCGAAGGACACCGGTACGCCTTCGCTGACGACAGCGGGGAGCCCCCGGCGCCGTTTAAACAGAGGTTACCGGCCCCTGAACAGTTCCCGTACTGGGAGACCGCTGATGGGACCGAGAGCGCGGAGGCGTCGTTCACGATTCAGGAGCGGTACTTCGAATACGACCATGTCACTGATGACGGCGAACTCCTCGTCGAGGCCTCGGGTGGAGCGGTGACCGGGACGACGACGATACTGCCGCCGATCGAGATGTCCGCCACCTTCGTCGACGACAAGCGCGACGAACCCTTCCGGTCGGAATCGGAGGTGGAGCTCTCCGAGGGGAACTTCACCATCAACGCCGACCTCGGGGGCGCCGATCCGGGGACTCGGCTGAACTACGAACTGTACGACGGAACGACGCTGCGCGACAGCCGGACGGTGATCGTTGTCGACGATACCGACGACCCGGACCGGCTCGCGATCGACGGCGTCTCCGACAATGCTACCGTCGCGACGGGAGAAAACCTCTCCGCGCTCAGGATCGACGTTCGAAACGCCGGCGGACTGGGGGGTGAGGGAACGCTCACGCTCGACGTCGACGACGGGAACCTGACGGCCGCTCGCGACCTGACGCTGTCGTCGAACGAGTCGCGCACCGTCGGCTTCCCGTCGGCGACTGTCCGTCTCGACCCCGGTGCGTATCCATTCAACGTCACGCTCGACGATGACCGGCGGAACGGGACGCTGGTCGTCGAAGAGAATACAGCGAGGACGACGATCGACGACGATAGCGGGGAAGGCGACACTGATGACTCCGGGAACGCCTCAAGCAGCGGCGACACCGGCGGGAACACCACGGACACCGACGCGAACTCTACGGACGCCGACGAAAACCCGACTGCGAACGACTCCACAGGCGCTGCGAACTCCGACGGGAACTCGTCGGATGTCGGCGGAAACTCATCGGATCCGAGGGATGGCTCCGGCGGCCGGGATGGCGAGAGCGAGCCGACGACGTTCCTCCCCTTCGGGATTGGCACTCGAGAGACGCTCGTCGGCACGGTCCTCGTTGGTGCGATTCACATCCTCGGCCACTGGGTGTGACCACGTCCGAAGCGACCGCCGGCATCCCGACTCGTTCTCAACCGTGAGAACCGCGGGGGAGCGATTAAGTGATCGCTGTGCCCGATTTTAGACAATAATGGCCACGCGCGTGCTCATCGCCGACGACTCGGAGTTCATGCGGAACCTCCTCCGAGAGATCCTCGAAGGCGAGTTCGAAATCGTCGGAGAGGCGGAGAATGGTGTCGAGGCGGTCGACATGTACGAGGAGTACGGCCCGGACCTCGTGATGATGGACATCGTGATGCCGATCCGCGACGGGATCGAGGCGACGACGGAGATCCTCGAGGAGAATCCCGACGCGACGGTGATCATGTGTACCAGCGTCGGGCAGGAAGAGAAGATGAAGGCGGCCATTAAGGCGGGCGCGGAGGGATACATCACGAAGCCGTTCCAGAAGCCGAACGTGCTCGACGCCATCGGTTCGGCGGTATAATGCGCGTCGACGTCCGCGCGCTCGGCGCCTGTAACCGCCTCGCGGAGCAGGGCGCGAAGCAGGCCGCCGACGCGCTCTCGGACCTGACCGGGACCGACCTCGCGGTGGAGGTGACCGGTGCGAGCGTCGCCAGCGGCGAGGACCTCGCGGAGTTGTTCGCCGGCCGGGAGTCGATCGGCGTGAGCGTCGGGCTCCGCGGCGGGTTAGACGGCGAGGCGGTCCTCGCGTTCGACGCCGTCAACGCCGACGCACTGCTCTCGCTGCTCCCCGGCGGGGCGTCGATGGAGCGGAGCGCGGTGACGGAGGTCGGCAACATCGCGCTCGGCGGCTTCCTCGACGGGTGGGCGAACTACCTCGGGAAGGTGATCGACATGACGCCCCCGCGGTACTTCGAGGCCGACGGCGCGGCGGTGCTGCCGGATGGCGCGCTCGCGGGCGACGGCGTCTTCCTCTTCGAGAGCCGACTGGACGCGACGACGACGGACCTCGACTTCTCGATCTACATGCTGCCCGAATCGGGGCCGTTCCGCGACCTCATCGTCGGGAAGACGGCGCCCGCGGCGACCGCCGGCGGCGCGGCGAACGGCGGGACGGAGAGCACGGCGGTCCCGTACGAGTCGCTGTCGACGTTCTCCTCGCTGGCGAAGACGGGGTCGGCGAACGCCGCCGACAACATCGCGATGATGACCGGGTTGGAGGCAACCGTCGACGTGAGCCGGCTCCGGTTCGTCCCGCTCGCCGACGTGCCCGCGGAAGTCGGTACCGATCCGCACGCGGGCACGGTGTTCGAACTCCAGGGCGAGCCGAGCGGCTACCTCGCCATCCTGTTCGAGGAGTCATCGGCGGCGGCGGTCGCGGACGCGATGTTGCCGATGGAGCCCGACGAGCCGCTCGGTGACATGGCTCAGAACGCGCTCTGCGAGCTCGGCAACGTGATGACGAGCGGGTTCATCGACGGCTGGGCGAACGTGCTCGGCACGTCGATCACCCACTCCCCGCCGGAGTTCGTCCACGACATCGGCGCGTCGACGATCAGCCCGCTCGTCGCCAAGCTGAGCGAGCGACAGGACTACGGGTTCGTGATCGACACCGCGATTCGGACGGAGGGGGTCCAGGCGCGCTGCGACGTGTACGCGCTCCCCGACGAGCGCGAACTGGCCCGGGCGCTCGACCGGCTCTCCGAGCCGTGACCCGCTCGCTCTCCGACGATCGGCCGGACGCCCCGGCGGAGCGGACGGAGAGCGGCGGGACCACGGTCGCCGACGCGGAGCCCGTCGCCGTCACGGGCGGCGCGGCGAGCGACGACCCGGGCCGGATCAAGGTCGGCGTGGGTGAGCTGGCGGTCACCGACGGCGACGCCGTCCTGACGACGAGCGGCCTCGGCTCCTGCGTCGCGGTCGCGCTCGTCGACGAGAGGGCCAGCGTCCGCGGGCTCCTCCACGCCATGCTGCCCACGAGCGAGGGACGGTCGACCGCGGGCTCGCGGCCGGCGAAGTACGTCGACACCGGGATCGACTCGCTGATCGGGGCGCTCGACGACGCCGGCGCCGACCCACGCCGCTTGAAGGCGCGCGTCGCCGGCGGCGCAGAGATGCTCGACCTCACCGACGCGGTCGGCCCCCGGAACGTCGAGCGGGTCGGCGAGGTGCTCGACGCCGCGAACGTCCCGGTCGTCGCCAGCGACGTCGGCGACGCCGTCGGGCGAACGGTCCGGCTCGGTCCGGACGGACGGCTCGTTATCCGGGCTGCCGATGGCTTCGAGCGAGCTATCTGACCGCTTCTCCGGGGCCTCTGGTCGCCGTCACCGGATTGAATCGCCTCCAACTGGCACCGATTTCTCGGCGTTCACCCCCATCAGCGGTCGCCAGTCGCTGTACTGCGTGTCTTCTCACTGCTGATATTTTGAGGGGTGAATTGAAGTGGGTTCTGCGGGTCGTACACGGTAATGGGCCTCGAACTATCGGTGTGGGGAGCTCCAACGGCCGTCTGGGCAGTCGCCACGCTGGGGCTCGTCGGTGCGAGCGTCCTCGACAGGTTCCTCGACGACGACGGGTCCGACGACGACGGTTCCGGTGGTATGGACGGCGACGACGATCCCTTCGGCGGCGGCATGGGCGGCGGCATGGGCGGCGGAGGGATGGGCGGCGGCATGAGCGACGGCGGAGGCGGCGGCGACGGGTTCGACGACTTCGACGGGATGGACGAGTGGGACGACGAGTTCGACGACGGCGGCGGTGGCGGCGGCGCGGCCACCGACGAGCTGGAGAACCGGCTCGACGAGCTCGAAAACGAGGTCGCGTCGCTTTCCTCGACCGTCTCGACGGTCCGTTCGGAGAACGAGGAGATCTCGAACGCCGTCGATGACATCCAGGAGGACGTCCGCAACCTGCTCGACATCTACGAGATGGTCACCCGCGGCATCAACCCGTTCGTTGACGACTCCGGCGGCTTCGACAGCATCGCCGGCGGCGGCGAGGGGTCGTTTGGCATCTTCGACGACGACGACGGCGGCGAGGAGGAGGACCTCGATGAGGACGTCGCGAACGCCGATGCGGACGGGTTCTTCGACGACGACCTCCTCGACGAGGAGGAGGCCGACGGGTTCGACGAGGAACTCGACGACGACGGCGACGACGAGGAGTTCGACGACCTCGACGGCGACGACGGCTTCGACGACTTCGACGAGGAGTTCGACGAACTGGACGACGACAGCACGGACGACGCCGCGTCCGAGACCGAAACGGCGGACGACGGAGACGATATGAACGAAGACGGAAAGAGTTTCAGCGAACTGAAAGAAGAGTACGACTCCGGGGAGGCCGACTGGGCCGACGAGGACGGCGACGGCGCGGACGACGACCCGTTCGACGACCCCGGCGACGAAACCGACTCGTTCGACGACGCCGACGACGGGTTCGACGACGACCTCGGCGGCGACCTCGAGGACGACGGCGTCGACTTCGACGAACCGGCGGATGCGGCCGATCCGGAGCCTGCCGACCGTCAGCCCGGCGGCGATCCGGCCGAGGCGACCGGCGGCTTCGAGTACGTCGGCGAGGACGACCTCTCGGGGAGCGGCGGCCGCGGCAAGCCGTACCTCACGGAGCTTCCCGGCGACTACGTCGGCGACCTCCTCGTGATGGAGTGGCTGGAGTTCCTCGTCTCCGAGAGTGACGTCACCGACGCGGTGCGCGCCATCAACTACTACGAGCGGATCGAGTGGATCGGCCCCGACGCCGCGGCGCGGCTCCGCGACTTCCTCTCCGGGTTCGGCACCATCGACCGCAACCTCGTCGACCGGCCGGGCACGGACCGGCTGGTCCGCGAGCACCACACCCGCAGCCTCCGGTACGTGACCCAGCTCAACGGCACGAGCAGCCACACCGTCCTCTTGGACCGCTGGGACGACCTCGCCGGTGGCTCGATGGTCGGCGGCGGGCCGGTCAACGCGCCCCGCGGCGGCCGTCGCGGCGGGCGAGCGAGTTCAGGCCGCGGCGGACGCAACGGCCGCGACGCGCGGCCCGACCGAGGAGCGGCCGAGCAAAACGACCACGGCGGCGGCCGTCGGGACGCGCCCGACGACCGCGAGCGGCGGACGAACGGCGCGGACCGCGACGACGCGGCACGCGAAGCGGACGCCGACCGGCGCGACGGTCACCGCGACGACCAGCGCGAGCGGAACGGTTCCACCCGACCGATGAACGACCCGAATCCCCGTTCCGACCGCGCCGATCCGGCCGACGGAGGGTGGGGAGATGGGCGTTAGCGTCTCCGCGTCCACGGCTATCATCGTCGCGGGGCTGTTCTTCGCGTTCACGACGTTTTACCCCGTGGCGGCCAACGGGCTCGACCGCGTCTCCGACGCCCAGCACGGCGTCAACGAGCGCGCGCTCGAACGGCAGAACACCGAGTTCGCGGTGACGAACGCGACGTTTAACACGACCACCGATACCCTTACCGTCAACGCCACCAACGAGGGGGCGATCGGCTTGGTCGCCGACGACGCGACGCTCGTGGTCGGTAACGAGTACGTCGACGTGGGCGGACCGAACGCCTCCGCGACGGTCGACGGCGACGGCGACACCGCGCTCTGGCTCGGCGACGAGACGCTCACTGTGCGGGTCGCGCAGGGCGACACGACCACGACGATCGGGGAGAGCACGCGCGTCGTCCTGGTCGTCGAGTCCGGCGTCCGCGACGCCGCGACCGTGACGGAGGTGAGCGCGTAGATGGCCAGCGTCCCCGTCTCGCACCTCATCCTGTTCATCGCCAGCCTGGTGATCGCCGCCGGCGTCGTCGGCACGATCACCACCGGCGTCGACCGGGTGAGCGCGGCCGTCGACGACGCTGGCCTTGACGCGACCGAGCAGCTCCGGACCGACGTGACGATCATCTCGGACCCCAGCGCGGGGGTGTACAACGCGAGCGGCGACCAGAACGTCACGCTGTTGATAAAGAACACCGGCACGTATCGGTTGGCGCCCGACGGCTCCGACCTCGATGTCGTCTTCGACGGCGCGTACGTCCGGCCGGACGCGACCTCCGGGGAGCTCGTCTCCGCCGACGGCGCGAACGCGTGGAGCCGTGGCGACGTGTTGCGGCTCACGATAAACGCCAACGCGCTCGACGGGTCGAGCGACGGGCTCGCCGACGGCGACCACCGCGTGTTCCTCTCGGTGAACGGCGACGAGGAGCTGTTCCAGTTCCGCGTGGAGGGGGGTAACTGATGCCCCACGACAACCTCCTCTCTCTGGGCCTCGGCGACCGCGACCGGCTCAACAAGGAGCTGGGCGGCGGCATCCCCCGCGGGAGCATCGTCCTCATGGAGGGCGACTACGGGGCCGGGAAGAGCGCCATCTCCCAGCGGTTCGCCTACGGGCTCGTCCAGGAGGGCGCCTCCGTGACGATGATGTCGACTGAGCTCACCGTCCGCGGGTTCATCGACCAGATGCACTCGCTGGAGTACGACATGGTGAAGCCGCTGCTCCAGGAGGAACTGCTCTTCCTCCACGCCGACTTCGACTCCGGCGGCGCGTTCTCCGACGGCGACGGCGAGCGCAAGGAGCTGCTCAAGCGCCTGATGAACGCCGAGGCGATGTGGAACTCCGACGTCGTCTTCCTCGACACGTTCGACGCCATTTTCAGGAACGACCCCACCTTCGAGGCGCTGGTCCGGAAGAACGAGGAGCGGCAGGCCGCCCTGGAGATCATCTCCTTCTTCCGCGAGATCATCTCGCAGGGGAAGGTCGTTGTGCTCACCGTCGACCCATCGGCGGTCGACGACGACGCGATCGGCCCGTTCCGGTCCATCGCGGACGTGTTCCTCGAACTGGAGATGATCGAGGTCGGCAACGACATCCGCCGGCAGATCAACGTCAAGCGGTTCGCGGGCATGGGCGAACAGGTCGGCGACACGATCGGGTTCTCGGTGCGTTCCGGAACCGGAATCGTCATTGAGAGCCGCAGCGTCGCCTAACATCATGACCCGTCGACGCATAGCCGGTCCGCGCGCACGGACCGCGACCACCCCGACCCGGCCCAGGACATGACCGAACACGGCACCGCGCAACCGTCCGAAGAGCTCCGAAAGGCGGCCATGCGCCGCCCCCACCTCCGGGAACACCTCCGCGAGTTCAAACAGATCACCGGGGAGTTCCCGCAGTTCATCGAGGAGCCGAAAGACGAGTACGAGTCCCCCCGCCCGAACGTCATCTACCCGGTCGGCGGCCCCATCTACAGCCACATCTACGGCGACCTCGGGCAGGACACGAAGTACTACGCCATCGAGCCAGAGGTGTCGGGCCCGCAGGCGGAGATCCTCAACGAGGTGAAAAACCGGCTGCTGACTGTGAGCGGCCAGCACAGCGCGCCGGAGAACGAGGCCGAGTACGACGACCTCATCGAGGAGTTGTTAGAGGAGGTCACCCACGTCGACGACACCTCGTCGGGGTTACAGAAGGGCCTCTCGAAGCTCAAGAACTTCGGGAAGCTGTCCGTCACCGAGGAGACCTACGAGAACATCCGGTACCGGCTCAACCGCGACATCGTCGGGCTCGGGCCGCTGGAACCGGTGATGCGCGACCCGGCAAACGAGGACATTCACGTCATCGGCCCCAAGGAGTGCCATGTCGACCACGGCACCTTCGGCATGCTGGAGACGACCGTCGACTTCGGCACGCCCCAGGAGTTCGACAACTGGCTGCGTAATATGGGCGAGCGGATCGGCGACCCGCTGTCCGACTCCGATCCCATCGTCGACTCCACGCTGCCGGACGGGTCGCGCATCAACATCATCTACTCCGACGACGTGTCGCTGAAGGGCTCCTCGCTCACCATCCGCCAGGGCGAGGAGGTGCCTCTGTCGATCAACCAGATCACCAACTGGGGGACGCTCTCGCCGGAGCTGGCGGCGTACCTCTGGCTCTGCCTGGAGAACGAGCAGACGGTCTTCGTGGTCGGGGAGACGGCGTCCGGGAAGACGACGACGCTGAACGCCATCCTCTCGTACATCCCTGACGACTCGAAGATATACACCGCGGAGGACACCGCGGAGGTCATCCCGCCGCACAACACCTGGCAGCAGCTGCTGACCCGCGAGGGCGGCGGCGAGGGCTCCTCCGACGTGGACATGTTCGACCTGGTCGCCGCCGCGCTGCGGTCGCGCCCCGACTACATCATCGTGGGCGAGGTCCGCGGCGCCGAGGGGCGCATGGCGTTCCAGGCGGCCCAGACCGGCCACCCGGTCATGCTGACGTTCCACGCGTCCGACATCGTCTCGATGATCCAGCGGTTCACCTCCGAGCCGATCAACGTCCCGGAGACGTTCATGGACAACGCCGACGTGGCGCTGTTCCAGAACCGCGTGAAACAGGGCGACCAAGTCCTGCGCCGCGTGACGAGCGTCCAGGAGATCGAGGGGTACTCCAAAGAGATGGAGGGGGTCGTCACCCGCGAGGTGTTCAGCTGGGACCCTGTCGAAGACGAGATCGTCTTCCAGGGGATGAACAACTCCTACGTGCTCGAAGAGCAGATCGCGACGCTCCTGGGCTACGCCGACACCCGCGACATCTACGACGACCTTGACTTCCGCGCGGAGCTGATCGAGCGGATGATCCAAGAGGGAATCTTAGGCTACCACGAGGTCAACGACGCGATCAACTCGTTCCAGCGCGACGGCGTTGAGGGGCTCCCCTTCGACATGCACCGCAACACGATGTGATGATGCCCGGCGAATCACCCACCGCGACGACGGAGGCACCCTGACGATGGCGGTCAAGCAGATGGGCGACGGGCTCGCGACGGCCGCCAGGCTGACCTCCGAGGTCATGGAGTCGTACGAGAAGCTCGACATCTCTAAGGGGAAGTACGTCGGCCTCGTGCTGGTGCCGGCCGTGTTCGTGTTCGTCGGCAGCGTCGTCGGCCTCGTCGCGCTCCCGCTCCCCCTCGCCGCCCGGGTCCCGATCCCGATGTTCGGCGGGCTCGTCCTGTTCGCGGCCGTCATCTACCCGAAGATCTACCTCTCCAGCCTGGAGACGAAGATCGACAACCAGTTGCACCTCGTGATGACGCACATGACGGTGCTGTCGACGACGAACATCGACCGGATGGAGGTGTTCCGGACGCTGGCGCAAGAGGAGGAGTACGGCGTCGCAGCCGAGGAGATCGGCCGCGTCGTCCACCTCGTCGACACGTGGAACCAGAGCCTCGACGACGCCTGTCGCCGCCGCGCGCAGGAGGTCCCCTCCGACGCGATGGCCGACTTCTTCGACCGCCTCGGCTACACGATGGGCGCGGGCCAGTCGTTAGAGGAGTTCCTCGTCTCCGAGCAGGACGTCATGCTCGCGCAGTACGAGACCCGCTACGAGTCCGCGCTCTCGAACCTGGAGGTCATGAAGGACCTGTACATGTCGATGATCCTCTCGATGACGTTCGCGCTGGTGTTCGCCGTCGTCCTCCCAATCCTCACCGGCAACGACCCGACCGCGACCGTGGCGGCCGTCATCGTCCTTTTCATCTTCGTCCAGCTCGGATTCTACGCGATGATCCGCGCGACGTCGCCGTACGACCCGATCTGGTACCACCCGGACGAGCGGTCCCCCGGCGACCTGAAGCTGTGGGCCTCGCTGATCGGCGGCGGCGGGCTCTCGTTCCTGCTCATCGGGATCACGGCCGCCGGGATGTTCGGGTACGGCCCCGGGCTCCCCGGCCTCCTCTTCTTCCTCGACAACGTCCGGCTGCCCCTGTACCTCGCAGTTCCCATCTCGCCGCTGATCATCACCGGCGTCGTCCTCCGGCAGGAGGAACAGGCGATCACCGCCCGCGACGGCGAGTTCCCCTCGTTCGTGCGCGCGCTGGGCGCGACCGAGAGCGCGAAGCAGTCCACGACCACCGACGTGCTGACGACGCTGCGCGACAAGAATTTCGGCGAGCTCTCTGAGGCCATCGAGCGGCTCTACCGCCGGCTCAACATGCGGATCAGCACCGAGGGCGCCTGGCGGGCGTTCACGCGCGACACGCGATCGTACCTCATCCAGAAGTTCTCCGAGATGTACCTCGTCGGCCGGCGGATGGGCGGGGACCCGAAGCTGCTCGGCGAGCTGATATCGAAGAACATGAACGCCGTCAACCAGCTGCGCGAGCAGCGCCGGCAGGCGGCGATGACGTTCATCGGGCTGCTGTACGGGATCACCGCGGCCGCGACGTTCGCCTTCTTCATCGGGCTGGAGATCGTCGCCATCCTGGCCGACCTCACCGCCGACTTCGGGCTCGACCAGATGGACATCGGGCAGATCGTCTACCCCGGCGCCTACGACATCCCGCTCATCGAGTACCTCCTCCTCACCGTCGTGTTGTTCAACGCCGCGCTCTCCTCGCAGATGATCCGCCGGATCGACGGCGGCAACCCCGCGAACGGCTACATCCACTTCGTCCTCCTCACGTGGCTCGGCGCGGGCACCGCCATCGCGACGCGGACGCTCGTCAACGCGATCCTGTCGATCTGACCGCGGACGGGGTTCCTCTCTCGGGTCCGCTCACTCCTCGAACAGCGTCGGCCCGGCGACCGCCGCGTCGGCCGCGTCGCGCCACGAGCGCGACGGCGTCCACCCGAACAGCCGAGACGCCTTCTCGATGGCGTAGGCGCCGCGGTCGTCGCCCTCGGCCAGCGCGTCCGCGTCGACCGCGCAGTCGTCCGGAACCTCGCCGTAGGACTCGCGCAACAGGTCGAGGAGGGGACGGCCGAGCGCGTTGTCGGCCGCCACGCAGTTGACCGCCTCGTGGGTCCCGGGGTCGACCGCCGGGTCGTCCCCGAGGAGGTCCGCGAGCGCGGCCGCGACGAGGTCGGCGACGTCGCGGACGTCGACGTACGACCAGAAGTTGCCGGCGCCCGCGCCGAGGTCGCCCACGTACTCGTCCGTGCGGCAGGCGTACTCGCCGGGGTACTGGATCCACGACGGGCGGACGGAGACGGCGGGAACGTCGTGACGGCGCGCGGCCGCGCCGGCGGCCGCCTCCGCGGTCACCTTCGAGAGCCCGTAGGGGTCCTCCGGGCGGAGCGGGTGGGCCTCGGTGACCGGCAACTCGTCCGGGAACGGCGTGGGATCGGCGAAGAAGAAGCCGTAGGCGCCGTCGCTGGAGGCCTGGACGACCGGGGCGTCGGCGCGGCCCGCGGCGTCGCAGACGTGTTTCGCGGCGAGCGCGTTCGTCTCGAACACCCGCCCCTCGGGGTGGGTGCCCGCGACGGGGATCGCCGCCCAGTGGACGACGGCATCCGGGTCGACGGCGGCGACGATGTCGAGCGCCTGGTCGCGCTCGGCGAGGTCGGCCGCGCGGAACGAGACGTTCGGAGCCGGGTCGACGCCGAGCCCGGGGTGGTCGTAGTCGACGACGACGACGTCGTAGCCGCCCGCGAGCCGGTCGGCGACCCAGCGCCCGGAGGCGCCGCGGCCGCCGGTGACGAGGACCGTGTCCATGCGAACGCCTCGCGAAGCGACGGCAAAAGCGCGTTGCTCGACGACTTCCCGGCGACGGCGCCCCCGGTCCGGAGCGCCGGTCGGCAACCGCGGCTTCCCGCTCCGGCAAGCTTTAACGCGCAGAACGGTAACTTATGCGCATGGATTGGAAGACAGACTGGGGGTTGCGTGGACGGATGGCGTTCACGATGTTCCTCCTGTTCGCCCTCTATGTCGTGTTCGTCGGAGCCCTGACGGTGTACTTCGGCGACTTCCTGTTCCCGTTGATCATGCTCGGCGGGTTCTCGCTGGCGCAGTACTTCTTCAGCGACAAGCTCGCGCTGAAGAGCATGGGCGCCCGCGAGGTCGACCCCGACGAGTACCCCGACCTCCACCGGCGGATCGAGCGGCTGAGCCAGCAGGCCGACCTCCCGAAGCCGACGGTCGCGGTCGCGAACACCCGCGTTCCGAACGCCTTCGCGACCGGCCGGAACAAGAAGAACGCGACCGTCGCGGTGACGACCGGGCTCTTGGAGAGCCTCGACGAGGACGAGCTGGACGGCGTGCTCGCCCACGAGCTCGCCCACGTGAAGAACCGCGACGTGATGGTCATGACCATCGCGTCGTTCCTCTCCACCATCGCCTTCTTCATCGTGCGGTGGGGCTGGCTGTTCAGCGGCGACAACCGGCAGGGCGCGCCCGTCATCGTCGCGATCCTCGTGTCGCTTCTGGTGTGGGTGGTCTCGTTCCTGCTCATCCGCGCGCTCTCGCGCTACCGCGAGTACTCCGCCGACCGCGGCGCGGCGCTGATCACCGGGAAGCCCGGCGCGCTCGCCTCGGCGCTGATGACCATCGACGGCCGGATGGACAAGGTGCCCGAGGAGGACCTCCGCGAGGAGGCGGAGATGAACGCGTTCTTCATCATCCCGATCAAGGCCGGCTTCGTCGGGAAGATCGCCTCCACGCACCCCTCGACGGAGAACCGCATCGAGAAGCTCCGCGAGCTGGAAAAGGAGATGGAGACGGCGTGAGTCACGGCCGACTCGTCCGAGTCTCGGCCCGGTCGGAACCCAGAATCGGAGTCGCGCCAGGGGCGTAGTCGACGAACGCCCGACGCGGCCCGGTATCCGCCGGAATCAGAAACGTGACAGCAAAATTCTTTATTCGCGACCGTCATCCACGTCGTGACTATGGTCCCCGTGATCGCAGCCCATTCGATCGGCGTCCTCCTCAGGACCGGCGCGACGAGCGTCGTCGGAATCGTGCTGACGGTCGGTTTCGTCGTGGCGGTGAACCTCGGTATTAAATTAGTGAAACGGATACTGGAGTGAGACCGTGGTCGACGCTTCGAATCCCCCGGTCTCGCGTCTCTGTTTCCGGCGCTGTCGCTCGCCGATACGAGCGGACTGAGGGGAGTAAGCCCCCTTCGGTTCGTCCCGACATTCGGCTGAGCGTCCGCGCCGCGGCCGGACTACCTTGTGGCGCGGACTTGCACCGGCGAGGATTCGCCGTTCCATCCGTTCCCGCCCGTCGGCCCTCGTCGGGTTAACTCCCTTCCCTTGCGGGTCGGTTCGCGCGTTCGCGGGTGACCCCGCGAACGCCGTCGGTCGCCGAGGCGACCGCACGCGACTCATCGGTCGGGGCGGGGGGTGTCGTTGCTGTTCCAGAGCCAGCCGTCTCCGACTCCGGGCGTGTGCCCGGTCGCCTGTCCGGCCGGTGGGGGGACTTTCCTCATGCCAAGGGCACGGGAGTCGGGCTCCCTCTGTCCGGTTCGCCGTTTCTCCCGCCGGCGAATAAGGCGTTCGGTCGGGCGCCTCTCGGGTGAGACGCCGCCAGCGCCGCGAGAGCGGTGCCACAAGGGAAGCGTTCAAGTCGTCAGCACTGTAATAGACTCTCATGTCCGAGGCTCAGACCGTTCAGCTGTCGTACGACGACGGTGCACGAGCGGTCGAACTCGCGCGGGAGGCGGTCGAGTCGTTCGTCCGACACGGGCAACGCGAACAGCCCGGGAGCATGCGAGAGGCGTTTTACGCCCGCACGGGCGCCTTCGTTCGGCTCCAGTCGACGCGGGGCCGCGGCCGCCTCCGCGGCTGTGCCGGCGCGTGGGACACGTCGGACCAGCTGGGCCACGCCATCGTCGAGGCCGCGATCAAGGCGGCGTCCGGCGACTCCTGCGGCTCCGAGGTGGAGCCGAAGGAACTCGACAACATCACCGTCTCGGTGTTCGTCGTCTCGAACACCGTCCTCACGAACGACCCCGCCGAGGACCTCGAGATCGGCACGCACGGGGTCGCCGTCGACAGCGGCAACGCCCACGGCTGGCTCTACCCGACGGTGCCCGTCGAGAACGGCTGGTCGGCCGCGGAGTTCCTCTCGCGCACCTGCCGGAAGGCGAAGCTCTCGCCGACCGCGTGGCAGGATGAGGACACGATGGTGACGCTCATCGAGGGCCAGGTCTTCCGAGAGCGCGCCGACGGCGGCGCCGTCGAGGAGCTGTAGCCCGCGACCCGCCCGCGTCTTTTCAGGCTCGTCGCCCGCGTCAGTCCGCCCCGTAGCCGACGGCCGCCGCGTCCGCGAGCGCCCGCTCCGCCGCCGCCGAGAGGTCGAACGCGTCGTCCGCGACCACCTCGCCGTCGCGGATCACGGGCTCCATGAGCGCCTCGGCGTCCGCCGGTCCCGAGCGGTCCGCCAGCCCGACGGCGTGGGCGCCGTCGTCGGTGCGGTAGACGGCCTTCGCGCCCGAGAGCTTCCCGCGCTTGGCGGCCGGCTCGCCGTCGACGGCGACGAGGTCGAGCGCGAAGTCGACGGGGTCCGCGTTGGAGACGTAGCCGCCGACGCCGAACCCGTCCACGACGTCGCGCAGGTCGCGGAGGTCCGCCGGGCCGAGGCCGCCGGAGACGTACACCGCCACGTCGCCGTGGCCGCGCGCGTCGAGCTCCCACCGCACCTCGCGGACGATGTGTCCGAAGTCGCCGCGCCGGGAGCCAGTCGTGTCGAGGCGGACGCCGTCGAGGTCGTCGCCCAGCGTCTCCACGGCGCGGAGGACCTCGTCGACCTCGTCGGAGTAGGTGTCACACAGCGCGATCCGGGGCGCGTCCGCCGGAACCCCCTCGTCGTAGGCGCGCCAGGCGGCCTCCTGCTCGCCGCGCCCGAAGCAGATGGCGAGCGCGTGCGGCATCGTCCCCGAGGCCTCCCGCCCGAGCAGGTCGCCGGCGGCGACGTGCGAGAAGCCGTCGAACCCGGCCGCCAGCGCGGAGCGCTCGACCGCCGCGGTCATCGCCGGGTGGACGTGGCGCGCGCCGAACGAGAGGACCGACGACTCCGGCGCGGCGACTCGGCAGTCTAGCGCCGCCGTCGCCATCCCGGACGCGTGCGAGAGGAAGCCCAGAAGCGACGTCTCCAGCCGCGCGAACGCCAGGTACGGCCCCTCGATCCGCATCACCGGGCCGCCGTCGAACAGCCGGCCCTCCGGGACCGCGTCGACGTCCACGTCGCGGCCGGCGAGCAGTTCGACGGCGTTCCCGAGCCCGGCGAACAGCTCGAACTCGCCGTCGGGGAACTGGTCCGCGGTCACCTCGGCGACGACGCGGGGGTTCCGCCCGGCCGCCTCCAGCGCCGCCTCGGTCCGCTCGAAGTACGCGTCGGTCGCGCGCCCCTCGCGGATCGCGGCCGCGTCGACGATGTCGAACTCGCTCATGCCCGACGGTTCGGTCGCGGGGACGAAAAGCCACCCGTGTCGCGGCGACCGCGGACCGCGCGGTCGTCGGGGGCGCGCGGCACTCGTGGGCGCGCTGCGAGCGCCGGGCTACGCCGACCGTCGCGCGGCCACCCCGAGCGCGGCCGCGAGGGCGACGAGCGCCGCCGCGACGCCGAAGCCGGGGGTGCTGTCGCTCGTGTCGCCGGCCCCTCCGTCCGCGCCGTCGCTGCCGTCCGCGTCGCCGCTCCCGTCGTCGCCGTCGCTGCTGTTGCCGTCGTCGCCGTCGGTGCCGTCCCCGCCGTCCCCGTCGCCCCCGTCCGCGCCGTCGGTGCCGTCGGCGTCCGGGAGCGTCAGGTCGGCGTCCGGCCGGAGTTCGAAGACGCCTTCCGGCGACGGCGCGTGGGTTATCGTCACGCTCGTGCCCTCGCGCACGACGCCGTAGGCGCCCGGGAAGTCGCTCTCCGAGCCGATCTCGTACACGGTCCCGGCCGCGTAGTCGCGCTCGCCGTGGGCGGTCAGCATCCGCACGTAGGCGTCGCGGAACGCCTCCGCGTCGTCGGTGGTCTGCCACTCGGTCGCCCAGACGTAGCCGTCCCGGTCGCCGTTCCGGTAGGGGTATAGCTCGTCGTCGGCCCAGCCGTCCGTCACGGGATGGGCGTAGTTGTACACCGCCCGCGACTCGAGTTGGGCCTCCGTGTCGAGGTGGATCTGGACGTTCTGTCGAACGGTCGCGTCGGGCGCCAACACGGTGTGCCGGTACTCTAAGCTCTGGTACCAGAACATGACGAACATCGACGCCTCGCCCGCCGTCTCCGCGCCCTCGACGCCCTGGTCCGGGTAGGTCTCCCACCCGCCGGTCGCAGCGTCGTCGAACGTGACGTTCCCCTCCTCGTAGCCGGGGTCGCGGTGGATGACCTCCGCCGTCGACGCCGGCGGGTCGTTCATCGTCTCGTTGACGGCCGCCCACCCCCCTTCGTCGCGGAGTTCGCGGACGTACAGCGCGCCGTCCCCGTACGGCTGGAGGACGGTCTGGAGGATGCCGAAATTGAACTCGGCGCCGCCGCCCCCGCCGCCGTCGCTCTCGGGCGGCTCGGCGCAGGTCCAGTTGTCGGCACAGCGGGCGGCGTACCGCTCCTCGACGTGGACCGCCTCCCCCTCGACGATCCCGTCGACCGCGAGGTCGCCATCCTGCGTCGCGCCGACGTAGCGCGGGTCAGTGAGGTCGTGATACTGGTCTTGCATCGCGTGGAGCAGCTCGTGCGCGAGCGTCGAGGGGTCGATGTCGGGCGACTCGCCGTCGGGGACGACGATGACGATCCGGTCCTGCGATGGCGAGTAGAAGCCGGAGACCGCGCCGCCGAACACCGAGTCGATCTCGTCGTTGGCGTTCGTGTCGTCGCCGACGACGAACAGCGCCTCCCACACCTGGTCGTTCCAGCGCCGGAACGCTTCGGAGCCGTTGCCGCTCGCGGTGTCGTTGGCGTACTCGCTCCGAGTGACCGTCTCGACCGGCACGTCCTCCCTGAACGGGCGCTGCCGGACGTGTTCGACCCGGGCCATCGTGAGGTCGGTCAGCGCCGACAGCTGGGACTCGTTGAGCCCGTCCGTCTCCGCGAAGTCGACGGACTCCTCGTAGTGGGTCCCGTTCCAGCAGCCCACCAGGTCGGGGCCGTCGCCGGGACCGCACTCGTCGGCGGACGCGGAGGGCACTCCGCTCGGCGCCGTCGGCCCGGTGCCGGACGCGGCGGGGACCGCGCCGGCGTCGGGAGCGGCGGCGACGCCGGCGGTGAGCGCGACACAGAGGACGGCGACCGCGGTGACGGCGGCGGCCGCGGTCGAGAAGGTGAGAACCCGTCGCATACAAACCGTATCGGACGCCCCGGTAAGTAGTTTGTCGGTTCCTTCGGCGCCGCGGCCGGCGGATTTTTCCGCAGGCGGCGGCCCGCCGACGCCCCGGCGTGGCGTTCCCGCCGTCGTCGGGACGAACCGGCGGCCGCGAGCGGGACGACGGTTTTTGTCCCGCGCGCGGTAACCGGTGGTATGGCGTTTGATCCGACAGCAACCGCGGTGGTCGTCGTGGACATGCAAAACGGGTTCTGTCACCCCGACGGGAGCCTCTACGCCGAGCCGAGCGAGGCCGCGATCGAGCCGGTGACTGCGCTCGTGGACCGCGCCCGCGAGGCCGGCGCGTCCATCATCTACACCCGCGACGTCCACCCGCCCGAGCAGTTCGACGAGACCCACTACTACGACGAGTTCGACCGGTGGGGCGAACACGTCGTCGAGGGGTCGTGGGACGCCGAACTCGTCGACGACCTCGACGTGCGCGACGGGGACCACGTCGTCGAGAAGCACACCTACGACGCCTTCTACCGGACCGACTTGGAGGGACACCTCGACGCGCACGGCGTCGACGACCTGCTGATCTGCGGCACGCTCGCGAACGTCTGCGTCCTCCACACCGCCGGCAGCGCGGGGCTCCGGGACTACCGCCCGGTCGTGGTCGAGGACGCGCTCGGGTACATCACCGAGGAGCACCGGGAGTACGCCGTCGACCACGCCGACTGGCTGTTCGGCGAGACGACGACCCGCGACGCGGTCGCGTTCGCGTAGTCCCGGGCGCCGGGCTGGCGTCCTCGCGGCCGCGGTCGGGCCGACGCCTCCGCGGTCGTGGACGCCGGCCGGCGAACGTTCCGGATTTCCGTAATTATCGCGCGCGGAAATTGGCGTGTAACGCTTTTCACTGCCGGCCGGAACCGAGAGGTATGGACATCTCTCGACGGGGCGTGCTCGGGGGCCTCGGCGCGGTCTGCGCGGTCGGCGCTGTCGGCTTCGCGGGCGCGGCGACGGTGACGGACGGCGCGGCGATCGACGGCCTCGGCGGTATCGGTGGCGACGGGCCGGCGGCGACGGGCGACGGGACGGACGAGGAGACGGCTCCGCAGTCGGCCGCCGTCGACCCCGAGGCACCGTTCGAGGCGCGGCTAACCGGCGACGACGGCACCGACGCGATGCTGTTCGGCGCGGGCGACCTCGACGTGGTCAAGGGCGTCTTCGCGAAGGACGGGGAGTTCCTCGTGCAAGTCGTGCTCTCCGAGGCGGGCGTCGACGCGTTCCGGACCCGACTCGATGAGGCCGGCGCGACCGATGACCCGGCCGCGTTCGTGGTGTCGATGACGCTCGACGGGACCGAGGTGCGGCGCGTTGAACTCGACCGGGAGACAGTCGACGCGCTCACCGACTCCGAGTGGGGAGGCGTGCTGACGCTTCCGTTCGGGCAGGAGTCGGTTGCCCGGTCGGTGTACGAGCGACTGGCCGACGACTGACCAGTCAGGTTCGGCGCGGTCGCGACCGCGCCGCGGCCCGCCGGGCGCCGAGGGTCCGGTGGGGTAGCGTTTTGTCCCTCGCCCACGTATTCCCGTCGTGAGCGACGACCCGGCGAACGACGGCGGCCACCCGTGTCCGGTCTGCGAGACGCCGATGTACCATCGACACTGTAAGTACGTCTGCCCGGCTCACGGCGTCGTCTACGACTGTAGCGACACCTTCTACTGAGCTCTCGCCGCCCCGCGCGCCGGTTCGATCGACGGACGCGACGGGGGTACCCGGGATCCAAACTGTGTCGTGCGAACTGTTATGTTCTTGGAGGCCGAATTTCCACTTATGATGGGCGACCCGTACGCGACCCTCCTTGCCGACCGCTCGGGGTCAGCATGGTAGAGCAAACACAGGTTGCCCGGAGCAAGCGGATCCAGCGCCGCACCGGGAAGACGTTCCACGTCGCCACCCGGCTACTGCCCCAGCGGATCCGCCACCCGACGTACGTGCTGTACGGGTTCTTCCGCATCGCCGACGAGGTCGTCGACGCCGAGGACACCGGACCGCCCGCCGAACAGCGGGCCGAACTCGACCGCCTCCGAGCGGCCGCGCTCGGCGAGGAGCCGACGGACGACCCGGTGTTGGAGGCGTTCGCCGAGGTGGTCGAGCGCAACGACATCCCCGACGAAGATGTCCACTCGTTCGTGGACGCGATGGAGAGCGACATCGACACCGACCGCTACGAGACGTACGCCGACCTGGAAACGTACATGGACGGCTCCGCGGCCGCCGTCGGCCGGATGATGACGGCGATCATGGACCTCGACCCGGAGGAGGAGGCCGAGGCGCTCCCGCACGCGACCAAGCTCGGAGAGGCCTTCCAGATGACGAACTTCCTCCGCGACGTCCGCGAGGACGTGGTCGAGCGCGACCGCATCTACCTCCCCTTAGAGACGCTCCGCCGCCACGGCGTGAGCGAGCAGCAGATCCTCGACTTAGAGTTCGACGAGCACGTCGCGGCCGCGATCCGGGAGGAGATGGCCCGCACAGAGCGGCTCTACGAGGAGGGCGTCGCGGGGATCAAGTACCTCCCCGAGGACTGCCAGCTGGCGGTGCTGCTCGCGGCGGTGCTGTACGTCGACCACCACCGGCTCATCCGGAACCGCGGCTACGACACCGTCTCGGCCACCCCGGAGCTGTCGCTCACCCGCAAGCTGTCGCTGCTCGTCCGCACGCGCTGGAAGTGGCAGTGGAACCGCGACCCGGAAGCGGTGTTCTACGACATGTGTACCGACTTCGACCCCGCCCGCGAGTCCCACGGGCACGGTCCCCACGGCGCGGGCGTCCCGCAGACGGACTGAGCGGCCCGCATGGACCGCTCCCGGTTCGTCTCGCTCGCGTTCGCCGCGTTCGGCCTCGTGTTCGTCTCCTTCCTCCTCCGCGGGACGACGCGGCTGGTCGCGCCCTACGAGGTCGCGGTCGCGGTGTCGGCCCCGGTCCTCTTCGCGGCGGCCGCGCTCCTGGCCGCCCTCCTCGTCCTCGCCGTCCTCGACGTGACCGGGATCCGGCGGCTGGGGTGAGTCGGAACGCCCTTGCCCCGCCGTCCCCGACGACCGGTATGGACGTACGAACCGTCGCGGACCTCTCGCCGGCCGAGCGGCGCGCCTTCTTCGAGCGCGACGCGGGCGTCGAGGGGGTCCGCGAAGACGTGCGAGAGATCGTCGGGCGGGTCCGCGAGGAGGGCGACGTCGCGGTCCGCGAGTTCGCGGAGGAGTTCGACGGCGTCGCCGTCGGGAACATCGACGTCACCGACGACGCGGCGCGGGCGCACGAGGAGCTGGCCGACGCGGGCGACCCGGTCCTCGACGCGGTCCGGGAGGCGGCCGCGAACGTCCGCGCGTTCCACGAGCGGCAGCGCCCGGAGGACTGGCGCGACGACTTCGGCGGCCGCGAGCTCGGCCGGCGCTTCCGCCCGATCGACCGCGTCGGCGTGTACGTGCCCGGCGGCGCGGCCGCGTACCCCTCCAGCGCGCTGATGGGGATCATCCCGGCGGTCGTCGCCGGCGTCGACCACGTCGCGGTCGCGACGCCGCCGGCCGACGAGCTCAACCCCGTCACCCTCGCGGCCATCCACGAGGCCGGCGCCGACGCGGTGTACCAGGTCGGCGGCGCGCAGGCGATCGGCGCGCTCGCGTACGGGACGGAGACGGTGACGCGGGTCCAGAAGGTCGTCGGGCCGGGGAACAAGTGGGTCACCGCCGCCAAGTCGATCGTCCAGGGCGACGTGGAGATCGACTTCCTCGCCGGCCCGAGCGAGGTGCTGGTCCTCGCCGACGGGACGGCCGACCCCGACCTCGTCGCGGCCGACCTCGTCGCGCAGGCCGAACACGACCCCAACGCCTCCGTCGTCGCGGTCACCGACGACGCCGCCCTCGCCGAGGCCGTCGCCGACGCGGTCGACGCGCAGGCGGCCGAGCGCGACCGCGAGGAGACGGTCCAGGCCGCCCTCGACAACGCGGCCTCCGGCGTCCTCCGCGCGCGCTCGATGCCCGAGGCGGTCCTCTTCGCCGAGGAGTACGCCGCCGAGCACCTCTCGATCGTGGCGGACGACGACGAGGCGCTCTTGGACCGGATCACCAACGCCGGCTCCGTCTTCCTCGGCCCGTACTCCTCCGTCGCGGCCGGGGACTACGCGGCCGGGACGAACCACGTGCTGCCGACGAACGGCGGCGCGAAGCGGTACGGCGGACTCTCCGTCGACACCTTCCTGCGGTCCTCGACCGTCCAGCGGCTCGACCGCGACGCCCTCGACGACCTCTCGGAGACGGTCACGACGCTCGCCGACGCCGAAGGGCTGGAGGCGCACGCCGAGAGCGTGCGGAAGCGGTTCGAGTAGCCGGCCCCCTCGGAGCGGTTTCGATAGCCGTATATAGCGCTCCGCGCCGAACACCTCGACTCAATAACAGAAACGGCGGTACCCTCCGGATCGGAGCGGCCTGAACTACCACATTCGGCTCATAGCAGCCTTCTTACCCGCTAGGACGCCTGTTCGAGCCGTAATGGTGGACGACACCGACGGACGACGGGAATCGAACTCGCGGCGGAAGTTCCTCATCGCGGGCGGTGCGGCCGCGCTGAGCGGTCTGGCGGGCTGCTCCGGCGCGTCGAGTTCGGGCGGCGACGGCTCGGACGGCGCCGACGGGAGCGGCGGCGGTTCGAGTGGCAGCGGAGGCGACGGGAGCGACGGGAGCGACGGGGGCGACGGCGAGTCCGGCGACCCGATGCTGGCCGACGCGAGCGAGTTCGACCCCGCGGAACCGGCCTGGGACGAGCACAACTACCTGTCGACGGCGCTGGTCGACGCGGGCTACCAGCGCGGGTCGACGACCGACCTCGAGAACATGCGGAACCGGGAGGTCGAGGAGGTGCCGCACGGGGAACCCGTGCGCGAGACGCCCGACGACGAGAGCGAACTCCTCGACCCCGACACGCTGGTGTTCACCGAGAGCCCGAGCGAGGACGTCCAGGGGCGGTTCGAGGAGGACTTCCAGGCGGTCTTCGACCGCATCGAGGAGGAGACCGGCAAGCCGGTCGAGTTCAGCAAGGTCGACAGTTACGCGGCGTCAGTCGAGGCGATGCGCTCGGAGCGCGCCCACATCGCGAACTTCTCGACCGGCACGACCGCGTTCGCGGTCAACCTCGGCGGCGCGGTCCCGTTCGCGGTCGGGCTCACCCCCGAGGAAGAGTTCGGCTACCGGCTGTTCGCCACCACCCGCGCCGACGCCGACGACATCCAGAGCGTCGAGGACTTCGCCCGCGACGACGTGAAGATCGGCCACTCCGAGCCCGCCTCGAACTCCGGGCACCAGGCCCCCTCGGCCCTCTTCGACCAGTACTTCGACGTGACCGCCGAAGAGGACTACGAGGTCAACTTCTCGGGCGGCCACGGCAACACCACGCGCGGCATCGCCGCCGGCGACTACGACGCCGGCCCGATCTGTTCGACGTGTATGGTCGACACCGTCGAGGCCCAGAGCGACCTCAGCTTCGACGACTTCAAAGTGGTGTGGGCGTCGGCGCCGTTCCCGAGCGGCCCGGTCGCGTACCGCTACAACCTCAAGCCGGAGATCCAGGAGGGGATCGAGCGCGCGTACCTGGAGTCCGACTTCTCGGGGACGGCCTACCAGGAGCGGACGGGGTACAACAAGTTCGTCCCGATCGACTACAAGACGGTCTGGAAGGACATCATGATCATCCAGCGGTACAACGGCGTCGAGTACGAGCGGAGCGCGCTCGGGTCGTAGATGCTGCGAGTCACCGACCTCCGGAAGACGTACCCCACCGGCGACGAGGCGCTACAGGGCGTCACGATGTCGGTCGAGGGCAGCGAGACCGTCGCGATGATCGGCCCCAGCGGGGCGGGCAAGTCCACGTTCATCCGGTGTGTCAACCGGCTAACCGAGCCGAGCGGCGGCCAGGTCTACCTCGACGAGACGGAGCTGACCGGGCTCGGTGACGACGCGCTGCGGTCGGCCCGTCGCGACATCGGCATGATCTTCCAGGAGTACAACCTCGTCGAGCGGCTGACCGTGATGGAGAACGTCCTCACCGGGCGATTAGGGTACGTCTCCGCGTGGCAGGCGTTCCGGCGGTCGTTCCCCCCCGAAGACATCGAGCGGGCGTACCAGATCCTCGACCGCGTCGGGCTGGCCGACATGGAGAACAAACGCGTCGACGAGCTCTCGGGCGGCCAGCGCCAGCGGGTCGGCATCGCGCGGGCGGTGATCCAGCAGCCGAAGATCCTGCTGGTCGACGAGCCGACGTCGAGCCTGGACCCTGAGACCTCGGACACGGTGATGCGACTGCTGACCGACATCGCCGCAGAGCGCGAGGTCCCGGTGTTGATCAACATCCACGAGGTCGACCTCGCGATGGAGCACGCCGACCGGATCGTCGGACTCCACGACGGCGAGCTCGTGTTCGAGGGCCCGCCCTCGGAGCTCGACCAGCGCGGGCTCGACCAGGTGTACCGGGGCGCGGCGGTGCCCGAGAACACCGACGGCGAGAAGCCGCGGTCGCGGTCCGACGGCGACGCCCTGTCGAACGCGGACCGACCGCTCGCGGGGGAGCCCTGAATGGCCGCCGGCAACCGGACCTGGGAGCGGCCGACCGTCTTCCCGCGGCGAGGGATGAAGTGGGCGGTGTACGCCGGCATCGTCGGGTTCTTCCTCTGGTCCGGCGCCGGGGTCGGCGCCGATCCCGCGCGGATCGCGCAGGGGCTCGGGAGCGCCGGCTCGCTCGTCGGGGACTTCCTCCCGCCCTCGGCGACCCCGCGACAGGCCCAGCGGATCCTCGACAAGATGCTCGAGAGCGTCGCGATGGCGATGGTGTCGACGCTCACCGGCATCGTGCTGAGCGTCCCGATAGCGTTCATGGCCGCGGAGAACCTCTCGCCGAAGCCGCTGTACGCGATCAACAGGGGGTTCATCTCCGTCTCCCGGGCGTTCAACGCGATCATCGTCGGCATCATCGCGGTCAAGGCCATCGGGTTCGGACCGCTCGCGGGCATCCTCACGATCACGTTCAAGACGGTCGGCTTCTTCTCGAAGCTCCTCGCCGAGGACCTCGAAGACATCGACATGGGGTCGGTCGACGCGGTCCGGGCGTCCGGCGCCTCGCCGATCCAGACGCTCCTCTACGGGGTCGTCCCGCAGATCATCCCGCGGTTCGCCGGGCTCTCCGTGTATCGGTGGGACATCAACATCCGGACCTCGACGATCATCGGCATCGTCGGGGCCGGCGGGATCGGGTCGGTGCTGCTGACCGCGTTCAACCGGTACGACTACCAGTACGTCACGGCCATCCTGCTCGCGATCATCGCGGTCGTCCTCGTGGCCGAGGGCGTCAGCGCGGTCGTGCGACGGAGGTACAACTGATGGCGGTCGAGCAACCGAGCTGGGACCGGTTCGACCGGCGGCGACGGATCACCCGGTTCGTCCTCCTCCTCGCCGCCGCCGTCTCCGTGATCGCCTCCTGGCAGTTCATGGACACCGGCGTCGTCAGGCCGGAGACGATCCCGCGGGAGGTCGGCGACCTCCTGACCCGGATGTACCCGCCGGACGTGGCGTACACCACGCGGATCGTCCAGCCGCTGATCGAGACGGTCCAGATCGCCGCGCTGGGGACGCTCGGCGCCCTAGTGCTCGCGATTCCGGTGGCGCTGCTCGCCGCCGAGAACACCACGCCGAACGGCGCGACCTTCTGGCTCGGGAAGCTCATCGTGACGGTGAGTCGGTCGGTCAACACCATCATCTGGGCGCTGTTTTTCGTCGTGCTGTTCGGGTCGGGACCGCTCGCCGGCGCCGTCGCCATCGTGTTCCGCTCGGTCGGCTTCCTCGGGAAGCTGCTCGGCGAGGAGATCGAAGAGATCGACTTCGGGCAGGTCGAGGCGGTGCGGGCGTCCGGCGCGTCGCAGGCGCAGGTGCTGCTCTACGGCATCCTCCCGCAGGTCAAGCCCGCGCTCGTCGGGCTGTCGATCTACCGGTGGGACATCAACATCCGCGACTCGACGGTGCTCGGCTTCGTCGGCGCGGGCGGTATCGGCGTCGAGCTGTTCCGCGCGGTCAACGCCTTCGCGTGGCAGTCGGTCGCGATGGTGCTGATCGTCATCCTCGGGGTCGTGGTCGTCACCGAGAGCCTGTCGGCGTACACTCGGGGGCTGGTCCGATGAGCCCGCCCCGACCGGACGGCTACGAGACGGTCCTGTTCGACATGGACGGCGTCGTTCTCGAGGGTCGCGAGACCGCCCCGGCGGTCCGCTCGCGCGCCCTCGACGACGTGCTCGCCGACCGGGACGTGACCGTTTCCCCGGCGCGCCGCGAGTCGCTGGCGCGCCCCGCCTACGACGACGCGTTCCGCGCGGCCTGCGAGGGGCTCGGCCTCGACCCCGCGCGCCTCTTCCGAGAGCGCGAGGAGCGGAGCGCGACGCGCGCCGTCGAGCGGCTGGCGGCCGGGATGCGACGGCTCCACCGGGACGTGACGGTCTTCGACGCGCTGGCCGACCGCGCGACGCTCGGCCTGGTGAGCAACAACTACCACCCGACCGTCGAGTTCGTCGTCGACCACTTCCGGCTCGACGAGTTCGCGTTCGTCCGCGGCCGCGACCCCGGTCCCGACGGCTACGGGCGTCGGAAGCCCGACCCGCACTACCTCAACGAGGCCCTCGACGCCCTCGACGCGACCGACGCGATCTACGTCGGCGACCGGGCGACCGACGTGATCGCCGCCGACCGGGCCGGGATCGACAGCGCGTTCCTGCGGCGCGACCACAACGCGGACCGCGACCCCGACGTCGAGCCGACCGTGGAGATCGAGAGCCTCCGCGAGCTGCTCGCCCTCGCTGGCGGCTCGTCCTCCGACCCGTCCGCGGCGCCGTCGGATCCCTCCGCCGACTCGCCGAACTCGGACGCGGACCGCGGTCGCCCGTCGGAATAGGGTCGCGCCGCCCCGGTCGCCGCACCCCCGGACCGGCGCGTCCCCCCCAGCAACGGTTATCACCCGTCACCGCGTCTCGGAGGCATGATACCGTCGCTCGGGACGCTGTTCGAGGGGTTCACGGCGGTGGAGGCGACGGTCGCCGTCCTCCTCGTATCGCTCGTCGCCGCCCTGGGGATGGAGTTCGTCGTCCTCCGCGTCGCCCGGCGGTACGTCTCGGCGACGGACACCGGCTACGACGACATCGTCATCGCCTCGCTGCGGGCGCCGCTCGTCGTCACCGCG
The DNA here is from genome assembly GCF_003665955.1 of Halorubrum sp. Atlit-28R. Lineage (NCBI taxonomy): Archaea > Methanobacteriati > Methanobacteriota > Halobacteria > Halobacteriales > Haloferacaceae > Halorubrum > Halorubrum sp. Atlit-28R. The sequence continues at coordinate 277,124 of NZ_QPLS01000004.1, forward strand.
GCGCTCGCGGGGGTGTTCGTGCTCACGCAGGTCCCCGCGGTGCGCGCCTCGGTGCTCGTGGAGCCGCAGTTGCTCGACGCCGTCTTCGGGCGCCCGTCGCTGTCGGTGATCGTCCTCGTCTGGGCGTACGCGGCCAACGCGGTCGTGAACCGGGTCGTCGCCGCGGTCAACGCGGAGGGCGGGCGGTTCGACTTCGCGCCCGTCTTCTCGAACGTCTGGACGCTCGCGGTGCTGGTCGGGAGCGTCGGCACCCTGCTGTGGCTGTGGGGCATCGAGATCACGCCGCTGCTCGGCGCCGCGGGCGTCGCCGGCATCGCCGTCGGCTTCGCGGCGAAGGACACGGTGGCGAACTTCTTCGGCGGGATCGCGCTGTACTTCGACGACACGTACAAGATCGGCGACTACATCGTCTTAGACGACGGCACCGCCGGGACCGTGATCAAGGTCGGCGTGCGCTCGACGACGCTGCTCACCCGCGACGAGGTGCTGGTGACGGTGCCGAACGCGGCGCTCAACGCCGCGAAGGTGACGAACGAGTCGGCGCCGCAGCGCCGCCGCCGCGTGCGGGTCCCGATCGGCGTCGCCTACGGGACCGACGTGGACGCCTTCGAGGCGCTGGCGATCGAGGTCGTGGAGGCGGAGCCGCTCGTCCTCGACTCCCCGAAGCCGCGGGCGCGGTTCCGCTCGTTCGGGGACTCGGCGCTCCAGTACGAGATCCTCTGCTGGGTGAACGGTCCGACGCGGCGCCGCCGCGCGCAGCACGAACTCAACCGCGCGCTGTACGTGGCGCTCGGCGAGGCGGGGGTCGAGATCCCGTACCCGAAGCGGGACGTGACGATCGCGGGGGCCCCCGGAGCGGAGCCGTCGGGCGCCGGGACGGAGCGGGCGCCCGCGTCGCCGACGCCCGAGGCGGAGCCGGCCGAGCGACGGGCCGGCGACGGCGACTGAGCGACGGGCCGGCGATGGCGACTGAGCGACGGGTCGCGGCGACGGGGCCGGCGAACGTAACCGTCAGTGACAACGGGCCACGGGATTCCGCCGGCAGGGTTTTCACCGTGCGAACGGAACCGGGCTCTATGAGTACCGAACCGGCCGACACCGGGACCGAGGGGAACGACCCGGCGATCGAGGTGACCTCGGACGCCGCCGAGGAGGCGCTCTCGCTGCTCGAAGGCGAGGGACTCGACACCGACGTCGCCGGGCTGCGGCTGTTCGTCCAGCAGGGCGGCTGCGCGGGGCTGTCGTACGGGATGCGCTTCGACACGGAGCCGGAGGACGACGACCTCGTCGTGGAGCACCACGGCCTCCGGGTGTTCGTCGACCCCGCGAGCAAGAACTACATCGGCGGGAGCACGCTCGACTACGAGCACGGCCTCCAGGCAGCCGGCTTCGAGGTCGAGAACCCGAACGTCGTCTCCGAGTGCGGGTGCGGCGAGTCGTTCCGGACGTAGCGCGCGCTTCGATTCCCCGTTCCTCACCGTCTCGCGAGTCCCCCGCTTAAGTCGCTCCGCCGGGTAGCGGGAGCCATGACCCTGGAAGCGACGACGACGCCGAGCGGCGAGCGGGTGTACACCGACCGGTCGCGGACCGAGCGCGGCGCGGACGGGCCCTTCTACCCCGTGTTCGCGGACGAGGCGGGCGAGTCCCGCTGGGGGTTCCGCTGCGGCAACTGCGGGTCGTTCGACACCGCGATGGACACGATGGGCCGGATCCAGTGTACCGAGTGCGGTAACCTCCGGAAGCCGGACCAGTGGGACGCGGCCCACGAGTGAGGCGGGGGCGGGCGGGTCGCCGTCAGCGGCCGCGGGTTCCCCGGTCGACGGCCGTCTCCGGCGGAGCGGTCGGCTCCGGCGCTGGGCCGCGTTCGGGGCTCTCCGGACCGCTGCGGGGGGTGCGCCCGATTCTCTGAGCTCGAAATCGTGAGAAGGTTTATCACGGATGGTGCCGAACTTCGACGTAGATGGCCACTGCGAGCATCCCCCCGACGACCGAGGCCAGAGACGTCTTCCGCGAACTGGGATACACCGTCTCCGACGGCGGACGCGAGTTCGTCGCGGAACGCAAGTGGCGGCGCGTGTTCGTGACGGTGCTCTGTCTCGACGACGACGACCTCGACCCGTATCTCGCAGACGGGGACGACGCGGCGCGACTCCGGTGTTTCGTCACGTGGCGCGACCGCGCGGCCGACCTCCAGGAGCGGCTCGTCGCCGCGAAGCCCCCCTACGACTGGGCGGTGATCGGCATCGACCGCGACGGCGAGGACTTCGCGGTGATGGAGGGCGCGCCCGGAAGCCCGTAGCCGCGCGCGCGACCGCCGTGCCGACGACGCTCTCCGCCTCCCGGCCGGCCCGCCGGCTGTGCTCTCGGTTGGCCCGCCGCCGACCGCGCCCTCGGCCGGCCCGCCCTGGAGGTGTCTATTTGCGACCCCGCCGCGTACGGGTCGCATGGAGCACGTCGAGTACGTCTACACCAGCGGCATGTCCGAGTCCGACGTCGAGGCCCGCCTCCGGGCCGGCGAACACGGCGTCCTGGCGCTGGCGAGCGACGGCGACGCGTACGCCACGCCGCTGAGCTACCACTACGACGGCGACCGCCTCCTCCTCCGCGTGAGCGACCACGACGGCGACGGCGAGAAGGGGCGCTTCCTCGCGGCGACCGACACCGCCACGTTCGTCTGCTACGCGGCGTCGACGGACGAGTCGTGGAGCGTCCACGTCCGCGGACCGGTCTCGCGGTCCGAGCGACGGGTCGACGAGGCGACGCTCAACGAGTGGTTTCAGCCCTTCCGCCTCTTCGACGAGGCGGTCGAGGACGTCGCGTTCACCCTCTACGAACTGGAGATGGAGGCCGTCATCGGCCGCGCGACCGTGGACGGGTAGTCGGCGAGCCGGCGGGAAGGCCTCGGGCTCGCGCCCGACACGGCCGCCGCGGCGACGCGTATTTTTATCTCCCCGTGTGCCCTACCAGCACGCGACATGGTGTTCAAGAAGATCACGTTGATCGGGACGAGCGAGGAGAGCTTCGACGCCGCGGCCGACGACGCAATCGACCGCGCCGAGGACACCCTCGACAACGTCTACTGGGTGGAGGTCGAAGAGTTCGGGGTGGAGCTGAAGGGCGCGGCCGACCGCGAGTACCAGGCCGAGGTCGAGGTCGCGTTCGAACTGGAGGGCTGAGGGGAGACGCGGTCTCACGATTTATAACTGGTCGTGAGCGGTAGCCGGGCCTCCGTACGAACGAAGGGCATGGATAGGGCCGGAGGCCGCCGCCCCGCTCGCCGCGCACGTATCACGTCGTCTGTGGCGCCCTCGCGACTGCCCCTTCGAGTCCCGCCCCCGTACCGCACAGCACCTCACGCCTCCCCACCCTCGTCGCCGGCGGCTGCGCCGCCGGCTGCCAGAGGCGCGTCGCGCCTCGCTGCCGCCGGTGGCGGCCGCTCGTAGGCACGCGCCGCCGCACCGTCTCGTTCATTTATAAGCAATTCCTCGGCGGCCACCTATTTATCCGACCGCCCCCACGACCCGGCAATGACCGCGTCACGCGCGCCGGCCGAGCCGACGGTCCGGGAGTTCGAAGCGACGGTCGAGTCCGTCGACGGCCGCGAGGTCGTCCTCGACGAGACGTACTTCTACCCGGCGTCGGGCGGCCAGCCGGCAGACAGGGGAACGCTCGACGGCCACCTCGTCGACGACGTGGTCGAGCGGGACGGAGCGGTCGTCCACGCGCTCGACCCCGACGCGGACGCCGCCCTCGCGCCCGGCGACGAGGTCACGGGCCTGATCGACGACGCCTTCCGCACCTACTGCGCCCGAGCGCACACCGCCTCGCACGTGCTGTACGGGGCGGCGCGCCGGGTCGCCGACGACCTCGGCTACGCCGGGTTCGACATCGCGGAGACGAAGGTCCGCGTCGACCTGACGACCGCCGAGCCGCTGGGCGACGGCGACCTGATCGAGTTAGAGCGGCTCGCCAACCGCGCCGTCTGGGACTCGCTGCCCGTCTCGTGGGCGACGCACTCGGCCGACGAGGCCCGCGACGTCGACGGCATCGCGTTCAACACCAAGACCGAGGAGGGCGCGATGAGCGGCGGCGACGCGGTCCGGGTCGTGACGGTCGGCGAGGCCGACGACCCGTGGGACGTCGCCGCCTGCGGCGGCACGCACGTCGCGAACACGTCGGAGATCGGGCCGATCGCGGTGCTGGAGCGGTCGAACCCCGGCGAGGGCGTGACCCGCGTCGAGTTCGCGGTCGGGCCCACGGCGATAGACGAACTCGGCGCGGTCCACGCCGCCGCGCTCGACGCCGCGACGGCGCTCGACGCGCGTGTCGGCGAGCTCCCCGACGCCGTTTCCCGCCTCCGCGACGAGGCGGACCGGCTGGAGGCGGAGCTCCGAGACGCCCGCGAGGAACTGCTCGCGGCGCGCCTGCGCGAGTTCCCGACCGCCGACGTCGGCGGCGCGCGCTGGGCGGTCGGGACCGTCGACGACGCCGACCCGAACGAGCTCCGCGAGCCGGCGACGGCGGCGGTCGCGGCCGACGACCTCGACGCCCTCGCCGCGGTCGGGACCGGCGACGCCCCCTTCGTCGTGGTCGCGGCCGACGGCGACGCGGTCGACGCGGGCGACGCCGTCGGCGCCGTCACCGACGAGTTCGGCGGGGGCGGCGGGGGCGGCCCGACGTTCGCGCAGGGCGGCGGGCTCGACGCCGACCCCGAGGCCGTCGCGGCGTGGCTCCGCGAGCGATGACCGGCAAGCTGGGCCCCGAGGCGCTGGCGGCGGCGCTCGCGGCGACCGGCGCCGACGACCCCGCAGTCGCGCAGGGTCCCGCCTACGGCGAGGACGCGGCCGCGATCGACCTGACCGGCGCCGGCGAGACGCTCGTCGTCGCGGCCGACCCCCTCTCGCTGGCCGCGGAGTCGGTCGGGACGCTCGCCGTCCACGTCGCCTGTAACGACGTCGCCGCGAGCGGCGCGGACCCCCGGTGGCTCACGCACACGCTGTTCCTGCCGGACGACGACCCAGACCGGCTTCGGGCGGTCGTCGACCAGGTCGACGCGACGGCGCGCGACCTCGGCTGCGCGGTCGTCGGGGGCCACACCGAGGTGCTCGACGCGCTCGCCCGCCCGCTCTGCGCGATGACGGCGATGGGGACGACGGACCGCTTCGTGTCGAGCGGGGGCGCCGAGCCCGGCGACCGGCTCCTGCTCACGAAGGGCGCGGGGATCGAGGCGACCGCGATCCTCGCGACCGACTTCCGCGAGGCGTGCCGCGAGGCGGGCGTCCCGCCCGCCACGCTCGACGCGGCCGCGGAGTTCCTCGGCGAGGTGAGCGTCGTGCCCGACGCGGCGGCGGTCCGCGACGCCGCGACCGCGCTCCACGACCCGACCGAGGGCGGCGTGGCGACCGCGCTCGTCGAAGCGGCGGCCGCGAGCGAGGCCGTCTTCGCCGTCGACCGCGATTCCGTCCCGGTCCGGCCCGAGACGCGGGCCTGCTGTGACGCGCTCGGCGTCGACCCGCTCGCGACGTTCGGTTCCGGCGCGCTGCTGGCGGCCGTCCCGCCGGAGCGCGTCGACGAGGCGCTCGACGCGCTCGACGCGGCCGGGATCGAGGGGGCCGCGATCGGTCGCGTCGAGTCCCCCGCCGACGAGCCGGCCGCGGGGACCGTCCGGATCGACGGCGAGCCCCTCGCCGAACCGCCGCGAGACGAGCTGTACCCGCTCTGGGAGGCGCGCGACGCGGGGGCGTAGCGGTCGGCGGCGGCCGCCCGCCTCCCACGGCTGGACCCCCCGCCGATCGCGCACCTTTTTCGGTGAGGGACCGAAGTCGGTGATATGACCGGAGCACGCGTCGGATCGGCGCTCACCGACGAGCAGGCGGCCGTCCGCGACCTCGTCGCGGAGTTCGCGGCCGAGGAGGTCCGCCCGACCGCGGCCGAGGCGGACGAGACGGAGACGTTCCCGGAGGAGGTGTGGGACGGGCTCGCGGAGCTGGGCCTGACCGGCCTCACCGTCCCGGAGGAGTACGGCGGCTTCGGCGCCGACGAGACGACCTACGCGGTCGCCAACGAGGCGCTGGCGCACGGGTCGCTCGCGGTCGCCACCGCGCTGTCCGTCCACTGCCTCGCGACCTCCTGTATCGCCGAGTTCGGCACGGAGGCGCAGCGCGAGGCGTGGCTCCCGGAGATGGCGGAGACGGGCCGCCCGGTCGGGATGTTCTGCCTCTCCGAGCCGCACGCGGGGTCGAACCCGGCGCAGATGTCGACGACCGCGACGTACGATCCCGAGGCCGACGAGTACGCGCTGAACGGCGAGAAGCAGTGGATCACGAACGGGAAGCGGGGCGGGGTCGCGGTCGTCTTCGCCAAGGTCGTCGACGACGAGCGCGACTCCGACGACGACGCCGTCACGCAGTTCCTCGTTCCCGCCGACGCCGACGGGTTCGAGGTCGGCAAGAAGGAGGAGAAGCTGGGGCTCCGCGCCTCGGACACGACCGGGATCACCTTCGACGACTGCCAGATCCCCGCCGAGAACCGGCTCACCGAGCCGGGGAAGGGGCTCTCCGCGGCCTTCCGGACGCTCACAGAGGGGCGGATCGGCATCGCGGCGCAGGCGGTCGGCGTCGCGCAGGCCGCGCTCGACGAGGCGAAGTCGTACGCCGAGGAGCGCGAGCAGTTCGACCGCCCGATCGGCGACATTCAGGCGATCCGGCACAAGCTCGCGGAGATGTCGACCGACGTGTCGGCCGCGCGGCTGCTCGTCCGCGAGGCCTGCCGGCAGGCGGAGGCGGGCGAGGACTACCGCGTCGCCGCCTCGAAGGCGAAGTACCGCGCGAGCGAGGCCGCGATGTCGGTGACGAACGAGGCGGTCCAGGTCCACGGCGGCTACGGCTACACGACCGAGTTCGACGTCGAGCGCCTCTACCGCGACGCGAAGATCACCGAGATATACGAGGGGACGACCGAGATCCAGAAGACGATCATCGCCCGCGGGGTGTTCGGGGAGTGAGCGCGGTCGACTCGCGGCTCGCCGGCTACGACGCGGTCGTCTACGACCTCGACGGCACGCTCGTCGAGCTCGCGGTCGACTGGGACGCGGTCGCGGAGGCGGTCCTCGACGTGTACGCCGAGCGCGCGCTGATCCCTCCGACCGAGGAGCTGTGGGGGTTACTCGGCGCGGCCGACGACTACGGGATCCGGGAGGCCGTCGAGGAGGCGATCGCGCTCCGCGAGCGCGCCGGCGCCCGCGAGTCGACCCGGCTCCCGCTCGGCGACCGGCTCGCGGCCGGCGGCCCGGAGGGCGCGGTCGGCTCGCCGCCCAGCGCCGGCGTCTGCTCGCTCAACTGCGAGGAGGCGTGTCGGATCGCGGTCGAGACGCACGGGATCGCCGACGCGATCGCCGGGGACGCCGTCGTCGGCCGCGACACCGTCGGGAGCCACAAGCCGGACCCGGCGTCCCTGCTCGCGGCGATCGACCGGCTCGGCGCCGCCCCGGAGGACGCGCTGTTCGTCGGCGACTCGCGGCGGGACGCGGTCGCCGCCGAGCGGGGCGGCGTCGACTTCGCGTGGGCCGCGGACTTGCTCGCCGAGTAGCGGCACGGATCGTCGCACCGCGGGGCCGGCGCGCGTCGCCCCGACTCACCCAGTCTCGCCGTCGTCATCTCTCTCTTCCGTTTCGCCGTCCTCACTGCCTGCTTCGGGCTCGGCGTCGTCGTCGGCCGATCCGCCGTCGCCGGCGTCGTTCCGCCTCGCGTACACCGCGACGGCGACCGCGGTGACGAACCAGATGGGGGCGCCGACCCGGACCGCGAACGCGGCCCGCGCGCCCCACGACTCCAGCGCGACGGTCGTCGACAGCAGGGCCACGACGGGGGCGCCGACGAGGATGGTGACGACGAACGTCGTCTGCATCACCCACGCGTAGTCGATCCCCTCGTACTCGGCCCGCTCGACTGGTTGCACGCCACGGGCTCGGCGGCGGAGCGGCAAATCGGTGGCGGTCGGTCGGGGCGCCGACGCGTCCGGCGGCGACGGCGCGGCCGACTCGCCGTCCGGTTCCCGACGATTTTAGGGCGGTGCGCGGCCGACTCCGAGGCATGACCACGACGCGGGGACTCCGGGACGCCGAGGATCCGATCACGATGCTCACCGCCTACGACGCCCCGACGGCGGCGATCGTCGACGAGGCCGGGATCGACGTCGTCCTCGTCGGCGACAGCATGGGCAACGCCGCCCTGGGCTACGACTCCACGCTCCCCGTGACGTTCGACGAGGTCGCGAGCCGCACCGCGGCGGTCGCGCGCGCGACCGACGACGCCCTCGTCGTCGCCGACATGCCGTTCCTCTCCTTCGGCGTCGACGAGGCCGAGTCGGTCCGGAACGCCGGCCGCCTGCTGAAGGAGGCGAACGCGGACGCGGTGAAGATCGAGAGCGGCCCCCACACCGTCGAGACGACCCGCCGGATGACCGAGGTCGGGATCCCGGTGATGGCGCACCTCGGCCTGACGCCCCAGCACGTGAACCGGCTCGGCGGCTACACCCGGCAGGGGACCGAGCAGGACGCCGCCGAGGAGATAATCGAGCTGGCGGGCGGGCACGCCGACGCGGGGGCGTTCGCGCTCGTGTTGGAACACGTCCCCGCGAACCTCGCGGGCGCGGTGACCGAGGCGCTCGACATCCCGACGATCGGCATCGGTGCGGGCTCCGACTGCGACGGGCAGGTGCTCGTGATCAACGACGCGGTCGGGCTCGGCGAGTGGTCGCCGCCGTTCGCGAAGCAGTTCGGCGACGTGCGCGGCGAGATGGTCGGCGCCGTCGAGGCGTACCGGGAGGCCGTGACGAGCGGCGAGTTCCCGGCCGAAGAGCACTCGCACGTCGAGTCCGATCTGGAGGACCTGTACTGAGGCCGCTCGGTCGCTCGCGGCTCAGACGGGAAGGAATCCGAGCGCCGCCGGCATGTCGCTCGGGTCCAGCTGCGTCACCGTGACGTAGAGGACGGTGAAGATCACGGCGTTGTGGAGGCCGTGGAGCAGCGCCGGGACCACGAGGTTCTCCGTGTACTCGTACACCGCGCCGAACACGAGGCTCGGCACGAACAGGATGGCGACGGTCGTGAGCCGGGCCGAGAGCCCGCCGGTCAGCGCCATCACGTGGATGGTCGCGAAGATGGCGGCCGAGAGCAGGATCGACGGCGCCGCCGGCAGCGACTCGCGGAGCCGCCCCTGGACGACGCCGCGGTAGAGGATCTCCTCGCAGGGGCCGATGACGAGGAACGACGCGGCGACGAACAGCGGGATGATCGCCGGGTTCCCCATCGCCAGCTCCGCGCTCTGGTTCGCAGCGGTCTCCGTCCCGAGCAGCTGGACGATAGTCGAGACCACGAGGACCAAGATCAGGATCACGACCCAGCCGCCGAGGACGATCCCGAGCTCCTTGAGGCTCGGCACCCGGACGCCGAGGTACGAGACGATCCCGCGCCGGTCGAGGCCGCGCCACGCGAGGTACCCCACCGCGAGCCCGCCGAAGGCGACGTACTGGCCGAGTATCAGCGTGAGCACGACGCTCGCGACCAGCGAGAGCCCGCCGGCCGCGGCGTCGATCGCGAAGACCGCGACGCCGCTCGCGAGCGCGATCACGGGGCCGAGGACGCCGAGAAGCAGGGCGGTCGCGACCGCGACGGCCGGCGACCCGCCGGCGTCCCCCGGGCCGCCCGCGTCGTCGGCGACGGGGTCGGGGTCGACGTCGTCGAACTCCTCGTGAACCCCGCCGTCCGGGGACGCGTCGCGGCTGGAGGGATCTGTCATCGCCCGGAGTAGGCGGCGCTCGGCAAAATGGTTGTCCGTGTCGGAAGCGTCGCGGACGGTCGCCTCGCCGGCGTCCGCGCGCCGGTCACCGGCGGAGCAGCTCGTACCACAGCACCGCGGTGACGGCCCGGCCGTCGCGCAGCCCGTCGTCGACGACCGCGGCGAGCAGGTCGTCGTACGGCACCGTCTCGACCGAGATCGACTCGTTGTGGTCCAGGTCACGGTCGGCGGTCGGCTCGCAGCCGGTCGCCAGCACGTGGTGGTGAACCGCGTTCGCCATCCCGTTCGTCGGCTCGACGGTCGTCAGCCGCTCGAACGAGTCGGCCTCGTACCCGGTCTCCTCGGCCAGCTCGCGGGCCGCGGCGCGCTCCACAGCCTCGTCGGTGACGCCGCCGTCCGCGCCCCCGTCTCCGTCTTCGGGCTCCATCGTCCCCGCGGGGATCCCGCGGTTCACGCGCCCGACCGCCTGCCGCCACTCGTCGATGACGACCGCGTCGCCGTCGGGCGTCAGCGGCAGCACTACGACCCCCGGCGGCTCGTCGACGTAGTGGAACCCGTCGGTCTCGCCGTCCGGGAACCGCACCTCGTCGCGCCGCACGTCGAAGCCGGGGCAGGTGTAGTCGACGGCCGAGCCGAGCGTCTCCCACGCGAGGTCGTCGGGGTCGTCCATGGTCGCGGTCGTCGCTCGGCGCGTAAATACCCGGCCGTCGCGCGGTCCCGGACGCACCGACTCGGGCTCCGTCGCGCGCCCCGGACGCGCGCTCCCGCCGCCCGTCACGCGCCTCGGACGCGCCCGACGACGAGGCGGCCCGCCGTCCCGGCGGCCCAGCCGAGGGTGCCCGCCGCGAGCGCGGCGGCCCCGATCACGGCGAGGCTGTCGACCGCGAGGAGGGCGACGACCCGCTCGCCGAGCGAGCGCCCGGAGAGCCCCAGCAGGTAGTGGTCGACGCGGTGGCCGAGGAGCGCGGCGAAGGCGGCCGCCCACGAGGCGATCACTCCGCTCCGCCGGACCGCGAGCGCGGCGGCCGCGAGCAGGCCGACGGCGGTCGCGTCCCCGGCGAGGAAGATCACCCCGCCGCTCACCTGGAAGACGCCGACCGCGTAGGCGACGAAGACGAGCGCGAAACAAAGCGGCGGCGCGGCGAGCCGCGGGTCGGGTCGCGGGCGGTCGCGGTCGGAGCCGAAGAGGAGCGCGCGCGGGGTGGGCATGCGCGACCGATCCCCGTCGCGGCCGAAAAACCTTAGCGCGCCGGCGGCGGTCGCTCGGGGCGCTCAGCCCCAGTCGCCGAGCGACGCCTGTCCCTCGTCGGCGTCTCGGCGGTCGCGCTCGGCGGTCGGCTCCTCCCCGTCGCCCCGGTCCGGCGGGCCGTCGACCCAGTCGGTGAGCTTGCCGCCGTCGCCCGCCCCGCCGCGCTCGCGACCGCTCCGTCGCTCGCGGTCGCCGTCGTCCCCCGCCGCCTCGAACCCGCCGAGCGTCGCCTGATCGGTCTCAGCGAAGTCGAGCTTGGAGACGCGGACGCCCAGCTTGCGGACCCGCGTCTCGTCGAACTCGCCGAGGAGGTCGAGCGCCACCTCCTCGACGAGGTCCGGGTCGTCGACGGGCCCGGGGAGGCTCCGCGCCCGGGTGTTCACGTCGAACGGGGGCTCGACCGCCTTGATCCCGATGGTGCGGTAGAGGCAGCCGCGCTCGCGGGCGCGGCGGGCCACGTCCGCGGCGAGCGCCGTCACGGTCTCGCGCTTCGTCGCCTCGTCGGCGGTCGTCGGCAGCGCCGACTCGCGCGAGAGGCTCTTCGGGAGGCCGGTCGGCGTCACCTCGCGGTCGTCGTCGCCCGCGGCGCGCCGGGAGAGTTCCGGGCCGCGCTCGCCGAGTTCCTCGGCGAGGCGGTCGCGGCCGGCGGCCGCGAGGTCGCCCGCGGTCTCGATTCCGAGGTCCGCCAGCGTCTCCTCGGTCACGGGACCGACGCCGTGGACGTCGGCCGTCGGCAGCGGCGCGAGGAACTCGGCGACCGACCCCGGCGGTACGACGACGAGGCCGTCGGGCTTGTCGGCGTCGCTGGCGACCTTCGCGGCCGACATGTTCGGCGCGACGCCGACGCTCGCCGGCACGCCCGCCTCGCGCTCGATCCGGTCTTTCACGTGGCGGGCGTACCCCTCGGCGAGCGTCCGCGCCTCGCTCGGCCCCGCGGCGCCGCTCGGCGGCGGGTCGTCCGGGTCGTCGCCCGCGACCGCCCACGAGGTCCGGTCGGTGACGTCGAGGTACGCCTCGTCGATGCTCACCTCGCGGCGGGTGTCGGCGCAGTCGCGGAGCACCGCCTTCACCTCGCTCGCGACCTCCTCGTAGAAGTCGAGGTCGACGGGGACGTACCGGCCGGTCTCGGCCGGGTCCGGCGCGTCCGGGTCGTCGGGGTCCGCGTCGGCGCGACGGGGAAGCAGCTCCAAGGCCTCCGAGATCGGCATCGCGCTGTCGACGCCGAACGCGCGGGCCTCGTAGCTCGCGGTCGCGACCGCGCCGATCGACTCGCCCGGCTCGTACCCCATCCCGACCACGACGGGTTCGCCCGCGAGGTCGGGGTGCCGCAGCCGCTCGCAGGAGGCGTAAAAGCAGTCCATATCGACGTGGCAGACGACGCGGTCCGCGCCGTCGTCACGCGTCTCACGCACGGCTGTGTCAGCGTAGGCAGCCAACGTGTCCTCCCCGTCGTCGGTCATCGGGTGTTCGTCCAAACTATGGCCAGCAACACACTCGAACCTATCGACCCGCGAGACGCCTACGAGTTGTATCTCGCGGACGTGGAGGGTGAACTGTCTCCGAACACTGTCGAAGCCAAGAAGTACCGACTTGGCTTCTTCATACGCTGGTGCGAGGGCGAAGACAACGATGCGGAACCCCGTTGTATCAATCTCAATCGGTTGAGCGGGCGGGATCTCCTCCGCTACAAGAACTGGCGACAGGACGGGATCAACAAGGTCACACTCAAGACGCAACTCTCGGAACTACGGGAGTTTCTCCGATTCTGCGTCTCGATTGACGCCGTGGATGAATCACTCCCCGAGAAAGTGACTGTCCCGTCGCTTGAACCAGAGGAGAACGTCCGCGAGAGTTACATGGATCCCGATGAGGCAACGACGATACTGAGTTTCCTTGAGCAGTATCACTATGCCTCGTTCGACCACGTCCTACTGCTGCTGTTGTGGCAAACAGGGGCACGGGTCGCGGGGATCCACGGCCTCGACGTTGACGACATCAACGCCGACGACGAGACAATTCAACTCTGTCATCGTCCTGAACAGGGAACCCGACTCAAGAACGGTGAACAGGGCGAGCGAATCGTGGCTGTTCCCGCGGAGACTGTCGCTGTCGTTCAAGATTACGTCGACGTGAACCGCCCGCCCGTTACCGACGATCACGGACGAGAACCGCTGTTCGCAACGAAGAACGGACGGATGGACAAACGTCACCTCTCGAAACACGTCTACAAATGGACCTGCCCGTGCCAATACAACCAGCCGTGTCCCGCGGACAAGGACCCGATGGACTGTGAATACACAGGGGGATACGACAGTTCCGTTGAGTGCCCCCATAACAGTTCTCCGCACTGTATTCGCCGCGGGGCAATTACCCATTGGTTGAAGCGAGATGTCCCCGACCGAGCGATTTCGGATCGGATGAACGTCTCTGTCGCTACGCTGGATCGGCATTACGACGCACGCTCGGAGGAGGAACGAGCCGAACAACGGCGACAGTATCTTTCGGACGTAACGGACGCGGAATAACTGCCTTGTGCTATCATTTTTCTTAGTGTAGCAGAGATATATACGTAAACATATGTTTTTACAGGGCCGTTACGCTGCCGTATTTGGGGGTTCTATCTCATGGGGATGTCGACAGCACTGGGAGAGGCGAAACGGGGGTGTTGTGAGATGCCATAGCCGCCACGTATGGCGATTGGTGGGCTGATACGATGGTGTCCTCGTGGAGCGGTTCAAATCGCTCTGTGGCCACTGTGAGAGCCGACAGAGCGGAGACTATGGCTTCACCGTAGCAGCAACCCGAGAAACACATCACTGAGACGGTCACTCAACCAAACCTCCAGACTCGACAGGTATGCTATTAGCGCCGTTTTACACCGATTCTGAGGGATTTCTATCACGTTATAATGGATACCACTCAGAGATGATTAAAGCCGCGAAAAACGGCTGTGAGATACCTTAGAACCAAATTGACGACGGCATGAGAGACCTATCGGACACCGCGGCGACGAGCTACGACATGTATGTGAAGTCTTCACATGGCTGGTGGTGCTCTGTGTATCGAATGGATGGAAGTGCGATTAGAGAGATATAGGTGATGCCTCCTCCCTTGGCCTTAACCCCACTCAGTCGGATAGGTACTACGTACACTATCCTCCTTCGGGGGTCTGCGGCCTGCGGTCGTCGGCAGTTTGTAGACACCCTTCGGGTGTCGTTGGTGGGGTGTCGTTGACGTTGGTGGGTTGTCGTTGAGAGATGTTTCTCAATCATGGGTAACTCGGGTGGGCAACAGCTGTCCCATCGAGGGGGATCCGTCCATCAATATCCCGTGAAAGCGAGCGGTTAACGGGTCGACATAACGCTATTACTTGTAAGAATACTACATGAGAGTAGGAATGTCGTGGAGTGAGTCGGAGAAAATCCCGTGTCAGGTCCGCCGTGATCTCGGTGTCGTCTATATCAAGTCCAAGGCTCGGGGCGGTGGGGCATAGACGACGCTAAAACAGCCAATATATAACAATTCTTATAGTAATACAAAATTTGACAAAATTTGGGTTAGGGTGGGCTCATGGGGGGCGACGGGATGGAGGCATTACCTATGATACTCGCTCGGAGCAAGAGCGTGCGGAACAGTGACGGCAGTATCTCTCAGACGCAGTTGAGACAACCAATCAATAGCACCGCTCATGCTTTCTAATCTGCGTAATGTTTAATATATCCATCATTTAGGTTGTGGATATGGCTGGTGACACCTCTGACATAGATAAACTTGAAGAGCAGTACCAGTCTGAAAAGGTTCTGCGGGGTGAAGGATCAGTCAGTGGGCAAATCGTTGATGCTGCTATCGTCGGTACCGAGGTAAGGGAATCTGTTCGAGAAAAAGCCACATTTGAGACGCAATTCTCAGTATATTTGCTTGTGGAAATATCAAACGGCCAGCAATACGGGGTTGCGATCAAAGACATCTTCGACCCTGAGGAGAGGGATGACCTCGTAACGCTCTATCGGTCGTTGGATGTTCCTCCAGACGCAACGCTTGACGCGTTGCTCGGTAAAACGACTGATCTGTCTCTACCAACTCAGGAGCGGGAGCGGATTGAACTGTCACTCAGTGGTAGTCAGATTAACGCACAACGAACTGATAATATCAAACAGATTCGTGAGGGTGACACAGAACTCCCCTTAACAGTCCAAGCGGCCCACACACGTGCTTACAACTACGTAGAGACAGCTGATGAAGAAACTGGGGTCCGCGTACCAGTTGCGGGGATGACGACAGATGATGACGAGGTTACTATTGATCTCGCTGACGGGTGGGGGAGCCTTTCTGTAGATGTGGAGACGACGCAAGAAGTAGACCCAGAGACGCCGTACGAACGTCTCATCGAGTACGTTGGCTACGGGAGTGTTAGTCAGATTGAGGAGGGTGATTTATACGTCGCTCACATTAGCGAGTTCTCACTTCCGAGTAAGGTTGTTCCCAAGGACGAAATGATGGCTGAAGCGAGGGTTCGTCACGCGCAAAGCAACATAGGTGTGATGACTGAATTTTCGATGCTCACCTCTCGCCGTGATCACTTTGATACCATGTACGATGAGTTCATTATGCTTGATGAGGACCGCGCTGGCGTGTGGGCTATCTTTGGGAGTGCCGACTCACTAAATCGTGACTTCAAGAAGTACGCAGTTGCTGCGATAGTCTTTATATTGCTGTTCTTGGCCGCCGCACTTCTCTAACATCTCCCCTGTTTTGGTGCCTATATACTACTGTGTATAATTCAATAATGTACTCGGCTCTCTACAAGGGTCAAACACACTTCCGTGTAGAGGAAGTCGTGGAGGAAGTCACACATCGTCTCTCCTCCGCCCTCTCGTCTGGAAGTGTCTTCAACCCGCCGTCACCGTCATTGAGTCGGCGAGACTCTCGTGACGACGGCCTGTTCCCCAGTGCGCGATCTCCCTGACCGTTAATTCGGCGGGCGTGGTTGCTGAGGGCAGTCCGTTTCCATCCGAAACTGCCACCACTTGGTCACGCGAGTTGTGGGGCCTGACGTTCGCCGAACACGCAACGTGTCCAGCGACCGTCTCGCACAGAGCTCACGCGGCTCATGGCCGCTGCGCGGAAACGGTCCGCGGTTGGTACGCGCCATCGCGCTTACAGGGCTGATCTACACTTGTTACTACACGCTCCGAAAACTTCAATGTTTTGCTATTTTGACGCTATTGACGATATTATATCGCACGCGCGAAGCATGGCGGTCTATGTTCTTGAACCATGTTGGGGCTGAGAATAGTCTGTAGAGTCCTTTTCATGGCCTTTTCTCCACGAACTATTCTGTGCCCAGGCAGTGGATATTTCATCAAACAAAGCGCTCCAAGTGATATAGGACATATGATATAAGTGGCAGAAACATGATGATACACAGATCGGAATTATAGTCAGAAACAGCCCCAAGTTGCTGGTCGAAAACTCATACACCTCATGACTCACTGTGCATCGCCGTGACGGCCTATTTATCACCTGTTCGGTGACTCATATACGTCCGTCTCGCGCACTCGTTGACGGACGTTACGAACGCGACCCCTGTCAATCTCGAACTCCTCGCAGAGCTTGTCAAAGCGGTCATCGCGGAGTACGGACTGCTGTTTCCCAGCCATTCCGTACCGTGTCCGCTCTTCATCGACGGCCAGTGTAACGACGCCGATGACAGCAAGCTCAATAGGGCCGAGTGGGATCACCTCCTCTTTGAGCTCAAGCCGATCGAGGAGCCACTTCGCACGGTCGTGTTGGTGCTCGGTGAGGTTTAGTCGGCTCGCAACCACACCGAGGTCACGCGCGATACCAGCGCGGTGTATCTGTCCAGCGCGCTCCCTGCTGTACACACCGTCGTTGAGCTTCCTGAGTTTCTTCCATTGCCTCCGCTTGTGTCCCGTTACATCACTTGGATCGAACCCTGTACGGGATGTCTCTGCGTCGGGGATACCTGCTGGTGTGGAACTATCGCGCCACACCTTGTCGTCGGGACGTTCCGCACTATAGTCGATGCGCGCCCACGACATCCTCGTCTCTTGGAAGGGGCGGCCGTCGGTCGCACCGTCGTCACCACTACTCTCCTCCGAACAATATTCTGTTGACATGATTGTCCGTTGCTGACAGCTCACTACTGGCCATCTCGTCTGTCAAGTCAGCTAACCCATGTCGGCAGTTCCTCGCGCAGCGGTGCTACATACTGCCCTGCTTCCTCGATGTAGCTGCGGGCGACTGCGGCTTCTTCACTCGCCGTCTCGGAGTGTCCATCAAGTGCTTCACCGCCAGCAGTTACAAGATGGTCCGCAGCTGCGCGAAGAGCTGTGAGATGCTCTCTGGCTTTATGACTACATCCCGCATCGGACCCGACTGACTCCGCAACTGCGGTATCAAGTTCGTCTACAAGCTCGGAAAGGATAGTGCTCGCGTGTTCCGCAGCGTTTCTGCTCGCACGATAGTGGGCGCCCTGAAATTCACCCATCGCGGTAAAGACTGCGTCGCGAGCTGTCTCATACCGACTATCGCTCAGCAGTTCTGTGACAGCGCTAAGTTCTTCTCGTCTTCCTGTTGACTCCCCCACGATACCAACAATCCCCGGAGCTGGACGCCTATCAAATGATTCCTGAACTCCGCGGAGTGTCGCACGCACAATCTCAAAGTTATCAAGAAGCCACCGTACCAGCGTCGCGTCGCGGAGTTGCTGACGCTGGTGTTCTGAGATGTCAGTAAATTCGTTGACTGTGGCCCAATCGATACGGAGTAATATCGCAATTTCCTCGGTAGTCAACGGGTCACCGCTGTCGTGTGTGGGGAGTTCAGATTGAAGCTGTGTCAGCAATGGCATTGGCTACCAGTAGCTCCGCGTGGACCGACTGCCCGACACGAACGACTCGTACTCAACTGTCGACGCATCGGCGTCGCCTTCGATTGTCGTCTCGTTGTTTTCCGTCACGTCGACGTACACATGACGGTCGAGGTTACCGAGGAACCGTCCACCGTGTGAGCCCATCCGACGCTCCTGCCGTTGGAACTCTCGGTATGCGTCTGTGGCATTTTCTATCTCCTCACCCAGCAGACCAAACTCATTTGCGGCGTAACTCGCCCCAGCCGAGAGTACAGCGAGAACAGCACCGATACCCGTGAGCGTGGCGATGCCGAGCAGCGCGGCGTACAGTGCGTTCGCAGCGGTCGCAGCAAACGCCGATGACGCGCCAAGGGAGACAAATGCGCCCTCAAGCGTCGCAACAGCGGTCGACGTGAACCCCAGTCCGGGGATAAGCTGTGCGATGAGCACACCCGTCAGCGTCACCAACTCGGAGCGCGCAAGCTGAATCACCTTGGTGGTGATGAACAGCGCAGAGGCTGTCAGCAGCACGCCGCCGACGAACGTGCCGAGGATTTCACTCCCGTTGCCGAGGACGCCGCCGAAGGTGACGAGTGTACTGATGACGGTCCACAGCCGTGTCGCGACCATCAAGGTCGCTGTGAACACGTCAAACAACCCTGACGAGAACTGATACACGGCTGGGATCGCACCGACCAGCACTGCCGTGAGATGCGTCAGCTGCGGGAGTGTGTCAGCGAGCGCACCCGAGAGTCCACGCAGCACATTGAGGTCTTCGAGCCCTCCTGCGATGCGGCCGAACACCTCATCGGAGGCGTCAGCCAACAGCAGTAGCTCCTCTATTGTGTTCGCGACGAACGGCACTGCGAAGCGCCCGAACGCACGGGCGTCATCTTCGAGCGCAGGGAGAACCGCTCCTGCGGCCGCAAGGCGGTCGAACGCGTCATACAGCCCTTCGAGGCCGCGCTCGAACTGTGGTCGGAGCCGCTCGGCGAGTGGACTGAACGCCTCGAAGAACTCGTCGGGGAGCTCATCGAGCACCTCACGGAAGTCGTCGAGCGACGGCATCTGTCCGCCCGCTTGGGCTGTCGCCGCGCCGAGCAAGCCCAGTCCAGCGATACCACCCAGTGCGCCTGCCGCACCGACAGCAGCTGCGGCGAGTCCACCGAGCGCACCGATAGTGGCTGGGAGTGAACCGACGAACAGTCCCATCAGCGGGATGGCAGCCGCGAGGATGTCGTAGAACTGCGTCATCCCCACACGGAGGTTGAGGAACGTATCAAGCAGCTGCCCGCGCCTGAACTGCCGTGTATCGAGGAACTCATCGACGACATCCGAGAAGGAATCGAAGCCCGCTGCCTCGGCAATCGCACTGCCGTCCATGTCGATGAGGTCACGGGGGCCATCGATCTCTGTATCCATGGCCTCCCCCAGCGCATCGAAGTCGAACGCGTTGACGAACGCCCGTCCGCTAAACAGCTCGGACAACTCGTCTTCGGGCAGCTGGAACGGCGGTGCGCTGCCCGTCATGGCACCGCGAACGCTCACGGACCCCTCTGTGAACGCACGGTCGAAGTCAAACCCGAGTGCGCTCTCGAAGTTCTCGATGTCAGCGGGGCTGATAGACCGTCCGCTGTCGCCGCCGCCACCGTCGTTGGTGAGCGTATCGAGCAGCCCCATCAACCCGACGACGCCCGCACCCAGCACAGCGTTGTTGCCGAGTCCGCTGGTGGGTGAATCGAGCCCCTGTACGGTCTCACGGAAGTCGCTGACGCTCTCACGGAAGATTTCAGATGGACTCGACGACGTGGTGTGTGACACATCGCCGACCGCATCACCGAGGTTGGTCGTCGCCACACGGCGCTGTAGCTGCCGCAGCTGACGGTCGTGGACGACGACACGGACGTGGATCGGGTCAAGGGCGTCCGCCTGTTCACCGACCGTTTCGAGCAGCCCAGAGAGCCGCGTCAGGTCATCGGTGAACTCGTCGTTGACGGTTGTGAAGAGATCGAGGTGTTCTGCCTGATACATTAGAAAGACGGGCTGATCACATGGCTACGGAAGTCGATTCTCCCGCACTATCAGCCATATCGGCCTGATTACTGTCTCGCTCAGATGGGGGCAAGAGAAGCGGAATGCCATCTACGTCTTGCCAATCACCGTCCCGATGAAGTCTGCGGTGTTCACTACGCTCTAACGGAAACAGGAAGTCGGGCGCATTGATACGGATGTCCCCGTCGCTGTCCGGGTCACTGGCGTAAAGCGCATGATGGACCTCCTTTGTCTCGACGGCGTCTATACCATACTCCGCGACAGCAGTCAGTCTATTCAGCCGAACAATTTCTCCCCCACCTTCACCTACAAACGTACGACCACGCTCATCGGTCCAGAAGTGCGGGTGCTTAGTCTTCGTCTCCGCATCGTCTGTGTCACGCTCATCGTTGCTCATGCTTGTCGAAAAGCGAATCAAAACTCGTCCGACCGTTACCGCTTTGCGCTACGATGTCGGCTCAAACGCGACATCAGGGTGATCCGCAAGCAGTCGGTCAACGACTGCTTTTTTGGATGCCTCTGTGGTCCCGAAGATCGCTTCCGCAGCGTCGTCAAGTGCTTGGAGTTGATCCCGCCGCACCGTTACCGATGTGTCCTCGGTAGACATGTTCTCCTGAGAAGGAACCGTATTGAGTCCCCTCTCATATAGAACAATTATGACCAGCCCTACTTCAATTGAGCAAGACGAGAACCAGTGGAATAGAATGGTCATCTAAGCCTCGAATTCCTCTGACTTACAGCTGCGGGTGGTCGCATGGCAAGACGTGTCTGTGGATGCCCTCCCACCCCTGTCTGGGGCCCCTACCACTGAGCCAATTTTGACGGGGCGGGGCGTAAACAATCGCAGGTGTTTATTTTCCATCCGCTCCTGTGTAGCCACTGACGACGGTCCGCAAAACGGGCGCGTGGGGGCGCGCCCAAAACGGCCGTTGTAGGCACCAACAGCCATGTCCACCAACGATACTGGAGCGGAAGAATCTAACGCCGCTCTGTACGACGGGACGGTATCGGCAGATGATCGTACTATCTCGGAGAGTATTCACTTTGCCGACGGATCAACTCTCGTAGCTACTGACCCATTCGAGCCGATTAATGCTTCAGACGTGACTGATACGTCGATCGAGCGGACGGAAGTCTTCTCGTACGAGATGTAAGTAGCTGCGGACGCTTTTCTCGCGTTCCCTGCGGCAGTGAGACGGTAATCTACCGTCACGCACACGGCTGTCTGTCGTCACTCCCACGGCCGTGACACGCGGATGACTCGGGATGTCGACAGCGGTGGACGGTCGGGGGAGCCGTCTATTGATTTGACAGCTGTCGGCCGACAGTATGACCGCCAGACTCAGTCCATCGTGTAGTCGTACGCCTTTGGAATGCTCTCAGTGTCACCAGAGTGAATCCAAACCGCCCCGAACTGACGGCCGTCACCTGAAAGCGAACGGCTGTCATCAGGGGAACAGGGGGGTTCGGATCAGAATGTTGGCGAATCCCCCGTGATGGCGGAATAGATCGAGTAGTCCCCGAACGGAGATGGTGACCGACACCAACCGAACGGAACAGTGAGTGGTGGGAATGGTCTCATAGTGCGACACGTCAGATTGATGTCGCAGTTATTTCACACAACTGATATAACTGACGGAACTGAACGTGTAGTATGGAAACCGATGGGATTGATCTCACTGACGAACAACGTGCTGCGGCCGAGAGGCTCGCGGATTCGGACAATCCGTTATCGTCGGTTTCGGCGTTGTTATGCTACCTTGACGACCCTTCATCGGTAGACGACGATTCAGCCAAAGAAGCTGCCTCGCACTTTACACCTGACGAGTAGAGTATGTATAGGTCACCAAGCTGAACAACGTCACCACCGTGACGCCAATGGCTGTGGACAGTCACATCAAATCCTCAGACGGGTAGCTGCTTCCACAACCCCTGAGCCATTCGGCGTGTGAGGCGAAGAGCGGCGACGTTCCGGGAATGCGGAAGTCGGCGCGGGAGCAACGCGAGCGCGTCGGAGCCGAATTTGGAACGAGCCACTCTCTACCATTCACTCACATCGTACGTCTGTCTGGCAGCATCGATGACGGTCACGTGTCCTCAACCCACCCACGACGTTGACGCGCACGGGTTTCGGCATCTCGACGGTCATAGTGGTCTTCTATCACCGATCGACTCACGTCCATTCGTTCGCTGATAACTTCTACTGGAACGTCTTCGCGTAGCCAGTGAGTCACGCTTCCTCTGCGTATATCATGTGGCCGCACGATGGACGGACATTCACTCGGCACGTCGTTGTATCCCTCGGCAGCACATTCGTCCATCGCAGCATCATATGGACACTGACCCATCCGTTGACAGGGCTGCGTACAGCGGTAGACGTGCCGACGAAGTGTTGTTGTTGACGGCCGTCCGAACGTCGTCGTCAAGAGTGGTTGGCGGCAGTCTGTGTTCTGCTTGGCTGATGACTCCTTCCGCTGTTCATCAATATACGTCTCGATAATGCGACACGTCCTGTCGTCCAGATTTATTACACGCTCGCCGTTCGGACCATTCTTGAGCGGTGTTCCCTCTGCTGGTCGATGTACGAGATGGAGCCATTGCTCCTCGGCGTCGTAGTCACCGATGTCCATCGCTCGCAGTTCACCGAGCCGCATGCCTGTTCGCCACAGGAGTCGCATCAAGACATGGTCGAATGACCCATATTCGTCAGTGGCGAGCCACTCAAGAATTTGGTCGGCTCGGCTCGCGCCAAGCGTCGCATCCCGTGAACTTGTTTCGGTCGAGACAGTTGGAATCTGAATTGTGTCTGCGAGTCCATCGCTGACGATGCCAACGTCCTCACAAAACTCGATAAAGATCCGAATTGTCGTCAGCTGTGTCTGTAGCGAGACGACATTGAGATCACCGTCCTGCTTTCTCCACTGACGGTATTCGTAGAGGTCTGCGCCATCCAATGTACTGAGGTCTGACCGCCCCGTCTCTTCACACCAGCGAACGAAGTGCCCCGTTCGATAGCGATGTGCTTTGAGTGTCCACTCGGCTCTATTCTCCTGTTCAAGTTTCGTGAGATACATTTTCACCGCAGTCGCTGGAGTAGTGGATTCGGCGGAAGTCATTGATCCAGTGATGTCTGTCCACTCTACAACAATTAATTACGCGCTGATATACTGCGACATAATATCTCTTCGTCGCACAGCTGCGACAGTCGTGCCAAGGGTGGAAACAGAAATGCTTCCTATTTTACCATTCAGAGAAATGGGAATAGATACTCTTGTTCCACGCAGTGGTACGGTCTATCCTTATTCGTGAACGTGGGTGCGTTGGCGACGAAATTCCGCGGCGCATAGCCGATGAGCCGAACGTCTGTTTCGCCGATGCGAGAGGCAAGCGCGTAGTAGTCGGCGTTGAGTGGGCTGTACGCATCGACGGTGAGATCGGGGTCTGAACGATGACGCCCGACCGTTTTCACATCAATCGTCGCGCCTCGGTAGCGTAAGTCGGACCCGCCGTCACCACCGTCGGTGTAAATGTCTACGTCGAGCTGCTCCGCGATCCCAAGCCGCTTTGCGACGCCGTCCTCCCCGAGCAGTCCCGTGAGGTGATCCGTCGGTGTTCCCGACCATGTTTCGGCAATCCGCCGTGCGTGTTCCGACAATGGATACACCCGTTCCTCGGGGATGTGTACTGTTGGACGGTCCGCTATTGGTATGTCTGCCGCCGAGATGAGCGGTGTCGGCGCGGGTTCAGTCTTCGGTGATTCGGTCGTCTTATCGGCGTGCTCGTTGCTCATGGATGTCTCTGGTCCCACCGTTTCACCGAAGGACTCAGGATGATCGCCGATTTACGGCTACCTGAGCCTACGGCTTCCACCACGGTGGCCGTGGGTGGTCCGTGCGTCGCCCTGTGTCCAACACCGCGGCGCACGGTTACTTCCGCGTCGTCAGTCTGATAGAGAGGTCTCTACGCGATCGAATCACGCTATTGCCCCTCTAACGGGCGTTCGCCCGCTTAGACCTCTGAACGCACCCTAAACAAGAGAACACGGGTGAATAAGTGTTCTCAACGACAATCTGTGAACGTTTATATGACCGATCCAGATGAATTAGACATACTCATTGAATACGACGGTGAGACATACCTCAAGGGTATTCGGGTGAGCGATGGATGGGTCCGATCGCCATACGAAGTCCATTTTGATAATGGACGAGTTTTATCTCGTGACGATTACCAGATGGCGCGGGCACTTGCGATACTCGCTACGACGTATGATGACATTGATTTTGGGTTAGACAACTCTGTCCCAATCCCTGTTGCCCTTGATGGGGCGCCTGCTATTGCTTCTTATTTACACGGAGTCCAACAGCGACCACGATCCGAAATTGCCGATATTATGAACGTGAGCGAAAAGACGGTGCTAAAATACATCAATCGGCTTGACCCACACCGTCGCGCATAAACCAAAAACCAGCGACATTTGCCGCGAGACGTGCGCTTGTTACCTCAACACCAAATCCACACGGTGAACATCCGAGACGGCGACGGGGTGGGACACAAGCGTATGCCTGACGCGCAAACACGAACCACGCCGCTAATAGGTTTCGATGGTTCCATCCATCGAAAACATCCCGACCACGACGGGTTCGCCCGCGAGGTCGGGGTGCCGCAGCCGCTCGCAGGAGGCGTAAAAGCAGTCCATATCGACGTGGCAGACGACGCGGTCCGCGCCGTCGTCCCCGTCCTCGCCGGCGCCCGGGAGCGTCTCCCCGGCGACGGGCGTCCCGCCGGTCATCGCGTTCGGTTCCGCGCTCCGCGGACTTAAGAATCAGCCACGCGCGCCGGAAGTGGACGCCGATCCCGACGGGCGCTGGGCCCGGATCCAGATCCGATAGCCGGGGCGGTAGTGGTTTATTCGCGCGTCCCTATCATCACGTATGCCCGGAGCGATCGACGTACTACACGTCGACGACGACCCCTCGGTCCTCGACCTCACGGAGGCGTACTTCGAGCGCGAGCTCGACGCGGTCTCGGTGACGAGCGTGACCGACCCGGAGGAGGCGTTAGACCGACTCGGCGAGGGCGCCTTCGACTGCGTCGTCAGCGACTACGACATGCCCGCGATGGACGGGCTGGAGTTCTTCGACGCCCTCCGCGATCGCCACCAGAAGGTCCCCTTCGTGTTGTACACCGGCAAGGGGAGCGAAGAGATCGCGAGCCAGGCGCTCAACGCCGGCGTCACCGGCTACTTCCAGAAGGGCGGTCCCGAGCAGCTCCGCCGGCTCGCGAACCGCGTCGACCAGGCGGTCGAGGAGCACCGGACGAAGGAGATCGCCGACCGCTACTCGACGGTCATCGAGGCGCTCGGCTACCCGGTCTACGTCGTCGACGAGACCGGCGAGTTCCGGTTCGTCAACGAGCCGTTCGCCGAGCTCACCGGGTACGACCGCGAGGAGATCATCGGCGAGACGCCCGGGTTCATCAAGGACGACGCCGCGGTCCAGGAGGCGGAAGACCGGCTCGGAACGATCCTCTCGTCTGACGGGCCCGACGTCCAGCACTTCGGCGTCGACATCGTCCCGAAGGAGGGCGAGCCGATCCCCTGCCGGGACCACATGGCGGCGCTCCCGTACGAGGGCGAGTCGTTCGACGGCAGCGTCGGCATCCTCCGCGACGTGTCCGACGAGCGCGAGCGCCGCGAGGAGCTGGAGACGAAGACCCGCGCGCTCGACGAGGCGCCCGTCGGCGTCACCGTCACGGACCCCGACCGACCGGACAACCCGATGGTGTACGTCAACGACCGGTTCGTCGAGATGACCGGCTACGACCGCGAAGAGGCCCTCGGCGTCAACTGCCGGTTCCTGCAGGGGCCCGACACGGAGGAGGCGCCGGTCGCGGAGCTGCGCCGCGCGATCGACGCCGACGAGCCGACCACCGTCGAGATGCGTAACTACCGCAAGGACGGCACGGAGTTCTGGAACCGCGTGAGCATCGCGCCGATCCGCGACGACGACGGCGCGGTCACGAACTGGGTCGGCTTCCAGCGCGACATCACGCAGTTCAAGGAGCGCGAGGCGGCGCTCGAACGGCAGAACGACCGGCTCGACTCCTTCGCGAGCATCGTCTCGCACGACCTTCGGAACCCCCTCAACGTCGCGCAGGGGCGCGTCGAGCTGGCCCGCGAGGTGTCGGACGACGCCGCGAACCTCGACGCCGCGCTCGACGCGCTCGAACGGATGGAGTCGATCGTCGAGCGCACGCTCACCCTCGCGCGGGAGGGGGAGACGGTCGGCGACCCGGAACACGTCGACCTCGCGGACGTCGTCGCCGACAGCTGGTCGACCGTCGACACCGCCGACGCGACGCTCTCCGTCGAGACGGAGCGCGAGGTGCTCGCCGACCCCGACCGGCTCCGGAACCTCTTCGAGAACCTGATTTGCAACGCGGTCGACCACGTCGGCGGGGACGTCTCGATCCGCGTCGGCGACCTCTCCGACGGCTTCTACGTCGAGGACGACGGGCCGGGGATCGACTCCGCAGTCGCCGACTCCCTCTTCGAGCCCGGCGAGAGCGGCTCCGGGGGAAACACCGGGTTCGGACTCGCGATCGTCCAGGAGATCGCCACCGCGCACGGCTGGACCGTCGACGCGACGACCGGCGCGGACGGCGGCGCGCGGTTCGAGGTCCGCGGGGTCGACAAGCGGACGCCCGCGACGGCCTGAGCGCTGTCCGGCCCTCTGCCCCGCCACTCCGCCCCGGGCGACCGCCGACCCGCCCGAAAGCGGATCGACTCCCCCCGTTCACAAGCGCCTTTATCCTCCGTTCCGAACTCGGAGTGAATGGGGTCGCTCACCGACATCGCCGAGACCGACCGGCGCGTGATCGTGCTGGCGCTCGCGCGGATGGTCGGCGCGGCCGGGAACTCCTTCCTCATCGTCGTCCTCCCGCTGTACATCACGAGCGACGTGGTCGACATCGAGGGGCTCCTCGGCGCGGAGATCGGGGTCGGCGCCGCCGCGGTCACGCTGACCGAGCCGCTGCTCATCGGCATCGTCCTCTCGCTTTTCGGCTTCCTCAACAGCCTCTCGCAGCCGTTCACCGGGCGGCTGTCCGACCGGGTCGGCAGGAGACGCCCCTTCGTCCTCGCCGGCATCCTCCTCCTCGGGACCGCGAGCGGGCTGTACACGGTCGCGACGAGCTATCCCGTGCTGGTCGCGCTGCGCGCGGTCCAGGGGCTCGGCGCGGCGCTCATCATCCCCGCGACGGTCGCCCTCGTGAACGAGTACGCCGCGAGCGACACCGACCGCGGCGGGAACTTCGGCGTGTACAACACCTTCCGCCTCATCGGCTTCGGCTTCGGGCCCGTCCTCGCGGGCGCCGTCGTCGAGGCCGGGCCGTACGACCTCTCCGCCGTCGGGCTCCCGGTCCTCGACGGCTTCGACGCGGCCTTCGTCGCGGCCTGCGCCGGGGCGTACCTCAGCTTCACGCTCGTGTTCTTCCTCGTCCGCGACGCCGACGTCGAGGCCGAGGCGGGCGACGACGTGTCGATCCGGGTCCGCGGCGAGGACCGCCTGCTCGACCCCGTGTTCACGCTGGGGCTCGCGACCGTCGCCATGGGCGCGTGTATCGCGCTGTTCGCGACGCTCCAGAACCAGGTGAACGTCCGCTTGGACCAGGCGCCGATCTGGTTCGGCGCCCAGTTCGCGGCCGTGACGATCGCCAACGTGATCTTCCAGGTCCCGGTGGGACGCGCCAGCGACCGGATCGGCCGCCGGCCGTTCCTGCTCGCCGGGTTCGTCCTCCTCGTCCCGACCACCCTCCTCCAGGGGATCGTGACGGAGCCGGCGCTGATGATGCTCGTCCGCCTCGGGCAGGGGATCGCGGTCGCGTGCGTGTTCGCGCCGTCGCTCGCGCTCGCCGGTGACCTCGCCCGCGAGGGCGAGTCGGGGACGACCCTCTCCGTGCTCACCATGGGCTTCGGCTTCGGCGTCGCCCTGGGGCCCCTCGCCTCCGGC
The DNA here is from genome assembly GCF_003665955.1 of Halorubrum sp. Atlit-28R. Taxonomy (NCBI): domain Archaea; kingdom Methanobacteriati; phylum Methanobacteriota; class Halobacteria; order Halobacteriales; family Haloferacaceae; genus Halorubrum; species Halorubrum sp. Atlit-28R. The sequence continues at coordinate 305,105 of NZ_QPLS01000004.1, forward strand.
TGGCTCTACGGCTTCGGCTTCGTCGTCCCGTTCGCGGTCGGGGCCGCGGCCGCCGCGCTCGGCCTCGTCGCGGTGTTCACGCAGGTCGAGGAGACGCTCGACGTCGGCGACGAGCCGAGCGCCGCGGCGGGCGCGGACTGAGCGGGGGAGAGGGTGGACTGAGCGAGCGCCGGGGCGACCCCCAGCGGTTTTAGTCGGTCGCGGCCGAACCGCTCGGCGTGTCGAGCGACCGCCTCCGCTGCGTCGAGTGCCGCGAGCCGATCCCCGCCGACGCGCGGATCTGCCCGCACTGCCGGACCATCCAGCCCTCCCCGCTGCTGGACGTGGGCGTCGTCGTCGCCGGCGTGTTCGCGCTGCTGTTCGGCGTCGTCCTAACGGTGATGACCGTCGGGACCAGCCGCCTCCTCGGGTTCGTCCTGCTCGTCGTCGGCTTCGGGCTGGCCGTCGGCGGCTACACGCGCTACCTCGACCGACAGGCCGCGAGTCGGGCGCGGTGACGGCGGGTCGCGCCTCGGGTCGCGCGCTTCCCGTCGCCGCGGCTACGACAATTTAAGTACCAGCGCGCGCCACTTCACGGACATGCTCACCCCACTCACCGGCGGTCTGGTCCTCGCGGGGCTGGCGCTCGCGTTCGTCGGCGCGGCGGTCTCCGTCTACGCGGTGACGCTGACGGGGCTGCTCGTCGGCGCCGGCGCCGGCTACCTGTTCGCGCCGAACGTGGTCGGGCTCGTCGCGGTCGACGGCGCGGTCCTGACCGCCGGCGCGGTCGGGATCGGCGGCCTCCTCGGCGGCTTCCTCGCGTACGCCGGGCTCTCCTTCGCGGTGCTGGGAATCGGCGCCGTGGTCGGCGGGTTCGCCGGGCGGTTCGCGGTGGGTCCGTTCTACGCGGCCGACGCGGCGGGGCTCGAGGGGACGGCGCTGCTCGTCGGCGCGACGCTGGCCGGCGTCGCGGTCGGCGCGCTGTTCGGGTTCGTCCTCACGCGGACGACGCTCGTGGTCTCGACGGCGCTCATCGGCGCGGCGTTCGCCTCGCGGTCGCTGACGCCGGCGAGCTTCGAGACCGCCGCCGCGGAGACGACCGTCGAGCCCCTCCTCTTCGACCTCTCCGCGCCCGCGTTCCTCGCGGTGTTCGCCCTCGGGACGCTCTCGCAGCTCGGACTCTTCCGGTTCGGCTACGTGACGAAGCTCGTCGGGCTGCTGCCCGGCGCGCGCCGGTGGACGGCCGACGACGACCGCGACGGCGGCGCGAAGGGCGCGTAGCGCCCTTCGGGAACTGATCTCCGACTACTCGTACTCGTAGAAGCCGCGGCCGGTCTTCTTGCCGAGGTCGCCCGCCTCGACCTTGCGCTTGAGTAGGTACGCCGGCTTGTAGCGGTCGCCGAGCTCGTCGTGGAGCGTCTCGCTGGCGTCGAGCGCCACGTCGAGGCCGATGTGGTCGGCGAGTTCGAGCGGGCCCATCGGGACGTTCGTGCCGAGCTTCATCCCGCGGTCGATGTCGGCCTTGTCGGCGACCCCCTCGTCGTACGCACGGATCCCCTCGTTGATCCACGGCATCAGGATCCGGTTGGTGACGAAGCCGGGCTTGTCGTCGGCCTCCCACGTCTCCTTGCCGAGGTCCTCGGCGAAGGCGTGCGCGAAGTCGACGACCGCGGGGTCGGTGCGTTCGCCGACGACGACCTCGACGCCGTCCATGATCGGGACGGGGTTCATGAAGTGGAGGCCGACCACGTCGCTCGCGCGGTCGGTCGCGCTCGCGATGGTGGTGATAGACAGCGTGGAGGTGTTCGTCGCGAGGACGACGCCGTCGTCGGTGACGCGGTCGAGGTCGCCGAACACGTCGCGTTTCACATCGAGGTCCTCGATCACGGCCTCGATAACGAGGTCGGCGGCCGCGAGGTCGTCGAGGTCGGTCGTGCCGGTGATCCGGTCGCGGATCGCGTCCGGCTCCTCGTCGAGCGCGTCCTTCGCGGCCAGCCGGTCGAGGCTGTCCTCCACGCTGTCGAGGCCGCGCTCGACGTACTCGGCCTCCACGTCGCGCATCACCACGTCGTAGCCCGCGGTCGCCGCGACCTGCGCGATCCCGTTGCCCATCGTCCCGGCCCCCACGACACCGATCGCGTCGACCTCAGAGAGTGACGGCATGCCATGTCCAACCCCCGCGCGGATCGTAAGTATTGCGGAGGCGACGCGGCTCCGCGTCCCGGCCGCGGCGACACGTCACGGACGCGTTACGGTCCCGCTAATTATCATTCAGCGTCGTCGTCGGGGGAAGATTCTTAAGAACGTCCGCTAAGTTTAAATCGAGATGAACGACGAGGCCGCGGACCGCGGGCGCGAAGAACTCGTCGACCTCAAGTGGATCGGGCCGGCGACCGAGAGGGTTCTCTCGGATGCCGACCTGACCGCCGCCACACTCCGAGAGAAAGGCGTCTCGTACCGCGGCCTCGTCGACGCCGGCGTGAACCCCGGCGTCGCGGCGAAGATTCGTCGCGAGCACTCGCTGTCGTGGTCGTTCGAGGCCGGCGACGGACTCGACCGCCGCTCATCGCAGGTCCGCGGACTCGGTAGCGAGGAAGCGGCTTGGGTGGCCGCCAGCGCCGGCGACTGGGCGTCCGACGGCTCCGAACCGGTCGACCCCGAACCGGACGACGCGGGCGACGGTGCGGACTCGACTACGGGCGACTGGGAGGCAACCGGCGACTGGCCGTCGGTCGGTGGCGCTGCCGACGCTCCCCCGAGCGACGACGACGCGCTCGACGACGCCGCGGCGGCCGACGGAAGCGGCGACCCCGCCGCGGCCGAGGCGGCGTGGCGCAAGCGGTCAGCGCCGACGCCGCTGTCGACGCTCTCGGCGGTCGCCGACGACGGGAACGCGGTCGACTTACTGGCGGACGCCGGGATCAACTCCGTCCGGAGCCTCGCAGCGGCGGATCCCGACCGCGTCGCCGACGTGTTAGCGCTCGACCCTGACCGTGTCAACCGCTGGCACGCAGCGGCGCGCGACGCCCAACACTGACTCACCCCGCCCGCGATCCGCTGCGAAGAGTTTCAGACACCGTTCATGACGGCCAGAAATTTACTATTCCCGTAGTGTTATTGTTATCTAATATCCACGCGAAGGGGCAGTAGCGGCCTCATTTCAGCCACTCTCTCGACGGAACGGTCGCCGTTCACCACCGTCCTTTTTATATATGTGTGCGTATGATTAGCCCGATGCTTCCTCACGCCGCCGACGACATCTCGCGCGACGGCAAGTCGCTCATCCTCGCGTACGACCACGGGCTCGAACACGGGCCGGTCGACTTCGAGCCGAACCCGGACACGGCGGACCCGGAGCGGGTCTTCGAGCTCGCCACCCACGAGGCGGTCACCTCGCTGGCCGTCCAGAAGGGGCTCGCGGAGGCGTACTACCCCCACTACGAGGACGAGGTGAACCTCCTGTTGAAGCTCAACGGGACCTCGAACCTCTGGATGGGCGAGCCGGACAGCGCGGTCAACTGTACGGCGGAGTACGCGGCCGAGCTGGGCGCCGACGCGGTCGGGTTCACCGTCTACGGCGGGTCGAACCACGAGGTCGAGATGGCCGAGGAGTTCCGCGAGGCCCAGGAGGGCGCCCGCGCACACGACATGGCCGTCGTCATGTGGTCGTACCCGCGCGGACAGGGGCTCCGCAACGACGGGAGCCCGGACGTCATCTCGTACGGCGCGCGGCTCGGCCTGGAGCTCGGCGCCGACGTGGTGAAGGTGAAGTACCCCGGCTCCGCCGAGGCGATGGGCGACGCCGTCGAGATGGCCGGGCCGGCCGACGTGGTGATGTCCGGCGGGACGATGCGCGACGACAAGGCGTTCCTCCGGAACGTCTCGAACGCCATCGACGCGGGCGCCACCGGCATCGCCGTCGGCCGCAACGTCTTCCAGCGCGACGAGCCCGAGCGCATCCTCGACGCGCTGGAGGCCGTGATCTTCGACGAGGTCGACCCGGCCGAGGCGCTGGCGATCGCCGAGAGCGACGACTGATGGCCTCCTCCGACCCGACCGTCGCGGCCGTCTTCGACGCGGTCGCGGCGACCGCGCCCGAGATCCGCGCCGCGCTCCCCGGCCGGCGCGTCGAGAGCGGGACGGAGAACGCCTCCGGCGAGTCGGTGCTGGCGGGCGACCTGTACGCCGACGAGCTGCTCGGCGACGCGATCACCGCGGTCGACGGCGTCGGCTCGTTCGTCAGCGAGGAGCGCGAGGAAGCGGTCGACGCGGGCGGCGCGGTCGGGGGCGGGCCGGACGACGCCTACGCCGTGGCGATCGACCCCCTCGACGGCTCGTCGAACCTGCGGTCGAACAACGCGATGGGGACCGTCGTCGGGGTGTACGACGCCCCGCTGCCCGCGCGCGGCCGAGACCTCGTCGCGGCCGGCTACGTCCTCTACGGACCGATCACGACGATGGTCGTCGCCGACGAGGCGGGCGTCCGCGAGGAGGTCGTTGAGCGCGCGCCCGACGGCGACGGGGTCGAGCGCTCGGTCGTCGAGGGCGACCTGACGCTCCCGGCGACGCCGACCGTCTACGGGTTCGGCGGGCGCGTCCCCGACTGGCCCGCCGACTTCCGCGCGTACGCCCGGGCGGTCGAGGACGACCTGAAGCTCCGCTACGGCGGCGCGATGGTCGGCGACGTGAACCAGGTGCTCACCTACGGCGGGGTGTTCGCGTACCCCGCGCTCCGGAGCGCGCCGGAGGGGAAGCTCCGCCTCCAGTTCGAGGCGAACCCCATCGCCTACGTCATCGAGCGCGCCGGGGGGGCCTCCTCGGACGGGACCGGTTCGATCCTCGACGTCGAGCCCGAGGCGGTCCACCAGCGCACGCCGCTGTACGTCGGCAACGAGGCGCTGATCGACCGGCTAGAGGCGGCGGTCGGCGACTAGGACGGCGACCGAGGCGGCGGCTCCGCGCGGGCGGTCCCGGCGGTCCGGACCGAATCTCGCATGGAAAACTGTTTAGGATCTACCGCAAATCTTGCGTCCATGAAAGTCCACGTCGGCGCGGCGGCGACCCCCGAGGAGGCCGAAGCGATAGCGAAGTCGCTCGCCGAACACCTCGGCGTCGACGTCGACGTCTACGTCGGCGACGGGGAGACGCCGGTCGCGAGCGCCGAGCCGTCCGAACCGAGCTACCCGCTCGACGACGACCTCGGGCCGACCGACCGCGAGCGCGACCTCCGCGCCGAGATAGCCGACATCCGCGAGGGCGGCCCGGAGAAGTACCGCGACCGGCTCTCGGAGCAAGGGAAGCTGTTCGTCCGCGACCGCCTCGACCTCTGGTTCGGCGGCGAGGGCGGGACCCGCGGCGCCGGCGACGCGGACGCGGCCGACGGCGACCCGGCGGGCGTGACGTTCGAGGACGGGAAGTTCGCCGCCTTCGACGACTGGCACCCGGACGCGCCCGCGGGCGACGACGGGGAGCGGAACGAGGCGGGCGGCGACCGCCTCCCCGGCGACGGCCTGCTGACGGGCGCCGCGGAGTTCGAGGGCCGCGACGTGCACTTCATGGCCAACGACTTCACCGTGAAGGCGGGGTCGATGGCGTCGAAGGGCGTCGAGAAGTTCCTCCGGATGCAACAGCGCGCGCTGAAGACGGGGAACCCGGTCCTCTACCTGATGGACTCCTCCGGCGGCCGGATCGACCAGCAGACCGGCTTCTTCGCCAACCGCGAGGGGATCGGGAAGTACTACTACAACCACTCGATGCTGTCCGGCGCGGTGCCGCAGATCTGCGTCCTCTACGGCCCGTGTATCGCCGGTGCCGCCTACACCCCCGTCTTCGCCGACTTCACCGTGATGGTCGAGGGGATGTCCGCGATGGCGATCGCCTCCCCGCGGATGGTCGAGATGGTCACCGGCGAGGAGATCGACTTAGACGACCTCGGCGGCCCGCGCGTCCACGCCGAGGAGTCCGGCTCCGCGGACCTCATCGCGCGCGACGAGGAGCACGCCCGCGAGCTGGTCGCCGAGCTGATCGGGTACCTCCCGGACCGGGCCGGCGAGAAGCCCCCGACGCGCGAGACGAAGCCGCCGAAGTACTCGCCCGACGGGATTGACGAGCTGATCCCCGAGGCGCCGAACCGGCCGTACGACGCCCACGACCTCCTCGACCGGATCGCCGACGCCGAGTCGGTGTTCGAGCTGAAGGAGGGGTACGGCTCGGAGATCGTCACGGCGTTCTGCCGGATCGACGGGCGGCCGGTCGGCGTCGTCGCCAACCAGCCGACGGAGCGGTCGGGCGCCATCTTCCCGGACGCGGCCGAGAAGGCCGCCGAGTTCATCTGGACCTGCGACGCCTACGAGATCCCCCTGCTGTACCTCTGTGACACGCCCGGCTTCATGGCCGGCTCGCAGGTCGAGAAGGACGCGATCTTAGAGAAGGGCAAGAAGATGATCTACGCCACCTCCTCGGCGACGGTGCCGAAGCAGACCGTCGTGGTCCGGAAGGCGTACGGCGCGGGGATCTACGCGATGGGCGGGCCCGCTTACGACCCGGAGAGCGTCATCGGTCTCCCGTCCGGCGAGATCGGGATCATGGGTCCCGAGGCCGCGATCAACGCCGTCTACGCTCGGAAGCTCGCCGAGATAGACGATCCGGAGGAGCGCGCGGCCGAGGAACGGCGCCTGCGCGAGGAGTACCGCGAGGGGATCGACGTCCACCGGATGGCCAGCGAGGTCGTGATCGACGAGATCGTTCCCCCGTCCGACCTCCGCGCCGAGTTGGCCGCGCGGTTCGACTTCTACGAGGACGTTCGGAAGGACCTGCCCGACAAGAAACACGGGACGGTGCTGTGACGTGATCGACGAGGGGACCACCGCGCCCGACTTCGCCGCGCCGGCGGTCGCGGTCGGACCGGCCGGGCGGGACGCGGTCGGCGACGGCTCCGCGGACCGCGCCGCCGCCGAACTCGCGCTGTTCCGGCTCGTCGAGGCGCACGACGCGGTCGCGCTCCTGTTCGCGCCCGCGACGTTCGTCCCGACGTGTACGGCCGAGCTCGCCGCCGTCCGCGACGCCGGCTGGGACGACCGCGACGACCTCGCCGTCGTCGCGCTCACCGGCGACTCGCTGTACGCCGCGTTCGCGTACGCCGACCGGTTCGACCTCTCATTCCCGGTCGTCGCCGACTTCCACGGCGGCGCGGCCGAGTCGTACGACCTGCTCGCCGACTCGTGGGAGGGCCACTCGGACGTCCCGCGCCGCGCGGCGGTCGTGGTCGACGGCGACTGGACGGTCCGGTTCGCGGCGGCGGCCGACGACGCGCTCGACCGCGTCGACCCCCCGCCCGTCGAGCGCGCGACCGGGGCGCTCCGCGACCTCGGGGTCGACGCCGCGCGGCCGCGGGTGGACTACGACGGGGAGTGGTGAACGACGGGGAGTGGTGAGCGGCGCGGGTCAGGACGCCCGCCGGCGGACGCCGTCGCCGTGGTTATTTGACGCCCCCGCGACGAGGGGTCGGCATGGAAGCCGCCTTCGCGGAGTACCTCGACGAGTTCACGCGCCGGGACTGGGAGACGCTCGACCCGGCCGCCGTCACCGACCCGGTCCGGGTCGCGGTCGTCGGGCTCGGCTGGTTCGCCCGGGAGTGGGCGCTGCCCGGCATCGCGCGGTCGGCGTACACCGAGGCGACCGTCGTCACCGACGTCGACGCCGCCGCCGTCGAGGCGGTCGCCGCCGAGCGCGACGTGACCGGCGTGACGCCCGACGAGTTCCGCGCCGGCGCGGTCGCGGACGCATACGACGCGGTGTACGTCGCGACGCCGAACGCGACCCACTTGGAGTACGTCGAGGCCGCCGCCGACCAGGGGAAGGCGGTCCTCTGCGAGAAGCCGCTGGAGGCGACGCCGGAGCGAGCGCGCCGGCTCGTGGCGGCGTGCCGCGACGCCGACGTGCCGCTGATGGTCGGCTACCGGATGCAGACGGATCCGGCCGTCCGGCGGCTCCGAGACCTCATCGACGCGGGCGTCGCGGGCGACGTGGTCGGCGTCCACGCGACGATGACGCAGACGATGCTCGGCGAGCTCGGCGGCGACCACGACCAGTGGCGGCTCGACCCGGACCGCTCCGGCGGCTGCGCGGTCATGGACCTGGGGGTGTACCCGATCAACACGACGCGGTTCGCGCTCCGCGAGGACCCGGTTCGCGTGTCGGGCCGCACGCGCTCGGAGCACGCGGCGTTCGCCGACGTCGACGAGCACGCGACCTTCAGGCTGGAGTTCCCCGGCGGCGTCGACGCGCAGTGCTCGGTGAGTCAGAACGCCCAGCACGCGAGCCGGCTGGAGGTCACCGGCACGGACGCCAGACTGATCTTGGACCCGGCGTTCTACGAGCGCGAGGACCGCGGCTTCGCCGTCGTCCGGGACGGCACCCGGGTCGACGTGGAGTTCGACCAGGTCCACCAGATCGAAGCGGAGTTCGCGTACTTCGGCCACCAGCTGCTCGCGGGCGAGCCGTTCCACGCCGACGGCGAGCACGCGCTCACCGACAGCCGCGCGCTCGCCGCCGTCTACGAGTCGGCCGAGACGGGCGAGCCGGTCGCGCTCGGCGACGCGGCGTAACCTCGGGCCCGCTACTGCTCGATCCCGTACACGTCGCTCGTCCAGTCACGGGCCGGGGTGTCGTACACCGGCCGATCCCGGTCGCGCCCGTCGAGCCGCCGCCGATCGGCGTCGTCCAGCTCCCAGTCCATCTCGGCGTTGGCCCGGACGTGTTCGGGAGTCGACGAGCGCGGGAGCGGGACGACGCCGCGGTCGATCGCCCACCGCACGACGACCTGCGCGGGATGCCTGTCGTACTTCTCGGCCAGTTCCGCGACGACCTCGTCGCCGAACACGTCCGTCCGCGCGAGCGGCGCCGCCGCCTCGACCACGGTGTCGGTCTCGCGGCAGTACTCGACTAGGTCCGGGCGCTGGAACCACGGGTGGAACTCGATCTGGTTCACCGCGATGGGGGCGTCCGAGATGTGGTGCGCGCAGCTGAGCTGGTACGCGCTGAAGTTCGAGACGCCGATGTCGCGGACGAGCCCGCGGTCGCGAAGCTCGGCCATCGCGCGGAGCGTCTCGCGCAGCGAGATGGCGGGGTTCGGCCAGTGGATCAGGTACAGGTCGAGGTACTCGACCCCGAGGCGGTCGAGCGACGCCTCGCACGAGGCGATCACCGACTCGTAGTTGAGGTTCTTCGCGAGCACCTTCGAGGTGAGGAACACGTCGTCGCGGTCGACGCCGCTCGCCGCGAGGGCGTCGCCGATGGCCTCCTCGTTTTTGTACCCCTCGGCCGTGTCGATGTGGCCGTAGCCCGCGTCGAGCGCCGCGCGGACGCTGTCGACGGTCTCGCGGTCGTCGAGGTCGTACGTGCCGAGTCCGAGCGCCGGTAGCTCCGCGCCGCTCGGGAGCGTCTTCGTTGGAACGGTCACGCGACAGGGGTTCGCCGGATCGCCGATTGAAACTACCGGTCGGGGAACGCTCCCCGATCAAAAGATGCCGTGGCGCGCGCCCGTGAGCGCCCGCCGGGCGCGAGCGGCGCGTGCGAGGGAGTCGGCCGACCGGAGGGAGGCCGACGAGGCTGGGGAGGCGCGAGGTGCGGCTGCCGTGCGAGGCGGGGCGGACTCAAAGGGGCAGCCGCGAGGCGGGCTGAGGCGACGTAAGCACCACAGCGAGTGAACGGAGTGAACGAGCGAGGAGCGCAGCGAGAGTCAGCCCGCCTCGCGGCTGGGGCTTTGGAAGTGTTCGCCACCGCTCAGTCGTCCGGTTACTGGCTACTGATAGCGTTCAAATCTCTCTCGGTGATTTTGCTCACTTCGTTCGCAAAATGCACCGGCCGAGACTCCCGCGAGCGCAGCGAGCGGGAGTCAGGCCGGGGCACGACTGAAAGGAGTGCACCGGCCGAGATTTGAACTCGGGTTGCAACCATGGCAAGGTTGCGTGATACCACTACACTACCGGTGCGTGCTTCGCATCCGATCGTAGCCCGGGTCGGAGATATAAGGGTTCCGAACGAGCGCCGGCGGAAGGGTCATCGGCGTCGCGCCCCCACGTCGATCCGAACTCGAACGATGCCCGACTCTTCCGACCGCATCGACAGACGCACCGTCCTCCGCGCGGCCGGCGGGCTCACCGGCGCCGCCGCCCTCCCGACGCTCTCGGGCTGTCTCGGCGACGGAACCGGAAGCGACCCCAACGACGACGGGAGCGACGCCCCCGACGAGGACCCTCCGCCGGACGACGGCGGCGACGTGGACTACGACGTCGAACATGTCGCCGAGGGGTTCGAGAACCCGTGGGGGCTCGCGTTCCTGCCCGGCGACGGTCGCCTGCTCGTCACCGAGCGCCCGGGGCGGCTCTCGCTCGTCGACCCCGCCGACGGGACGATGGAGTCGATCGCGGGCGCGCCCGAGGTGTTCGCGGCGGGACAGGGCGGTCTGCTCGACGTCGCGGTCCACCCCGACTACCCCGCCGACCCGCGCGTGTACCTGACGTACTCGGCGCGCGCCGCGGACAGCCCGGCCGGCGACGGCGCGGAGGGCGCGAGCACTCACCTCGGCGCCGGCCGGCTCTCGCTCGACGGCGACGCGCCCGCGCTCGACGGGTTCGAGGCGCTGTTCGTCGCCGAACCGTTCCGCGGTACGGATCTCCACTTCGGGTCGCGGGCGACGTTCGGCCCCGACGGCGCGCTGTTCGTCACGGTCGGCGACAGGCGCGACACCGACTTCGGGCCGGACCACGTCTCGCAGGACCGCTCGAACGACCTGGGCGCGACGCTGCGGCTGACGCCCGACGGCGACCCCCACCCCGAGAACCCCTTCGCCGGCGACGCGGACGCCGCGGACGCGCTGTACAGCTACGGACACCGAAACCCGCAGGCGATGGCGGTGCGGCCCGAGACGGGCGCGGTCTGGCAGTGCGAGCACGGCGAGCGCGACGGCGACGAGATCAACGTGATCGAGGCCGGCGGCAACTACGGCTGGCCGGTCGCGAGCGAGGCGTGCCGGTACGGGACCGACGACCCGGTCGCGCCGGGGCACGGCGAGCGCGACGGCGTGACCGCGCCGGTCCACTACTGGCCGTGCGGTTCCGGGGGCTTCCCGCCGAGCGGCGCGGTCTTCTACGACGGCGACGCGTTCCCAGAGTGGCGCGGGGACCTGTTCGCGGGCACGCTCGCGGCGCAGTACCTCGGGCGGTTCACCGTCGACGGCGACGGACAGGACGCGGTCGTGACCGAGCGCGAACCGCTGCTCGACGACCGGGAGTGGCGCATGCGCGCGGTCGCGGTCGAGCCCGAGACCGGGCACCTCTACGTCGCGGTCGACGCCGGCGACGCGCCGGTCGCCCGGATCGTCCCGGCGTGACCTCGACCGCTCGGGTCGTTCGGGATCGGCCCCGGTCACCGCGGTGACGGTTGGCACGATCCGGAGGCCAGATCCCGCGCCAAACCCCGTGTGAACGCGGCACAGCCCGAAATCGGGACCGCTATCCTTTTACGGTGCCGTCTGAAATCGAGGTGTACAGTCTCGCCACGATGCGTACCGAAGACGGGCTCACGATATGTGTTCCGTCTTCGCTCGTCCGGGAGGCCGAGGACGACCGCGAGGCGACTCGCAAACTCGGCTACGTCGCCCGTGCGGCGGCGGTGTTCCGGGCGGATCGGCTCGCCGTCTTCCCCGACAGGGAAGGCGAGGGTCGACGGGGCGGGGAGTACGTCCGCACCGTACTGGGGTACGCCGCGACGCCGCCGGAGCTCCGAAAGGACCTCTGGGGGCAACGCGACGAGCTCCGGTACGTCGGCGTGCTTCCCCCGCTCCGCGTGCCGTGGCGGACCGGCTCGACCCCTAGCGGGGGAGAGTCGAAAACACAGGGACTCGTGACCGAGGTCGGACCTGAAGGCCGCGTCCGGGTCAATTCCCCGCTGCGGGAACACCCGATCTCCCTGCTCGTCCCCTCCGGAATGGAGGTCGAGCGGGGGGAGCGCGTCACCATCAGGGTCTCTTCGAGAGAACCGGTCCGCGCCCGCATCACCGGGAAGCCGGAGGTCGGCTTCCAGGTCGTGGCCGCGGACCTGTCGGAAGCGCTCGCCGGCGACGGACTGGCCGTCGCGACGTCGCGACACGGGGCGGAACTCTCCGTCTCGCGGCTCGGCGACCTCGTCTCGGACGCGCGGGAGGCCGGCGGCTACACCGTCGCCTTCGGCGCGCCCGAGCGGGGGCTTCCGGAGATGCTCGGGCTCTCGCCCGACCGCATTCGGGCGGCCGTCGCCGACGGCCGCTCGGTCGAACCCGATCCGGGGTTCGACCTCTGGCTGAACACGATCCCGGCACAAGCGAGCGAGGTCGTCCGGACGGAGGAGGCTCTGTTCGCGACCCTCGGCTCGCTCACACTCACGGAGTAAACACATGCCACAACCAAGCCGACCACGAAAAGGCTCGCTGGGCTACGGCCCGCGCACCCGCGCAGACAGCGAGGTGCCGCGCATCCGTTCGTGGCCAGACGACGACGGGGCCCCTGCGCTGCAGGGATTCGCCGGCTACAAGGCCGGGATGACCCACGTCATGATGGTCAACGACGAGGCGAACTCGCCGCGTGAAGGGATGGAGGAGGCCGTCCCCGTCACCGTCGTCGAGACGCCGCCGATGTACGCCGTCGCAGTCCGAGCCTACGAGGACACGCCGTACGGACAGAAGCCGGTCGAAGAGGTCTGGGCGACCGAGTTCCACGAGGAGCTCGACCGCGCGCTCGACCTGCCGGCGGAAGACACCTTCGAGGAGGACGCCGACGAGCTGCGCGCGCTGCTCGACGACGGCGTCGTCGACGACGTGCGCGTCATCACGCACACGGCGCCCTCGGAGCTCTCGAACGTCCCCAAGAAGAAGCCCGACGTCATGGAGACGCGCGTCGGCGGCGGCTCCCTCGAGGAGCGCGCCGACTTCGCGCTGGACCTGGTCGCCGAGGGCGGCGCCCACGAGTTCGGCGACGTCTTCCGCGCCGGGCAGTACACCGACGTCTCCGGCATCACGAAGGGGAAGGGGACGCAGGGTCCCGTCAAGCGCTGGGGCGTTCAGAAGCGGAAGGGCAAACACGCCCGCCAGGGATGGCGGCGCCGGATCGGCAACCTCGGTCCGTGGAACCCCTCCCGCGTCCGCTCCACCGTGCCCCAGCAGGGCCAGACCGGCTACCACCAGCGCACCGAGCTCAACAAGCGCCTCATCGACTTCGGCGAGGGGTCGGACGCCTCCGTCGACGGCGGCTTCGTCAACTACGGCGAGGTCGACGGCGAGTACGCGCTCATCAAGGGCTCGCTGCCCGGACCGGACCAGCGTCTGCTGCGGTTCCGCCCGGCCATCCGGCCGAACGACCAGCCGCGCCTCGACCCCGAGGTCCGGTACGTTTCCACCGAATCCAACCAGGGATAACCAATGAACGCAACAGTACACGACCTGGACGGCGACGAGGCGGGCAGCATCGAGCTGCCGGCCGTCTTCGAGACCGCGTTCCGACCGGACCTCATCGGTCGCGCGGTCGGCGCCGCCCAGGCAAACCGGAAGCAGGCCTACGGGGCAGACGAGTTCGCCGGGCTGCGGACGCCCGCCGAGTCGTTCGGCTCCGGGCGCGGGCTCGCACACGTGCCGCGACAGGAGAACGTCGCCCGCCGCGTCCCGCACGCCGTTTCGGGCCGCGCCGCGCACCCGCCGAAGGCCGAGAAGGACCAGTCGAAGCAACTGAACGACAAGGAGCGACAGCTCGCCATCCGGTCGGCCATCGCGGCCACGACCGACGCCGAGCTCGTCGCCGAGCGCGGTCACGCGTTCGACGAGGACCTCGACCTCCCGCTCGTCGTGAGCGACGAGTTCGAGGACCTGAAGAAGACCCAGGAGGCCCTGGGCGTCCTCGAGGCCGTCGGCGTCGACGCCGACATCGAGCGCGCCGAGGAGGGCCGCTCCGTCCGCGCCGGACAGGGGAAGGCCCGCGGCCGCAAGTACCGCCAGCCGAAGTCCGTCCTCGTCGTCACCAGCGAGGAGCCGTCCCGCGCCGCCCGCAACCTCGCGGGCGTCGACGTCGCGACCGCTCGCGAGGTCAACGCCGAGGACCTCGCGCCGGGCGCGCATCCGGGCCGACTCACGCTGTGGACCGAAAGCGCCGTCGCGGAGGTGGCCGACCGATGAACTCGATCATCGAGCATCCGATCGTCACCGAGCAGGCGATGAACGAGATGGACTTCAACAACAAGCTGCTGTTCCTCGTCGACGTCGACGCGACCAAGCCGGAGATCACCTCCGAGGTCGCCGAGCGCTACGACGTGGGCGTCGCGAACGTCAACACGCAGGTGACGCCGCAGGGCGAGAAGAAGGCGATCGTCACCCTGTCGGAGGACGACGACGCGACCGAAATCGCCTCGCGCATCGGGGTGTTCTGAGATGGGACGACGAATCCAAGGACAACGGCGCGGACGCGGCGGCCCGACGTTCCGGGCCCCCTCGCACCGTTACAAGGCGGAACTGTCGCACAAGAAGCTCGAAGACGTGGACACGATCACCGGCGAGATCGTCGGGATCGAACACGACCCGGCCCGCTCGGCCCCCCTCGCGGAGGTCGAGTTCGAGGACGACGACCGTCGCCTCGTGCTCGCCCCGGAAGGCGTGCGCGTCGGCGAGACGATCCAGGTCGGCGTCTCGGCGGAGATCAAGCCGGGCAACACGCTCCCGCTGGCGGAGATCCCCGAGGGCGTACCCGTGTGTAACGTCGAGAGCAACCGCGGGGACGGCGGGAAGTTCGCGCGCGCCTCCGGCGTGTCCGCGACGCTTCTCACCCACGACCGCGACGTCGCGGTCGTCCAGCTCCCCAGCGGCGAAGTGAAGCGGCTCGACCCCCAGTGCCGCGCCACGATCGGCGTGGTCGCGGGCGGCGGCCGGACGGAGAAGCCCTTCGTCAAGGCCGGCAACAAGCACCACAAGATGAAAGCGCGCGGCACCAAGTACCCGCGCGTGCGCGGCGTCGCGATGAACGCCGTCGACCACCCCTTCGGTGGCGGTGGTCGCCAACACCCCGGCCAGCCGAAGTCCGTCTCGCGGGACGCCCCGCCGGGACGCAAGGTCGGTGACATCGCATCCAAGCGCACCGGACGAGGTGGCAACAAATGAGTTCAGACTACCGAACCGGCCGCGAGGGCAAGGAGTTCGCCTACCGCGGTCACTCGCTCGACGAGCTGCAGGAGATGGACGTAGAGGAGGTCGCGGAACTGCTCCCCGCACGCCAGCGGCGAAGCATCGTTCGCGGTCTCAGCACCGAACAGCAGAAGCTGCTGGAGACGGTCCGGAGCCGCGACAAGGAGACGACGGCGGACGACCCGATCCGGACGCACCTGCGCGACATGCCGGTCCTGCCGGAGTTCGTCGGCGTCACCTTCGCCGTGTACAACGGACACAGCTTCGAGCGCGTTCAGGTCGAACCCGAGATGATCGGGCACTACCTCGGTGAGTTCCACCTCACCCGAAGCACCGTCGAACACGGCCAGGCCGGCATCGGCGCGACCCGGTCCTCGAAGTTCGTGCCCCTCAAGTAACCCATGGGAATCAACTACAGCGTCGAGGCCGACCCGGAGACCACCGCCAAGGGGATGCTCCGCGACCGGCCCATCAGCGTGAAGGACAGCAAGGAGATCTCCCGAGAGATCAAAGGCGAGACGGTCGCCGACGCGGAGGAGTTCCTCCAGGAGGTCATCGACGAGGAGTCGTCCGTCCCGATGCGCCAGCACAACGCCGGCGCGGGACACCGCTCCGACGTCGACGGCTGGGACGCGGGACGGTACCCCGAGAAGGCCGCCAAGGACTTCCTCAAGCTCTTGGAGAACGTCAAGAACAACGCCGACGAACAGGGGTTCGACGGCGAGGAGATGGTCATCAAACACGTGGCCCCCCACAAGGTCGGCGAGCGACCCGGCCGGAACCCCCGCGCCGCGGGCGCGACGGAGTGGAACACCACGCTCGCGGACGTCGAACTGATCATCGAGGAGCCGGAGGCTGACAACTAATGGCTGACGAACACCAATTCATCGAGGACGGCCTTCGCCGTTCCCAGATCAACGAGTTCTTCGCGGACGAGCTCGGCCGCGCCGGCTACGGCGGGATGGACGTCGCCCAGACGCCGATGGGCACCCAGATCGTCCTGAAGGCCGAAAAGCCCGGCATGGTGATCGGGAAGGGTGGGAAGAACATCCGCAAGATCACCACCGAGCTCGAGGAGCGCTTCGACATGGACGACCCGCAGATCGACGTTCAGGAGGTCGACGAGCCCGACCTGAACGCCCAGATCGTCGCGGACCGTCTCGCGAACGCCCTCGAACGCGGCTGGTACTTCCGGAAGGCCGGTCACACCACGATCGACCGCATCATGGACGCGGGCGCGCTGGGCGCCGAGATCGTCCTGTCCGGGAAGGTCACCGGCGCGCGCTCGCGCGTCGAGAAGTTCAACCGCGGCTACATCAAGCACAACGGCGAGCCCGCAGAGGAGGTCGTCGATCACGGCCAGGGCGTCGCCGTCATGAAGCTCGGGACGATCGGCGTCAACGTCAAGATCATCCCGCCGGGCGCGACGCTCCCGGACGACTTCCAGGTCCGCGAGGACGCCGAGGTCCCGGAGGTCGAGCAGGCGGCGGTCGACGCCGACGCCGACGAGGGCGTCGAGTCGCTCCTCGAAGAGGACCCCGACGAGGTCCCGGACGTGGGCGGCGACGACGTCGACGTCCCCGACGAGGACCCCGCGGAGGTCATCGACGAGGAGGTCGTCGAGGAGGTCGTCGAGGAGACCCAGGAGACGGCCGCCGAGGCGACCGACGTCGCCGCGGAGGAACCGGTCGACGAGGACGTCGACGCCGACGAGCTCGACGACCTCGACGAAGAGATCGAGTCCGAGGCGGCCGACCTCGTCGCGGAGATGGAGGCGGCCGACGAGGAAGACGAGGGGGACGAGTAAATGGCGATCCTCTACACCGACGAGATCCGCGACATGACCGCGGCGGAGCGGCAGGTCGAACTCGAGGAGCTCGAGACCGAGCTGCTCAACTCGAAGGCGCAGCGGGCGGCCGGCGGCATGCCGGAGAGCCCGGGCCGCGTCAACGAGCTGAAGAAGACCATCGCGCGGATCAAGACGATCCAGGCGGAAGAAGGCGACTTCGACGACGAGGAACAGTAAGATGATCTCCCCCGACACGCTCGTTCGACACGAGCTCGTTGGCCTCCCGGTTCGGGTGGTCGACGCCGACAGCGACGCCCACGTGGGCATCGCGGGTCGCGTGCTCGACGAGACGTTCGGCACCCTCGTGGTCCGGACGGGGTCGGGGGACAAGCGCGTGCCCAAGTCGGGCGCGACGTTCGAGTTCGGCGTCGTCGAGACGCCGACCGCTCGCACAGATGAAGCCGCCGGCGACGGAGGGTCGCCGGGGTCCGCGTCCCAACTCGGGTCGGATACTACGGGGGTCCGCCCCCGTCAGTCTGGCCCGTCCGGGTCCGAAAGCGCCGTCGACGGTGACGGCGCGGGCCCGGCGAGCCGACGAGGCGAGTGCAAAGACGCGGTCTACGCGACGGTGGATGGCGATCGGTTGCGACATCGGCCCGCCGAACGCACCGAACGAGGTGCCACACAATGGCGATAGGAATCGACGTACCCACGCCTCCGGAGCCAGACAACCCGGAGGATTACGACTACGAGAAGTGCCCGTTCTACGGGCAGCTCTCCGTCCGCGGCCAGACCCGCGAGGGAACGGTCGTGTCGACGGACATGGAAAAGACCGTCATCGTCGAGCGAGAGTACGACGTGTTCGTACCGAAATACGACCGGTACATGAAGCGTCGCTCGCGCATCCCGGCCCACGTGCCGGGCGTGCTCGACTCGCTCGAAGTCGGTGACGAAGTGAAAATCGCGGAGACGCGACCGCTCTCGAAGACGAAGTCCCACGTCGTCGTCGAGATCCTGTCGGGTGATCAGTGATGGAGGCGCTCAAGGCCGACGTCACGCAGGGGCTCTCGAAGGGCTCGCTGATCACGTGCGCCGACAACACCGGCGCCCGTGAGCTGAAGGTGATCTCCGTGTCGGGCTACTCCGGCACGAAGAACCGCCACCCGAAGGCGGGGATCGGCGACAAGGTGACCGTCTCGGTCACCAAAGGGACGCCGGAGATGCGGCGGCAGGTGCTGGAGGCGGTCGTCGTCCGCCAGCGCAAGCCGATCCGCCGTCCGGACGGCACGCGCGTGAAGTTCGAGGACAACGCGGCCGTCATCATCGACGACCTCGAGGAGCCGCGGGGCACGGAGATCAAAGGCCCCGTCGCCCGCGAGGTCGCCGAACGATTCGGGAGCATCGCCTCGACCGCGACGATGATCGTCTAACTATGACGAACCAGCCACGCAAACAACGAAAACGGTCGGAGACCGCGCCGCTCCACGAGCGGCAGAACCAGGTCCGAGCCACCCTCACCGAGGATCTCCGCGACGAGTACGGACAGCGGAACGTCCGCGTCAACGCCGGCGACACCGTCGAGGTGCTTCGCGGCGACGCGGCCGGCACGGAGGCGGAGGTCGTCTCCGTCGACCTGTCCGCCGAGCGGATCACGGTCGAGGACGTCACCGTCGAGAAGGCGGACGGGGAGGAAGTTCCCCGCCCCATCCCGGCGAGCAACGTCCGGGTGACCGAACTGGACCTCGAAGACGAGCGCCGCGAGGCGCGGCTCCAGGAGGACAACGAATGACGCGACACCAGAAGCGACTGTCAGTACCGAACTCCTGGCCGGTCGAGCGCAAGACGAACACGTTCACGGTGAAGGCGGGCGCGGGCCCGCACGGCGAGGCGGGCGTTCCCCTCGTCGTCCTGCTGCGGGACGTGCTCGGCTACGTCGACTCGACGAAGGAGGCGCGCTACGCGCTGAACAACGACTCGATCCTCGTCAACGGGGACGCCATCTCGGACGAGCAGCGTCCGATCGGGATGTTCGACATCCTGGCGTTCCCCGAGCGCGGGGAGTACTTCCGCGTCTTCCCCGACGAGGGCGGTCGGCTCGCGCTGACCCCCGTCGACGAGGAGGCCGCGGGCAGCCGGCTCGGGAAGATCACGAACAAGACCGTCGTCCCCGGCGGGGTCGTCCAGCTGACGCTCCACGACGGGACGAACGTCCGCGTGGACGACGACGCGGACTACGAGACGAACGACTCGATCGTCGTCGACAATGAGACGAAGGAGATCGTCGCCCACTTCGAGTACGAGGAGGGCGCGCTGGTCACCGCCGTCGCCGGCCAGCACGCCGGTCAGATCGGCGAGATCGACGACATCGACGTGACGCTCGGCTCCGGCGACAACACCGTCACCGTCGCCAGCGACGACGGCGGCTACGAGACGATCGAGGAGTACGTCGTCGTGATCGACGAGAACTTCACGGACGACGACGAGGCGGGTGATTCGGATGAGTGAAGCCGAGAGCGCCGACCACGAGATGCGCGAGCCGTACCTCGAGAAGGTCGTCGTCCACATGGGCGTCGGGCAGGGCGGAGAGCCCCTCGCCGACGCCGAGCAGATCATCGAGGAGATCACGGGCCAGCAGTCGGTCCGGACCACCTCGAAGCGCACCATCGCCGAGTTCGGGATCCGCAAGGGCGACCCGATCGGCGTGAAGGTGACGCTGCGGGGCGAGGACGCGCACGCGTTCCTCGAGACCGCGCTGGACCTGGTCGACGTCGGCCGGAGCCAGTTCGACGACACGGGTAACCTCAGCTTCGGGGTCGAGGACCACACCGACTTCCCGAGCCAGGAGTACGATCCCAACACCGGGATCTACGGCCTCGACGTGACGACGACGATCGTCCGTCCCGGCTACCGCGTCTCGAAACGCGACAAGGCGACGGGGACCATCCCCGCCCGCCACCGGATGACAGCCGAGGACGCAGCCGCGTTCCTCGAAACGAACTTCGACGTCGAGGTAAGCGAATGAGCGAAGCGAACAACGACACGGGCGAGCACGCCGCGAAGCGCACCGACTCCCGGCACACGTGCCGGCGGTGCGACCGCGAGCAGGGACTCGTCGGCAAGTACGACATCAACCTCTGCCGCCAGTGCTTCCGCGAGGTCGCCCGAGACATGGGATTCGAGAAGTACAGCTGATCATGACGGGAAACGATCCATTCACCAACGCGCTCGCCGGCATGGACAACGCCGAGAGCGTTGGCCACCTGTCGTACACGGTAGAGCCCGCTTCGAACATCATCGGCTCCGTCCTCGAGGTCCTCTACGACCGCGGGTACGTCGACGGCTTCGAGTACGTCGACGACGGGAAGGCCGGGAAGTTCGAGGTCGAACTGAAAGGCGCGATCAACGAGTGTGGCGCCGTCAAGCCCCGCTACTCGGCGGGCGCTGACGAGTTCGAGAAGTGGGAGAAGCGATACCTCCCCGCCCGTGACTACGGGACGCTCATCGTCACGACGAGCCACGGCGTCATGAGCCACTACGAGGCCCGCGAAGCGGGCATCGGCGGCCAAGTGATCGCATACGTCTACTAACAATGAACAGAGTCGAAATCGAGATTCCGGACGACGTCTCCGCCGAGACCGACCACCTCGAACTCACCGTCGAGGGGCCCAACGGAAGCGTCACGCGACGCCTCTGGTACCCCGACGTCGACGTGTCCGTCGAGGACGGCGCGGTGGTCATCGCGACCGAGAACGAGGACGCGAAGACCAACGCCACGGTCGGCACCTTCGAAAGCCACGTCGCCAACATGATCCACGGCGTCACCGAGGGCTGGGAGTACGCGATGGAAGTGTACTACGCCCACTTCCCGATGCAGGTGAACGTGGAGGGCGACGAGGTCGTCATCGAGAACTTCCTCGGAGAGAGCGCCGCGCGGCGCACCCCGATCCGCGGAGACACGGACGTACAGGTCGACGGCGAGACGGTCACGCTGACGGGCTCCGACAAGGAGGCCGTCGGGCAGACCGCCGCCGACATCGAACAGCTGACGAAGGTGACCGACAAGGACACGCGCGTCTTCCAGGACGGCGTGTACATCGTCGAGAAGCCCACCGGAGGTGCCTAACCAATGGCAGACGAACTGGAAGACATCAGCGGTGTCGGTCCCTCGAAGGCGGACGCGCTTCGCGAGGCCGGCTACGAGACGGTCGAGGACGTGAAGGCCGCCTCCCAGTCGGAGCTCTCCGAGGTCGACGGCGTCGGCAACGCGCTCGCCGCGCGTATCAAGGCCGACGTCGGCGGACTGGAGGTCGACGAGGAGGCGGACGCGGAGATCGAAGACGAGACCGACGAGGAGGAGTCGGCCGACGAGGCCGAGGAGTCCGAGGCGGTCGAGACGGAGCTTCGCCCCCGCGGCCACGCCGACAAGACGCCGGAACTGGACGACGAGACCGCTCGCGCGCTCGCGCAGAAGCACCGCGAGGGGAAACCGCAGTTCAACCGGCAGGACTACCACAAGAAAAAGCGGATCCCGACGTCGTGGCGCAAGCCGCGCGGCGGGCTCTCCAAGCAGCGCCGCCGCATGAAGTCGAAGGGGCCGGTCGTCGAGGCCGGCTTCCGCTCGCCCAAGGCGTCGCGCGACCTGCACCCGAGCGGCTTCGAGGAGGTCCGCGTTCACAACACGGACGACCTCGAGGGCGTCGACGGCGACACGCAGGCGGTGCGGATCGCCTCGAAGGTCGGCGGTCGCAAGCGCGAACTGATCGAGGACGAGGCGGAGGAGCGCGGCATCCGCGTGCTGAACCCGACCTACGTCGAAGTGGAGGTCAACGATGAGTGATCTGAAGGCGCAGAAACGGCTCGCAGCGGACGAGCTCGACGTCGGCAAGGGCCGCGTCTGGCTCGACCCCGACGCACAGGAGGAGATCGCGGACGCGATCACCCGCGAGGACGTCCGCGAGCTCATCGACCAGGGAACGATCCGCGCGAAAGACGCGAAGACGAATTCGCGCGGTCGCGCCCGCGAGCGCGCCGACAAGCGCTCGTACGGACACCAGTCCGGCGCCGGCTCCCGCAAGGGGCGCTCCGGCGCGCGGCAGAACACGAAAGACGACTGGAAGGCGCGCATCCGCGCACAGCGGGCCCGCCTGAAGGAGCTTCGCGACGAGGAAGACGTACTCGACGCCTCCGAGTACCGCACGCTCTACAACAAGGCGAGCGGGGGAGACTTCGAGGACGTCGCCCGTCTCGAGGCGTTCATCGAGACGCAGTACGGTTACGAGGTGACGGACTAATGGCGACAGGACCACGATACAAGGTGCCGATGCGGCGCCGCCGCGAGGTCCGGACGGATTACCATCAGAGGTTGCGCCTGCTGAAATCGGGCAAGCCTCGCCTGGTCGCCCGGGTGAGCAACGCTCACGTCAGGGCGCAGCTGGTGACCCCCGGACCCGACGGCGACGAGACCCACGCGGCCGCCTCCAGCGAGGAGCTCGGCGAGTACGGCTGGGACGCCCCCACGGGCAACCTCCCCAGCGCGTACCTCACCGGCTTCCTCGCGGGCGCCCGCGCCGTCGACGCCGGCCTCGACGAGGCCGTCCTCGACATCGGGCTCAACACGGCGACGCCCGGCAACAAGACGTTCGCGGTACAGGAAGGAGCGATCGACGCGGGCCTCGAGATCCCGCACAACGACGACGTGCTGGCCGACTGGTCGCGCACGCGCGGCGAACACATCGCCGACTACGCAGAGCAGCTCGACGAGCCGCTGTACAGCGGCGAGTTCGACGCCAGCGAGCTACCCGAGCACTTCGACGACGTGCTCGCGACAATCCAGGAGGACCATGAGTAGACACAACGACGGCTGGGAACCGCGGACGCGACTCGGCCGCAAGGTACAGGACGGCGACATCACGTCGATGGAACAGGCGCTCGAGTCCGGCCTCCCGCTGAAGGAGGCGGAGATCGTCGACCAGCTCCTCCCGGGGCTCGAAGACGAGGTGCTGGACATCAACATGGTCCAGCGCATGACCGACTCCGGCCGCCGCGTGAAGTTCCGCTGCGTCGTCGCCGTGGGCAACCGCGACGGCTACCTCGGCTACGCGCAGGCCCGCGACGACCAGGTCGGCGGCGCGATCCAGAAGGCGATCGACGTCGCGAAGCTGAACCTCATCTCGGTCGACCGCGGCTCCGGGTCCTGGGAGGACCAGCCCGGCGGCACCAACTCCCTGACCCGCACGGCGAAGGGGAAGGCCGGCTCCGTCACCGTCGAGATCAAGCCCGCCCCGCAGGGGCTAGGCCTCGCGGCCGCGGAGACGGTCCGCAACATCTTAGAGCTCGCCGGCGTCGAGGACGCCTGGACGAACTCCGACGGCAACACGCGCACGACGGTGAACCTCGCGAAGGCGACGTTCAACGCCTTGGAGAACGCGGCGCAGTCCCGCACTCCGCAGCACGCGCGCGAGGTCCACTACGACGAGGTGAGCGAGTGATGCAGGCGATCGTTCAGCTCCGCGGCGACGTCAACCTGGACTACGACGTCGAGGACACGCTCGACATGCTGAACGTCGGGCGCGTCAACCACGCGACGTTCGTCCCCGAGACGGACTCGTACCGCGGCATGATCACGAAGGTCAACGACGTCGTCGCGTTCGGGGAACCGAGCGCCGAGGCCGTCGCGCGGACCGTCGCGCGGCGCGGCGAGCCCCTCGAGGGCTCGGCCGACGTCGACGACGAGTGGATCGGATCGAACACCGACTACGCCGACCTCGAGGCGCTGGCCGAAGCGCTCGTCGACGAGGAGACGACCCTGCGCGAGCAGGGCCTCTCGCCAACGCTCCGGCTCCACGCGCCCCGCGGCGGTCACGAGGGCATCAAACACCCCGTGATCGAGGGCGGCGAGCTCGGGAAACACACCACCGAGGAGATCGACAGTCTCCTGGAGGCGATGCGATGACGAGCAAGAAACGACGACAGCGCGGCTCTCGCACGCACGGCGGCGGCACGCACAAGAACCGGCGCGGCGCCGGGCACCGCGGCGGCCGCGGCGCGGCCGGTCGCGCGAAACACGAGTACCACAACTACGGCCCGCTCGGCAAGCACGGGTTCAAGCGGCCCGAGGACGCCCAGACGGAGGTCCTCGAAGTGAAGGTCCAGAAGCTCGACGAGGACGCGGCGCTGTACGCCGCGGACGGCCTCGCCGAGGAGGACGGCGACGCGTACGTCTTCGACGCGCGCGACGTCGTCGAGGACGGCCACGAGGCGGACGTCGTGAAGGTGCTCGGCGGCGGGCAGGTCCGGCGCGAGCTCCGCGTCACGGCCGACGCGTTCACGGCCGGTGCGGTCGAGCTCATCGAGGAGGCCGGCGGCGAGGCGACGCTCTCGGAGCGCGCCGAAGAGCCCGCTGACGAACCGGAAAACACTTCCGACGACGAGAACGACGAGGCGTAACATGAGCTGGAAGGAGGCCGCCGAACCGGTGCTCTCGCGGATGCCCGTCGTGGAGCGGCCCGCGGGGCACGTCCCGTTCAAGCGGAAGCTCACGTGGACGGCCGGAATCCTGATCGTCTACTTCTTCCTGACCAACATCAACCCGTTCGGGTTGGCGGTCGGGCAGGGGTCGGACTTCTTCGGACAGTTCCGGTCGGTGCTGGCCGGATCGTCCGGGTCGCTGTTGCAGGTCGGTATCGGACCGATCGTCACGGCGTCCATCGTCCTCCAGCTGCTGGGCGGTGCGAACCTCCTCGGGCTCGACACGGAGAACGACCCGCGTGACCAGGTCCTCTATCAGGGCCTCCAGAAGCTGCTCGTGATCATCGTCTCGGCGCTGACGGCGGCGCCGATGGTGTTCACCGGGAGCTTCCTCCCGGCCGACGACGCGGTCGCGAGCGCGCTCGGCATCGGCACGTTCGGCGTGCAGCTGCTGATCTTCGCGCAGATCTTCGTCGGCGGCATCCTCATCCTGTTCATGGACGAGATCGTGAGCAAGTGGGGCGTCGGCTCCGGCGTCGGGCTGTTCATCATCGCGTCGGTGAGCCAGCAGATCGTCGGCGGCTTCTTCA